>DHWM01000106.1:0-4210 GCA_002413185.1 Actinobacteria bacterium UBA5182
GAGAGCTCCAGGGCCTGCTCGAAATAGCGCTGGGCTTCCCCGCTCGCCGCCAGCGAGGACGCCCGGTTCCCGGCCCGGACCAGCGCCTGGCAAGCCTTCGTCCGGATTTCGGGCGCGTCCTCGGCATCCGGCTGGGCCCTGTAGGCCTCCAGGTAATGCGAGGCGACGATCTCGGCGACCTCCACGTCGTCGCCGCCCCATTCCCGTTCCAGGAGCGCGGCCGCGGCCAGGTGGCGGGCCTTTCGATCCCTTCGGGACAGCGTCTCGTAGGCGACCCTTCGCACCAGATCCTGGAGGAATCCGAACTGGCCGTGCTCCGGCGAGCGAGGGTCCGCCTGAAGCCCCAGGATCTCCTTTCGCACCAGCGTGCCCAGCGTGGCTTCGAGGTCGCGGCGGTCGATGCCGGTGAGCGATGACAGGCTCGAGGTCGAGAACGTCTTCCCGAGCACGGCCGCGTCCTGGATCAGCCGCCGCTCGGTGGGGGCCAGGCCGTCCAGCCGCGCGGCGATGAGGGCGTGGAGCGTCTCGGGCACCTCGAGCGAGTCGATGGGGCCGGTGGGGCGGTACCGGTCGCCCTCCTGCACCAGGAGCCCCCGGTCGATCAGCATCCGGACCGTTTCCACCGCGTACAGCGGGACGCCTTCGGCCCGGGCCAGGATCTGGGAGCGGACCTGGTCCGGGAGCCCCGGCACCAGCCCGGCCAGGAGCTCCGCCATTGCCGCCGGAGGGAGCGGCTCCAGGGAGAGCGAGGTGAAGTTGCGCTTGTTGGAGGACCATCCGGGGTGCCGGTCGGCCAGCTCCGGCCGTGCAAGCGTCATGACGAACAGCGGATGGTTCCGCGACCACTCCAGCAGGTACTCGATGAAGTCCAGCAGGCCGCCGTCGGCCCACTGCAGGTCCTCGAACACCAGGACCGTCGGGCCTCCATCTGCCAGGCGTTCGAAGAACAGCCGCCACGCCGGGAACAGGTCGTCCCGCTGCCTGGCCGCGTCCCCCTCCTGGCCGAGGAGGTTCGCCAGGCGAGGCTCGATCCACGAGCGTTCCTCCGGCTCGGGCACGTGTTCCTCCAGGGTGTCGTGCAGCTTTCGAAGCGCCGAGTCCAGCTCCTCGCCCTCGGCGATCCCGGCCCGCATCCGGACCATCTCGGCGAGGGCCCAGTAGCTCACGCCCTCCCCGTAGGCGAGGCACCGACCGCGGTGCCACCACACCGTGCCCGCGAGGCCGTCGATGTATTTGAAGAACTCCCACGAGAGCCGGGACTTGCCGATGCCAGCTATGCCCAACACGGAGGCCAGGCGAGCCTTGCGTTCCTCCGCCGAGGAATGGAAGAGCTCCTTGATCAGGCGAAGTTCGGCGTCACGACCGACGAAGGGTGATTCGAGCCCGGTGGACCGAAGGGCGCCGCCCCGGCCGGCCACGACCCGCCCCGCCCGCCACACCCGGACCGGCTCGGCCTTGCCCTTGACCTCGTGGCTGCCGGCCTCCTCGTACACGATGGCCGCCTCGGTGGAGCGCCGGGTGACGTCGTCGACCAGGACGGCGCCGCCCGGAGCGAGTGCCTGGACCCGCGACGCCGTGTTCACCAGGTCGCCGGCGACCATGCCCTGGCCCTCGGCGCCGAGCGTGACGGCCGCCTCCCCGGTGCACACGGCCGCGCGGACCTGCGCGCCGGCCGTTCCGTCGTTCGACCCGCGCTCCATGGCGGGAAGGGCCGCGGCCAGGTCCAGCGCCGCCCGGACGGCTCGCTCGGCGTCGTCCTCCTGGGCCACCGGCGTTCCCCACACGGCCATCACCGCGTCGCCGATGAACTTCTCGATGGTGCCCCCGTAGCGGGCAACGATCCGCCGAGCGGTATCGAAGTAGTGGGTCAGGAACTCCCGGACGTCCTCGGGGTCCCGCGACTCCGACATCGAGGTGAAGCCGACCAGGTCGGCGAACAGGACCGAGACCAGCTTGCGCTCCGCGACCGCGGGGGAGGGAGCCGGGCCCCCCGAAGGCGTCTCAGTGGTTGGGAAGGCCGAACCCTCGTCGACGCGGCTCCCGCACTTCCCGCAGAACTTCGACCCCGGCTCGTTCGTGGTCCCGCAGCTCTGGCAGGTGAGGGTGAGGGCGGTGCCGCACTCCATGCAGAAGTTCCGCCCGGGGCCGTTCGGCGTCCCGCAGCTTGGACAGGTGGCCATGCCCGAAGTTTAGAAGCGTGATTGGCCCGTAGCGACCCCGACCGGTGGGTCAGAGTCTGGGACGCCACCCCTCCGCCGTAGACTGGCCTCTCACCCAGGGCGGAGCCGGAGGCAGGGCCATGACCAAGTACGTCTACGACTTCCACGAAGGCAACCGGGACATGAAGGACCTCCTCGGCGGCAAGGGCGCCAACCTCGCCGAGATGACGAACATGGGCCTGCCCGTCCCGCCCGGATTCACCCTCACCACCGAGGCGTGCCTCACCTACCTGGCCGGCGGGGGGTTCCCCGGAGGGCTCATGGAGGAGGTCGAGGAGCATCTCCGCGCCGTGGAGTCCTCGATGGGCAAGCAGCTCGGGGACGAAGCCGACCCGCTCCTGGTGAGCGTTCGATCCGGAGCCAAGTTCTCCATGCCCGGGATGATGGACACCGTCCTGAACCTGGGCCTCAACGACCGCAGCGTGGAGGGCCTGGCCAAGCAGACCTCGAACGACCGGTTCGCGTGGGACGCCTACCGAAGGTTCGTCCAGATGTTCGGCAAGATCGTGCTGGACATCGAGGCCGACCGGTTCGAGGAGAAGCTCGACGCGGCGAAGGCGGGCAAGGGGCCGGAGGCGAAGGACACCGACCTCGACTCCGAGGATCTCAGAACGCTGACGGCCGAGTTCAAGGAGATCGTTCGGCGGGAGACCGGGCAGGACTTCCCCCAGGAGCCGAACCAGCAGCTCGAGAAGGCCATCGAGGCGGTGTTCCGGTCGTGGAACGGCAAGCGGGCCGTCGACTACCGCCGCCAGAACAAGATCAGCGACTCGCTGGGGACCGCCGTCAACATCGTGGCCATGGTCTTCGGCAACATGGGCGAGGACAGCGGGACCGGCGTGGCGTTCACCCGCGACCCCGCCACCGGGGAGAAGGCTCCCTACGGCGACTACCTTCCCAACGCCCAGGGGGAAGACGTCGTGGCCGGCATCCGCAACACGCTGAAGTTGACCGAGCTGGCCCAGCTGGATCCGCGGTCCTGGGAGGGGCTCCGGGCCGGCATGGACACCCTGGAGCGCCACTATCGCGACATGTGCGACATCGAGTTCACCATCGAGCGCGGCAAGCTGTGGTTCCTCCAGACCAGGGTGGGCAAGCGGACCTCCTTGGCCGAATGGGTGATGGCGTTCGACATGCAGCAGGAGGGCCTGATCTCCGAGGACGAGGGGTTGCAGCGCCTGGATCCGAACCGGTTGGACCAGCTCTTCAAGCCGGTGATCAAGGAGGGACAGGGCGTCGAAGCCGCCACCCGGGGACTGAACGCGTCTCCCGGCGCGGCGGTGGGGCGGGTCGTGTTCACGGCCGACGCCGCCGTGGAGTGGGCCGAGCGGGGGGAGCGCGTCATCCTGTGCCGGCGCGAGACCACACCCGACGACTATCACGGGATGATCAGGTCGCAGGGCATCCTGACCAGCGCCGGCGGGACGAACTCGCACGCCGCGGTGGTGGCCCGCGGCGAGGGCATCCCCGCGGTGTGCGGCGCCGATGCCATACGCCTGGAGCGAGGGGCCCGGGCCTTCTCGGTGGGGTCTCATCGGGTTGAAGAGGGCGATTGGGTCACCATCGACGGGACCGACGGCTCGGTCTACCTGTCCCGCCTGGAGCTCCAGGACCCGCCCCTGGCCCGAGCGGTCCAGGGAGACGCCGAGGCGCGACTGGAGAAGATCTGGAAGGCGTTCGAGGCGTTCATGGCGAAGGCGGACTCGGCGCGCAGGCTGGGCGTCCGGGCCAACGCCGACACGCCGGACCAGGCCCGGAACGCCCGGGAGCGCGGCGCGGAGGGCATCGGGCTGTGCCGGACCGAGCACATGTTCCTGGGGGAGGAGCGGGTCGCGGCGGTCCGAAAGATGATCTTCGCGGACACCGACCAGGAGGAGCACGAGGCCTACCAGGCACTGATGCCGCTCCAGCGGGGGGATTTCGTCGGGATCTTCGAGGCGATGGACAGTCTGCCCGTCACGGTCAGGTTGCTCGACCCGCCGCTGCACGAG
>DHWM01000106.1:4370-4720 GCA_002413185.1 Actinobacteria bacterium UBA5182
GACCCGCCGCTGCACGAGTTCCTTCCGAACCACGTCGACCTCGCCGTGGCGGTGGCGGTTGCGGAGGCGAAAGGCGAGGGATCGGTCACGCTCCGCGACGAGAAGCTCTCGCTGTCCGACGCGCGGGAGATGCTGTCGAAGGTGGAGGAGCTCCACGAGGCGAACCCCATGCTGGGGCTGCGGGGAGTGCGTCTTGGGATCGTCAAGCCGGGGCTGTACGCCATGCAGGTGCGGGCGATCGTGGAGGCGGCGTGCGACCGGGTGGAGGCGGGCGCGGACCCGGTGGTCGAGATCATGATCCCCCTGGTGGCCACGCGGGAGGAGCTCCGCCAGATGCGCGAGGAGCTCGA
>DHWM01000079.1 GCA_002413185.1 Actinobacteria bacterium UBA5182
GCGACGAGCACGGCTACCGCAATGCCCAGGCCACTGTGCTCGCCCCCACCGGGACGATCTCCTTCCTCATGGACTGCGACACCACAGGCATCGAGCCGGACCTGGCGCTGGTCAAGACCAAGAAGCTGGTCGGCGGGGGCACCATGCAGATCGTCAACCAGACCGTCCCGCGGGCCCTCCGTCGCTTGGGCTACGAAGACGACCAGGTGCAAGCCGTGGTGGCCTACATCTCCGAGCACAACACGGTGGACGGCGCTCCGTTCGTCAAGGAGGAGCATTACCCGGTGTTCGACTGTTCGATGGGCGAGCGTTCGATCCACTACATGGGGCACGTCCGGATGATGGCGGCGGCCCAGCCGTTCATCTCCGGAGCCATCTCCAAGACGGTGAACATGCCGGAGGACGTCACCGTGGAGGAGGTCGAGCAGCTGTTCGTCGAAGGGTGGAAGCTCGGCCTGAAGGCGGTGGCGATCTACCGGGACAACTGCAAGGTGGCCCAGCCGCTGTCCGCCGACAAGAAGAAGACCATCCCGGCCGAGCCGCTCATGGACCTGCCCGGCAAGCCGATCCGCCGCCGGCTTCCCACCTCGAGGCCTGCCCGCACGATCTCGTTCGCCGTCGGCGAGGCCGAAGGCTACATCACTGCAGGCGAGTATCCAGAGGACGGCATCGGCGAGATCTTCCTGAAAGTCTCGAAGCAGGGCTCGACGCTGTCGGGCGTGATGGACGCGTTCGCCATCGCGGTGTCGCTCGGCCTGCAGTACGGGGTGCCGCTGGAAGCCTTCGCCCAGAAGTTCGTCAACATGCGCTTCGAGCCGAGCGGTATCACCAACGACCCGGACATCCGCTTCGCCAGCTCCATCGTGGACTACGTGTTCCGTCGCCTGGCCCTGGAGTACCTGCCGCCGGAGAAGCGCTCCGGCATGGGCGTCCAGAACATCGAGGAGCGCAAGCAGTACACGGCCGAGCAGACGGGGCAGACCACGCAGGATCCGGATCGATCGGCGCCGACCGTGGAGTCACGGGTGATCGACGTCTCCTCGGTGCAGGAGAAGCCGGGATCGAGGATCCTCGACGCACCGCTCTGCTATGCCTGCGGGGCGAAGATGCAGCCCGCCGGGTCCTGCTACGTGTGCACGGGGTGCGGTTCGACCAGCGGTTGCAGCTGAGGCTCCAGAAGTCGCTCAGACAGCGGCGAAGAAGTCCAGCAGGAGCTTGTTGACCTCTTCGGGCTTCTCGAACGGCCCGGCGTGGCCGCATTCGGGGATCTCCTCGTACCGGCAGTTGGGGATGGCCTCGGCCACCTCGCGGGAGAGCTTGGCCGGCGTCAACATGTCGAGCTCGAAGCCGACCACCATCGTCGGGACGGTGATGCCTGACAGCGCCTCCAAGCGATCGTCGTAGGCACGGTCGGCTTCGATCTGGCCTCTCCGCCCGGGGTCGACCCACGGCGGGGTCGCCATCCATACCTCGGCGAACTGCCGCACTCTGGCATCGTCGCACAGGGCCTGAGGCGAGAACACCGAGAATGCCAGCATGACGCCCTCGTACAACCGGGGGAGTTCGGTGCCCTCGTTGCCGAGCTCGGCCCAGGCCTGGCCGATGAGCCTGCGGAAGGCGTCCTGCCGCCCGAACGTCCCCATGATGACCGCGGCCCGAACGAGATCCGGCCTGGCCAGGGCGAGCTCCTGAGTGATGAACGCCCCGAGCGAGAGGCCCGCCACCCGGCACGGCCCGACCCCGAGATGCTCGATGAGCGCGGCCGCGTCTGCTGCCATCTCCTGAACCGTGTAGGGAGCCGGCGGGCATTCCGACGGCGGCATGCCCCGGTTGTCGAAGGTGATCACCCGGTATCCGCTCCCTGTGAGCTCGGGGACCTGGAACAGCTGCCACGTGAACGCCTGCTGGCCGGTTCCGCAGATCAACAGCACAGGCTCGCCTTCGCTAAAGGTGTGATGGACGAGGCGGACCCCGTTCGCCGTCGCTTCCGACACGCTGCCCCCTCTTCCATGACGCTTTCCCGTTGTGGTCGGGCGCAAGCGTACTGCGGTGTCGGATGATGCCGACGGTGTTACAACGGACGCCATGCGACGGCGACGCTCATCTTTGAGCTTCCTCCTGGTTCCTGTCTTCCTCCTGGTCGGATGCGCGCCCACCAGTTCGTCCACCCCGGTCTTTCCGAGCGGGCAGAATCGGGCAGAGCTTCAGCTCGACCTGAGCGACGACAACCGAACCATCGGGGTGGCCGTGGGCGCGTTGTTCACCGTGACCCTTCCGGAGGACGAGGGCGCCGGTGGGGGCGTTCAGTGGAGGATCACCGCCGCGCCCGACCCCGACATCGTGCGGATTCGGCCGGCTCGATCCATGGGGGGCGGGCCCGGCGTGGAGCCGGGCGGCCAGGATCTGTGGACGTTCCAGGGCGCCGGCCCCGGCACGACGACCCTGGAGATGACCAACGGGGCGCAAACCTTCCGCCTCATCATCAGCGTGACCTGAACGTCCCCGTCGCCAAGGAAGCGCGGTTCGCCCGTTGCGGCCCCCCGGTGTAGCGTGGGACCGAGACCCTTTCACTGGTGCGAGCGAGCCGCCCCGCGCTTCGGTCTCGGGCGCTGATGGACGGCGAACGGGGAGACGGCCATGCGAACTGTGTTCAGCGGCGGGCAGGTGTTCGACGGGACGGGATCGGCGCCGGCCACGGCCGATATCGCGGTCGACGAGGGCACGATCGCGGAGGTGGGTTCCGGCCTCGACGGCGACGAGCAGGTCGACGCGTCTGGCCACACCATCCTGCCCGGGTTGTTCGACTGCCACACCCACATCATGTTCAGCCACATCGACATGTGGAAGCTCGCCCAGACGCCCTTCTCCTACATGTTCTTCGAGGCGCAGGCGAACTTGAAGCGAACGCTCTCCATCGGCATCACCACGATCAGGGATGCCGGAGGCGCCGACCTCGGCGTCAAGAAGGCGGTCGAGGACGGGCTGGTTCCCGGCCCCCGTATGCAGATCTCCATCAAGATGATCAGCCAGACCGGCGGCCACGGGGACGAATGGCTCCCCTCGGGCGCCTACGTGCCGTTCCTGCCCCACTACCCCGGCTCTCCCCGGACCATCGTGGACGGACCGGACGAGATGCGACGGGTGGTTCGGGAGCTCATCCGCGACGGCGCCGACGTGATAAAGGTGGCCACGACGGGCGGCGTGCTGTCGCCGCGAGACGATCCCCGTCACTCGCACTTCACCCCGGAGGAGCTGGAGATGCTGGTGAGCGAAGCGGCCCTGGCCGGGCGATGGGTGATGGCGCACGCCCAGGGCGCCAACGGCATCAAGAACGCCATCCGGGCGGGGATCCGTTCGATCGACCACGGGGTCTACCTGGACGACGAGGCAATCGACCTCATGCTTCGGAACGGCACGTACCTGGTGGCGACGCTGGTCGCGCCGGTCGGCGTGGTCGCCGCGGCCGAGCAGGGCGCGCAGATCCCCGAGGCCAGCCTGCAGAAGGCGAAGGAGACCATCGAGATCCACAAGCAGTCGTTCGCCAAGGCAGTCGACGCGGGCGTGAACATCGCCATGGGCACCGACAGCGGGGTCACCCCGCACGGAGAGAACCTCCGGGAGCTCGAGCTGATGGCCGACGGGGGGATGGCTCCTGAAGCGGTTCTGGCCTCGACCACGTCGAAGGCCGCGGCGCTGATGGGGCTGGAGAAGGAGCTCGGGACGATCGAGGCGGGGAAGCGAGCCGACCTCGTCCTGGTCGAAGGGGACCCGTTCGAGTTCGCCAAGCTGGCCGACCGGATCACGGCTGTGTACAAGGACGGCCGCCGGGTCATCGGCTGATCCGGGCCAGCGCGAGCAGTCCTCCGCGCCGTGGAGCTCCCCTTCAAGCGCCTGAGCGAGCATGCCGTCCTGCCACGGCAGGCTCATCCTGGCGACGCGGGACTCGACCTGGTGTCCACCGTCGACGTCGAGGTGGGTCCGGGGCAGCGGGCCATGGTTCCCACCGGATTGGCCGCGGCGGTCCCTGAGGGGTGGGCGGGGGTGGTCCTTCCCCGATCGGGCCTCGCCTCCAAGCAGGGCCTGACGCTGGCGAACTCACCCGGCCTGATCGACTCCGGCTACCGCGGCGAGATCACCTGCGCGGTGGTGAACCTGGATCGTTCGGCTCCGGTCGCCATCCGGCGGGGCGACCGGATCGCTCAGCTCGTCATCCTGCCGGTCGCCGTGGTGCAAGCGGTGTGGGTCGAGGAGCTGCCCGAGAGCGAACGGGGCGAGGGCGGCTTCGGCTCCTCGGGGGGATTCGGCGCCTCGATCGAGTAGCCCGCGCCCGTTCCCTCAGCCAGACCGCATTGATAGAATGGGCCTCACGCGGACGTGGCTCAGTTGGTAGAGCATCACCTTGCCAAGGTGAGGGTCGCGGGTTCGAATCCCGTCGTCCGCTCTGGAGGATCAGCAGGTCAGCGGCCCTATTCGGGCCGCTTCTTTCGTCTCAGGAGCCGCGATGGTCCCTCTTGGTCCCCATTTGGTCCCCATTGGACCGGGAACCTTCGAGCCGGGCGGCGATCTCGGCGTCCATCGACTCGATGAGGCGGCCGTAATGCTGCTCGATCATCCGGGTGGAGCGGTGGCCCAGTCTGAATGCCACCAGGACGGGGCTCACACCCTCCTGGAGCGCCCACGTAGCTCCGGTGTGGCGCAGGTTGCGGAACTGGAAGCCCGGGATGCCCGCGAGGGTTGTGGCGGCCACCCAGGGCCGGTGGAAGGTCTTGCGGCGTAGGGGTCCGCCATCCGGGCCAGGGAACAGGACGTCGCCCTTGACGTGGTCGTGGACATGCCCCGATAGGTGAAGCGTCACCGACTCGGGCAGGCTCACCCACCGCCGCGAGCTCTTGGTCTTGGTCTCCCCGACGATCATCCTCCCCGACTCCACGATCTTGCGCTCCACCCGAACGCGCCGGCGAATGAAGTCGACGTCCTCTACCCGTAGTCCGACGAGCTCTGACCACCGCATGGAGGAATAGGCGCCGACCAGCACCAGCGCGGCGTATCGGGGCTCGATCACCCCGGCCAGCTTCTCGACCTCAGCCATCGTGAGGACGGCGGGCTCCTTGCGCTGAAGCTCCGGGACGTCCAACGCCGTGGCGGGATTGCGGGATATCCGGCCCTCGTTCACTGCCGCTTGCATGAGCCGGTGAAGTACCTTGCGCACGTCCCTGGCCCGCCACGGTGAAGATGCGCCGTCCACGACGGCCTGACAGTCCTCTTGGGTGATCGTGGCCAGCGGCCGCCCTCCCAACGTGGGCTCGATGTGCTGGCGCCAGATTTGCTCCCAGTCGATCAGGGTCCGCTCCGATGGCCGCCCGGAGACATGGGCTCGGGCTACGAACCGCGAGTAGAGAATCTCGAGCCTCTCTTTGCCCCGGGCGGGGTCCAGCCAGTCCCCGCGCTTCACGTCGGTTTTCGTATCGCGTTGGAAGTCCAACGCGTCAGTGAGCCGTCGGAAGCTCTGAGATCGGCGCTTGCCGTCCGGGCCGTAGTAGCGGACCTGATAGCGGCCGTGGTGCTCGCGGATTCCTGCGTGGTGCTTCGACATCGGTCAGCTCCCTTTCTCCGTTTCCTTCAAGTAATCCCGTCCTCGGCGTAGCCACGACTTGACGGTCTGGTGGTTCGCGCCCATCTGTTGGGCCAGTTGTTTGGCCGGGTCCTTCTCCCCAGCGGCGATCAGGGCGTCGTAGCTTGCCTGGAGTTGCCGGTAGAAGCCGGTGTTGGCAGGCCTCCCCGGTTCGGGCCTCGCTGGCGGAAATCGCCCGAAAGCCTTGGTGGCGTTCTCGTCGACGGTGAGGGCAAGCATGAAGGCGGCGAAGTAGAGATCGGTGTCGAACCGCCGCTGAGTAAGAGAGTCGTCACCGATGAACTGGAGGCTTTTCGGAGCGATCGGCTTC
>DHWM01000083.1 GCA_002413185.1 Actinobacteria bacterium UBA5182
AGGTGGGAAGCAGCCCGTCTGCCCTGGCGCTGTCCCCGACGGCGGTGCTGGTCGTCGCACAGACCTTCTGAGGGCCGACGCCACTAGTTCGGATTGCGTGCTCCCCATCTCGAGCGAAGCAGGCAAAGTCATCTTGCCATCACCGCGGCCGAGGTGCGAGACTGGCGCTCTCGGGTTTCAGGTGTGCTTGGCGTCCGAACCCTTCGGGGTTCGGCGAGGGTGGCGGCGCGACGCGGGCACGCGCCGCCACCTCTATTTCCGGTGCTATCGTCATGTGGCATCCGGGCGCGTAGCTCAGTGGGAGAGCGCTTGCTTCACACGCAAGAGGTCGCAGGTTCAAAACCTGCCGCGCCCACCAGTTGATCCGACCGCCATCCGCCCTCCCGGACCTCGTCTCACGGCTTCCCTCCCCATGAGCGCATCGACGCTTCGGCTCAGGTGGGAGCTGCGGACACTTGTTGGGCGGTCGCCCTGGCTGGCCCGCCGACTGGTGACCCGCAGCGGCGAGCTCGTCACCGGGGACTCAGAAATCGTCATCGACGGGTTCCCCCGATGTGGCAACACGTTCGCGGTGACGGCGTTCCTGTCCGCGCAGCCCCGCCCGGTGAGCGTGGCCCATCACGTCCACGCGCCCGCACAGATCCTGGATGCGGTTCGCCTGCGCATCCCCGCCATCGTGCTGATCCGAGAAGCCAGGGAGTGCGTCCCTTCGATGCTCGTCCGGTATCCGCATCTCACGCTGGCCCAGGGCGTTCGGGGCTACCTTCGCTTCTACGAGCCGCTGCTGCCGATTCGCTCGGCCTTCGTCACCGCCCCGTTCGACCGCCTTCTCACCGATTTCGGCGGGGTGATCCGGGAGGTCAACCAACGCTTCGGGACGTCGTTCGGGGAGTTCGAGCACACCGAGGAGCAGCTCCGAAAGGTGAGCGAGGAAGTCGACACGTGGGACCGGGGCGCCTTCGCGGGTGACCCGGGGGGGTTCCGCCTGAACCGGGCTCAACCCTCCGAGGAGCGGGACCGCCGGAAGGAACCGCTTCGCCTGGCGTACGACGGGCCGGCGATGGCCCGGCACAGGACCAGGGCCGAATCGCTGTATCGGCGCTTCACCGAGCGGTGAGGTTCGCGGGCAGGCCGCTGCCCGACCGGCTCACTATCATTCCTCACCGATGGCGAAGGTCACGGTCGAGGGCGGCCGATCCGTGGAGGTGAGCGCAGGAAGCCCGGTGGGGGAGGCCCTTCCGCCGGACGCCGTGTGTGCCCGCGTGGACGGCCGGCTGATGGACCTGTCCTGGGCGGTGCCCGACGACGGGGAAATCACGGTTCGGGCGGTCACTGCCGCGGAGCCCGACGGGCTGCACGTCCTTCGTCATTCGACGGCTCACGTGCTGGCCCAAGCCGTGTGCGATCTGTACCCCGGCGCCAAGTACGCCATCGGCCCGCCCATCGAAGACGGGTTCTACTACGACTTCGACGTGGCTGCGGCGTTCTCGCCGGAGGACCTGGAGAAGATCGAGGCCCGGATGCGTGAGATTGCCGCCGCCGGCCAGCCGTTCCGGCGGCGCGAGCTGTCCAGGGACGAGGCCTTGAGGCGATTCGAGGACCAGCCGTTCAAGCGGGAGATCATCGAGGCCGCCGAGGCGGCCGAAGGGGCCTTGGGCAACCGTTTCGCCGTCTACGACAACGATGGCTGGGGCGACTTGTGCCTGGGACCGCACCTCCCTTCGACGTCCCGGCTGGGCGCGTTCAAGCTGCTCAGCCTGGCTGGCGCGTACTGGCGGGGCGACGAGAAGCGGCCCCAGCTCCAGCGGATCTACGGCACGGCCTGGGCGACGGAGGAGGATCTCGAAGCACACCTCCACCGGTTGGAGGAGGCCGAACGGCGGGACCACCGGAGGCTCGGCAAGCAGCTCGACCTGTTCTCCTTCCCCGACGAGCTCGGGGCCGGCCTGCTGGTGTGGCACCCGCGCGGCGGGATCTTCCGCAAGGCCGTGGAGGACTTCATCCGCGAGATCCACATGCGGAGCGGGTACCAGCCGGTGTTCACGCCACACATCGCGAAGTCGGTGCTGTGGGAGACCTCCGGTCACCTGGCGAAGTACCGGGACAACATGTATCCGGCGATGCACGACGAGAACGAGGTCGACTACTACGCCAAGCCGATGAACTGCCCGTTCCACGTGCTCATCTACAAGTCGCAGACGCGCTCGTACCGCGATCTTCCGATGCGGCTGTTCGAGCTGGGGACGATCTACCGTCACGAGCGAGCCGGGTCGCTCCACGGGCTGCTCAGGGTGAGGGGCGGCACGCAGGACGACTCCCATATCATCTGCCGGCCGGACCAGCTGGTGGACGAGGTCCTGCGGGCGTTCGACCTCACTCTGGAGATCCATCGAACGTTCGGCTTCTCCGACTTCGTGATCAACCTGTCCACCAAGCCAGGGGAGGCCATCGGCGAGGAACGGATGTGGGCCGACGCCACCGAGTACCTTCGGACGGCGCTGGACCGAAGCGGCCTGGAGTTCAGCGTGGCCGAAGGCGAAGGCGCCTTCTACGGGCCGAAGGTGGACTTCCACGCTCGCGACGCCATCGGCCGCCTCTGGCAGCTCACCACCGTACAGTGCGACTTCGCGCTGCCCGAGCGGTTCGACATGGAGTACATGGGGGAGGACAACGAGCGCCACCGGCCGGTGATGATCCACCGGGCCATCCTCGGGACCATCGAGCGGTTCAGCGGGGTCCTGATCGAACACTACGCCGGTGACTTCCCGCTGTGGCTGGCGCCTGAGCAGATCCGGGTCATCCCGGTGGCCGACCGCCACGGGGAGCACGCGGAGGCCCTGGCCGGACGGATGCGGGAGCGGGGGCTTCGGGCCGCGGTGGACAACAGCCGGGAGCGGATGCAGAAGAAGGTCCGAGAAGCCCAGCTCATGAAGATCCCGTACTCCGTGGTGGTGGGGGACCGGGACATCGAGGCCGGCACCATCGCCGTCCGGGACCGCGAGGGCCACGAGGTCCGCGGAGTGCCCCCGGAGGCTTTCATCGAAGCCGCGGCGGAGGAATCGAGGGAACGCCGGGTCATGGGCGTGGATCTCGACGGGCTGGCCGGGTAGCCCCGAGTCGGGTGGGCGCGGGGGGTGGAGCGGATGTGGTCCCCGTGGCGGAACGAGTACATCCAGGCCCAGCACGGGCCGGACGAGGGGTGCATCTTCTGCGACAAGCCCGCCGGGGAAGATGACGAGGCCGCCCAGATCCTTGCTCGGGCCGAGCGAGCCTTCGTCATGCTGAATGCCTACCCCTACAACCCGGGACATCTGATGGTGGCGCCGTTCCGTCACACGGGAACCCTCGAGGACCTCGCCCCGGAGGAACTGGCAGACGCGTCGACCCTGCTTCAGCGTTCGGTGCGGGCCCTGAAGGAGGCCAGCCGGCCCGACGGATTCAACGTCGGCATGAACCTTGGGCTGGTGGCCGGCGCGGGGATCCCCGGCCACCTCCACTGGCACGTCGTGCCTCGATGGAGCGGTGATACCAACTTCGTCACCGTGCTCGGGGAGACCCGGGTGCTTCCGGAGCTGCTGGCCGAGACCTATTCGAAGCTCAAGCCGCTGTTCTGACCTCCTTGTCACGGGCGCCAGCCGAAATGGCGGCGGCCAATGGCAACGAAGCCCCGCTCAACCGCGCGGTGGGGCGTCCCGATAGTAAGTCGGAAGGCCCGAGAAGGAGGGGCGCCGGAGGACCATGCGATGTAACCCCAGCAGACGTGTCCTCGCAAAGAGGGGATCCATCCCGGTGGCGCTGATGTTTCTGGCGGCGTGCACCCGGTCACCCGCGCCAGCGCCGGGCCATGCGGTCGACGTCTCCCTCAGAGACTTCCGGATCACCCCCTCCCGGCACGCGGCGACCTCAGGGGTGCTGACCTTCCGCATCCAGAACCACGCGCCGGCGACGCACGAGTTCGTCGTATTCCGAACGGACCTTCCACCGGCCCGGCTGCCGATCGGATCCGACGGCCTGAGCGTGGACGAGAGCGTGCTCCGGGATGTCGCCGAGATCTCCGAGGTGCAGAGCGGAACGTCGGAGACGCTCTCCGTGGCCCTGAGGCCGGGGCACTACGTCCTGATCTGCAACCTCGAAGGCCATTACCTCGGCGGCATGCACGCTGCGCTCGACGTGACCGGAGAAGGACCGACGGGTGGCTGAACGGGCGATGGCCGCCCGCGCGGGACTCGGCCGGAGGAAGCGAGCCACATCCAGCCGCTCGTCGCTGTTCGTGGACCTCCGTCTCAACCGCCGGCTTCGCCTGATGGTCTCTGGATTCCTGGTGCTGATCGTCGGGATCGTGGGCTACAACGCCCATGCCATGGCGGGGCAGCGAGGAGCCGCGCTCATCATCAACGTGACGGCCCGGCAGCGCTCCCTCGCGGAGCGGTACATCAAGGACGTCCTGCTGGTCGATTCGGGGTACCGGGCCGATCCCAAGGAAGACGCCCAGGACCTCCTGGCGAACGCCGATGCCCTGTTGAACGGTGGCGAGGTCCCGGCGGTGCAGGGCGTGGACGGACTGGTCCGCATTGCTCCCGTCGGCGACGCACGGGTCGCGGGGAAGCTCGAGGAGGAGCGGAGGCTCCTGGGGCTACTGACGGTGACGGGTGACCGGCTCATAACCTCTGATCCAGAGGACTCGGGGTACGGCCGACAGGTCCAGGACCTCCGCGTGATCGGCGCTCAGCTCTCGTCCATCTCGAACGACGCGGTCGGGCAGATGACGAAGGACGCTGAGACCGCCTTCGGCCATCTCGTCGTAGTGGGGATCGGATTGGGCCTGTTGGGAGCGGTGGCGGCGGTGGCCATGGGTCTCCTCCTGCGGAGGGCAGGAGCCCAGCAGTCGGCGAAGTTCCGCTCGCTGGTCCACAACGCGTCCGATCTCATCACCGTGGTTGATGCTGAGGGCCGGGTCATGTTCCAGAGTCCTTCGGTGGCCCGCCTCCTGGGCGTGCGGCTGGAGGAGACGCTCGGCACCCGCTACCCGGACCTCGCGGACGCAGAGGGCGCGGTTCCTCTGCGGGCCCTGATCGCCAGGCTCTCCGCTCAGCCGAGTGGGACCGACACGATCCAATGCCGGCTGCGTCACCGAGACGGCTCGTGGCGCCACGTCGAGAGCATCGTCACCAACCTCATCGCCGATCCCATGATCCAGGGCCTCGTCCTGAACACCAGGGACGTCACCGATCGGACCCTGCTGGAGAACGAACTGTCCCATCAGGCCTTCCACGATTCGTTGACGGGGCTGGCCAACAGAGCGCTGTTCCACGACCGGGTCGACCATGCCCTGGTCCGGGCGAACCGACACGGCGAGGGCGTGGTCCTGCTGATGCTCGACCTCGACGGCTTCAAGATGGTCAACGACAGCCTTGGCCACGATGCCGGAGACGAGCTGCTGGTCGCGGTGGCCTCCCGGATCCAGACCTGCGTCCGGGAGAGCGACACCGTGGCCCGGCTGGGCGGCGACGAGTTCGCCATCCTCATGGAGGACGAATCGGACGACACCGGCGGGCCACCACCGTGGCGGAGCGGATCCTCGGTACGCTCACCACCGCCTACTCGGTTCGAGACCGGGACGTCGTCATCGGCGGGAGCATCGGCATCGCCCTCCATCTGGATGCCATCGGCCAGACCGAGGACCTGCTGCGCAACGCCGATACCGCGATGTACGCGGCGAAGGCGAGAGGTGGCGGCCGGTGGAGCTGTTCCGTCCGGATATGCACCGCCGGGCCGTGCTCCGCCTGGAGATCCAGGCCGACCTGCAGAGGGCCCTGGGCCGGAACGAACTCGTCGTGCATTACCAGCCCATCGTCGACCTGGCCAGCGGGCGCGTGGAGGGGACGGAGGCGCTCCTTCGGTGGCAGCACCCCACGCGGGGGGTGATCATGCCGGACGACTTCATCCCGATCGCGGAGGCGACCGGCATGATCGTTCCCATCGGGTACTGGGTCCTCCGGGAGGCCTGCCGTCAGACCGCCCAGTGGCGGGGTCGCCATCCTGCGGCCTCCCGGCTATGGGTGAGCGTCAACATCTCCGCCCGCCAGCTCGCCGAACGCGATCTGGTCGCCCAGGTCGGTTCGGCCCTGGAGGAGACCGGTCTGCCATCCGGGGCGCTGGTGCTGGAGATCACCGAGGGCACACTCATCCAGGACATTGCGGAGACGGCGCTGAAGCTGCAAGCGCTCAAGGACCTGGGGGTCCGGCTGGCCATCGACGACTTCGGGACCGGCTCGTCCTCGCTCGGGTACCTTCGCCATTTCCCCATCGACGTCCTCAAGATCGACAAGTCGTTCGTTGACGGACTGTCTGCGGCGGGCACCGACGGCTCGGCTCTGGTCGAGGCCATCGTGGAGATGGCCCGAACCCTTCGGCTGAGCACCGTGGCGGAGGGCATCGAGGGTAAGGACCAGCTGGCCGAGCTCCAGGCCATGGGGTGCCGTTCGGGTCAGGGCTTCCTGTTCGCCCGGCCCCTCGCTGCGACCGCCGTGGAGGAGTTCCTCCGGGACGGGGTGGCGGCTCCGGCGACGATCTGATCGCCGAGCGGCCTCCGACCCTAGCCCTCCTCCTTCGCCTTCCTCGCCTCGGCGATGACCTTCTCGGCCACGTGCGGCGGGACCTCCTCGTAGTGGTCGAAGGTCATGGTGAAGCTGGCCCGGCCGTGTGTCATGGACCGGAGCTCGATGGCGTACCGCGTCATCTCGCTCTGTGGCACCAGGGCCCGGATGCGCTGCTTCCCGGCCCCGCTTCCCTCCATCCCCAGGATCCTTCCCCGCTTGGAGTTGAAGTCCCCGATGATGTCCCCGGTGTAGGACTCGGGGGCAAGCACCTCCACCTTCACCACCGGCTCGAGCAGCGCCAGCCCGGCTTGGGCCACGGCCTCCTTCAGCGCGAGGGCCCCGGCGATCTGGAAGGCCATGTCGCTCGAGTCGACCGGATGGAACTTCCCGTCGTACAGGGTGACCCGGATGTCCACCATGGGGTTCGGCGTGACCACCCCTTCCTGCATGGCCTTGACGATGCCCTTCTCCACGGAAGGGATGAACTGGTTGGGGACGGATCCGCCGAAGATCTTGTCGACGTATTCGAACCCCGCGCCGCGTGGAAGCGGTTCGACCTCGATGTTGCAGATGGCGTACTGTCCGTGCCCGCCTGACTGCTTGACGTGGCGCCCCATGGCCTTGACCGGCGCCTTGATCGTCTCCTTGTACGGGACCCTGGCCGGATGGGTCACGACGTCGACGCCGAACTTTCGTTTCATTCGCTCGACCATCGTATCGATGTGCGCCTCGCCCATCCCGTACATCACGGTCTCGTGGGTCTCCAGCGATCGCTCGACCCGAAGCGTGGGGTCGTCCTCCTGGACTCTGGCGATGGCCGTGGAGAGCTTGTCCTCGTCTCCCTTCGTCTTCGGCTCGATGGCGATGGCCAGGAGCGGCTCGGGCAGCTCGATGCCGGGGAGGGTGACCGCGTCGCCCTTGACCGAGAGCGTGTCGCCCGTGGTGGTGTGGGCGAGCTTCGCCACCGCCCCGATGTCCCCGGCCGGCACCTCTGACACCGTCTCGTGGTCCTTGCCGCGCATGGTGAAGAGCTGTCCCACCCGCTCCTCGGTGTTCTTCGAGGAGTTGAACACGGCGGAGTCAGGCCGGACCTTGCCGCTGAACACGCGGAACAGGTTGATGCGCCCGACGTAGGGGTCGGACACCGTCTTGAACACCAGCGCGGTGAGCGGGCCGGCGGGGTCCGTGGGGCGCTCCTCGCTGTCGCCGCCTCTCTTCTGCACCGTCACCGGCGGCCGGTCGGCCGGCGACGGCAGCGCGTCGGCGACGAAGGAGGCCAGCCGGTCCGCCCCGATCGACTTGGCCGCCGCCGTGACCAGAACCGGGGCGAACTTCGCGTCGGCCAGCCCGGCCTTGACGCCCCGGACGATCTCCTCCTCGCTGAGCTCTCCCTCCTCGAGATACTTCTCCAGCAGGGCGTCGTCGGCCTCCGCCACGGATTCGGCCAGCCGCTCGCGGTACGGCTCGGCCTTCGCCGCGAGGTCCTCGGGCCAGTCGCCCTCCTGGCCATTCGGCCCGCCGTCGTAGCGGTAGGCCCGCCGCGACAGCAGGTCGACCAGCCCGGAGAAGTCGTGCTCCTCCCCGATGGGGAGCTGGATCGGCGCGACCTGGGTGCCGAACGCGCCGACCAGCCCGTCGAGCGTCCGCTCGAACGACGCGCGTTCCCGGTCGAGCTTGTTGATCACGATGGCCCTGGGTAGGCCGGCTTCCGCGGCGAGCTCCCATACCACCTCGGTCTGTACCTCCACCCCATCCACGGCCGAGACCACGAACAGGCACGCGTCGGCTGCCCGGAGCGCGCCCTTGACGTCGCCGATGAAGTCCGCATATCCGGGGGCGTCGAGAACGTTGATCTTGACGCCGGTCCATTCGACCGGCGCCAGCGACAGTGACACGCTGATCCCTCGCCGCACCTCCTCGGGGTCGTGGTCGGATACGGTGTTTCCATCCTCGATCCTGCCCATCCGGGTGGTGGCGCCGGCGGTGAACAGCACCGCCTCCAAGAGGGTGGTCTTGCCGACGCCGCTGTGGCCGACCAGGACCACGTTTCGGATGTTCCGAGGCTCGTAGAGGTTCATCGGTCCCTTTCGGTCGAGTCGGAATGCGTTCGGTTGGACCGGACTGCTTCCCGGAGCGCCGATTATATGAAACGGGCTGTGGGCCCCTCCGGCCTCCCGGGTCCCTTGCCCACCGGGGTTCCCATCAGGGCTGGTGGCGAAGGGTATCCGAGCCGGGTCGGATGGTAGGCTCGCCCGTCGAGATGGCGCGATCGCGGAGGCACGGCAGGGCGCGGACGGTGGTCGCTTCGCCGATCAGCCTGCTGGTGGGGTCGGCTGCCTTGGCGGTGGGGACCGCCGCCCTCATCCTCACCCGGCATCCACTCATCGCCGGGTTCGTCGCCCTCCTGGCGGCTACCGCGCTGTTGGCAGGATCCTCCTCTGCCCAGCGCGACGGCGGCCCGGCGGGACGTTTCGCCGAGCAGGTGGCGGACCGAACATTCGACGCCTGCCTGCTGGCGCCCCTGGCGTGGGTGTTGCGATTGGGCGCGGCCCGCCCGGCGGTGGTGGCACTGGTCGCCCTCGGAGCGTCGTTCGTCGCCTCATACGAGCGGGCCCGGGGGGAATCGCTCGGCTACCGGGGGCACGAAGGCCTGGGATATCGGGCCCTCCGCGCCGCGTTGCTCGTGGCCGGCCTGTTGAGCGGGTGGCTCGAAGCGACGCTCTGGCTGTACGTGATCCTGACCCTGGCGGCGACTGCGGCGCGTGCGTGGAACGTCGTGCTCCAACAGCGACGGGTGGGCGCCGAACTGCCTCCGGCGGGAACGTCTGCTTCGTGACGGTCGACGCTCCAGAGACCCGGGCCGACCGCCGGGCATACCGAATCTTCCGTTCGGCCGAATGGTTGGGGATGCACCTCCCCCGGCCGGTCGGCCTCCGGGCGGCCGAGCTGTACCAGCGAGTCGCCTTCGACCGCTCTCGCGAGGAACGACGAACGGCCACTGCGAACCTGTCCAGGGTGCTGGGCCATCCGCCGGACTCACCCCTCGTCCAGCTCGCCGTCCGGGAGTGTTTCCTGCTGTACGGGCGGTACTGGTACGAGACCTTCGCCCTCCGGACGATGCCGCCGGAGGAGGTCGACCGGAGGTTCTCCATCCAGGGACGGGAACACATCGACGCGGCGATCCATGAAGGGAAGGGCATCGTCCTGGCGCTTCCCCACACGGGGAACTGGGACGCCGCCGGCCACTGGCTCTGCCTCCAGGGATACCGAATGACGGCGGTGGCGGAGGAGCTGAAGGCACGGCGGGTGTTCGAGCTCTTCCTCCGGCACCGCCGGGCCCTTGGGATGAACATCGTCCCACTGTCCGACGGCAAGGGGGTGGCCCAGACCCTGATGGGCCTGTTGTCGCGGAATCACGCCCTCACCCTGGTTGCCGATCGCGATCTCGCCGGTCGCGGGGTGGAGGTGGAGATGTTCGGCGCCCGGCGGAAGCTTCCGGCGGGTCCGGCCATGCTCTCCCTCGCGGCGGGGGCGCCGCTCTCCGTGTGCGCGGTGTTCACGACCGAACAGGGGTGGCGCTGCAAGGTTGGTCGGCCGGTGCAGATCGAACGGACCGGCGTGCTCCGGGAGGACGTCACGGCGCTGACCAGCGTGATGGCGGCGCAGTTCGAGCGCTACATCGCGGAGGCGCCCACCGACTGGCACATGTTCCAGGCCGCCTGGGAGGATGACGAGGTTTCCCAGGAGCGGCCGGGGCAGCTCAGTCCGCTGGTGCAGTGAGGGTCGCCCTGGCGTGCCCGTACGCCTGGGACGCGCCGGGGGGCGTGCAGGTCCACATCGGCCAGCTCGCCGAGCACCTTCGGGAGAAGGGGAACCAGACCCTGATCGTGGCTCCTGGACCGCCCGGGGGCGGGGCGCCCGGCGTCACCCTGATCGGTCGGCCGCTCCGGTTGCGATTCAACGGCTCGGTGGCGCCGATCTGCCCCGACCCGAGGACCCGGCGGGCCATCCGCGACGTCTTGACCAAGTTTCGCCCGGACGTCGTCCACGTCCATGAGCCGTTTGCCCCCAGCACCGGGATGTTCGCCGCGCTCACGTCCCCCGCCCCGGTCGTGGCGACGTTCCACGCCTACGCCGAACGATCCCTGGCCCTGGCGGCGTTCTCCCCGCTCTTGCGGACGGTCTGGAAGCGCCTCGCCGTGCGGCTGGCCGTCTCGAACGCGGCGGCGTCCTTCGCCGGACGGTACTTCACGGACCACTTTCGGATCGTCCCCAACGGCATCGACGTCGTGCGGTTCCGAGGGGTGGAACCCGCCACGGGGCTTCCACCCGGTCGACGACTGCTCTTCGTAGGGCGACTGGACCCCCGAAAGGGCTTCCGGTACGCGGTCGAGGCCTTCCGGCGGGTCCACCGGGAGTTCGACGATGCGGTGCTGGTGGTGGCCGGCGACGGTCCGGAGCGGGCCGCGCTGATGCAGCTCCCGGAGGAGGTCCGGCGGCGGGTGTCGATGCTCGGGGTGGTCCAGTACGCGGACCTCCCTCGCTACCATGCGGCGGCCGACGTCTTCCTGGCGCCGAACACGGGAGGGGAGAGCTTCGGCGTGGTGCTGGCGGAGGCGATGGCGGCCGGCCTCCCCGTGGTGGCCTCGGACATCCCCGGGTACCGCGAGGTGGTTCGGAACGGCGAGGAAGGGCTGCTGGTGCCGCCAAGGGATCCCGAAGCCCTTGCCGGGGCGATCTCCAGGCTGCTCACCGATCAGGCCCTGGCCCGTCGGCTGGGGGACGCCGGCTCCAGACGGGCCGAGCGGTTCCGGTGGGAGGTGGTGGCCGCAGAGATCGAGGACGCCTACCGGGACGCCGTGGCGGGTGCGGCACAATGACCCGGTGAAGGGACTCGGCCCGGTCTTCGCGCTGTTCACGGTGGCGTCGACGCTGGTCGGGGGCTTCGTCGGGCTTCGCCTCCGGCACCGCCTGTCGGGGGCGATGGCGTTCACCGGTGGGGTGGTCCTGGGCGTCGCGCTCTTGGACGTCCTCCCCGAGGCGGTCGACAAGCTGCGCTCCGGGACGTCGGTCGGGATCGCCATGGCGTCGGGGTTCCTGGGGTTCTTCGTGCTCAGCCGGTTGCTGGTGTTGCACCACCGCGACGACCCCCTCAGTGCGGCCGGCCACCGTCCCGTGGGCGTGCTGGGCGCCGCGGCGCTGTCGGTGCACAGCTTCCTCGACGGGTTCGGGATCGGGGCGGCGTTCGCCTTCTCCACCAAGCTCGGGCTCCTGGTGCTCCTGGCCGTGGTCGGGCACGACTTCGCCGACGGCATGAACACGGTCACGTTCGTGCTCAGCCAGGGCAACGACCGGCACAAGGCCCAGGGGTGGCTGTACGTTGACTCCCTGACGCCGATCCTGGGCGCCGTGGCCGGGTCCTTCGTGGCGGTCTCGGGCAGGGTGTTCGGGATCGGGCTTGGCGTATACGCCGGGATCTTCCTGGTGATCGGGGCCGGGGAGCTGTTGCCCGAGGCCCACAGCGAGCCCTCGCCCGGCCGGATCGCCCTCACCGTGGCCGGCTTCCTGCTGCTGTTCGCCATCTCCCGCCTGGCCCACGTGTAGCGGCCGGCCGCGGCCCCGGCCGGCCGGAGGCGGGGAGCTAAGATGGGTTCGATGCTGGTGCTGTGGATCGTTCTCGGCCTGGCCGTCCTGATCCTGCTGTACGGGATCTTCACGTACAACCGGCTCATCCGTCTGCGGGTTCGAACGGAGAACGCCTGGTCCCAGATCGACGTTCAGCTTCGTCGCCGATACGACCTCATCCCGAACCTCGTCGAGAGCGTGAAGGGATACGCCGCACACGAGCGCGAGGTGTTCGAAGAGGTGACCCGGGCCCGGACCAAGGCCCAGTCGGCCACCGGCGTGCAGGACCAGGCCCAGGCGGAGAACCAGTTGACCCGAGGCATCGGGAGGTTGATGGCTGTGGCCGAACGCTATCCCGAGCTGAAGGCGAACCAGAACTTCCTGGTTTTGCAGGAGGAGCTGACCGGCACCGAGTCGCGCATCGCCTATGCGCGGCAGTTCTACAACGATCAGGTCCAGGGACTGAACACGCTGATCCAGACCTTTCCCTCCCGCGTCGTGGCCGGTCTCGGTGGCTTCGCGCCCAGGGAATTCTTCGAGATCGACGAGCCGTCCCGCGGGCCGGTCGCCGTGCAGTTCTAGGCCTTGTACGAACAAATCGCTCGAAACAAGCGGCGCACGGTCTTCATCGTGCTGGGGACGCTCGTGTTCGTCGGCGCCGTCGGGTATCTGTTCGGCCTGCTGTTCCGGTTCGGGATCGGCGGGCTGATCGTCGCCCTGCTCATCGCCGGGGTGATGTCGCTGTATTCCTACCGGTCGGGTGATCGCCTGGTCCTGCGAGCGGCCCGGGCCCGGCCGGTCACCCCCCAGGAGCAGCCCCGCCTGCACAACGTCGTCGAGGGCTTGGCGATCGCCGCCGGCCTCCCCAAGCCGGCCGTCTACGTGGTCCCCGAGCAGGCCCCCAACGCCTTCGCCACCGGGCGCGATCCCCAGCACGCGGCGGTCACCGTGACCACCGGTTTGCTCGAGATGATGAACCGCAATGAGCTCGAAGGCGTGCTGGCCCACGAAATGAGTCATGTCAAGAACTACGACGTACGAATGCTGCTCGTGGTCACGACGATGATCGGGCTCGCCGCCTTGATCGCGAGCATGTACTGGAACGGGGCGCTTCGCTTTCGCAGCCGGGACGCACGCGCGACCCTGGTGGTCTTCGCGATAGGCATCATCTTCACCTTGGTCGCCTTCCTGGTCGGCCCGATCATGCAGATGGCACTCTCGCGACAGAGGGAGTCGCTTGCCGACGCTAGCGGGGTCGAGCTGACGCGCAACCCGCAGGGTCTGCTGAGCGCTTTGCAGAAGATCGCGCAGAACGACAAGCCGC
>DHWM01000156.1:0-10780 GCA_002413185.1 Actinobacteria bacterium UBA5182
ACCGGATGGCGGGGGAGATGGAGAACCTGGAACGCCTCCGCCGCGACCTGGTGGCGAACGTCTCGCACGAGCTCAAGACGCCGATCTCGGCGATCCGGGCCCACCTCGAGAACCTCCTCGACGGCGTGGAGGAACCCAACCCGGCGGTCCTGTCGGTGATGCTCCAGCAATCCGAACGCCTGTCGCGGCTGATCGAACAGCTCCTGGACCTGTCCCGCCTCGAGTCCGGCGACGTCCCGCTCGAACTCGAGCCGGTGCAGCTCGCGCCGCTGGTCGACCGCGTGGTCCGGGAGATCGAGGTGACCCGCCCCGACGGCCACATCGTCGTCTCGAAGCAGATCCCGGCGGATCTCCCGGCGGTCGAGGCCGATCGCGAACGCATCCACCAGGTCCTGTTCAACCTGCTGGACAACGCGTTCCGGTTCACACCCGCCGGGGGAAGGATCACCGTGCGGGCCAGCCAGCGGGGGCATCTCTGCGAGGTCTCGGTGGAGGACACCGGACCGGGGATCCCGCCCGAGCACCTGCCCTTCGTCTTCGAGCGGTTCTATCGTGTGGACCCATCGCGGTCGCGCGGGGATGGCGGAACCGGGATCGGGCTGGCCATCGCGCGCTCTGTGGTCGAGGCGCACGACGGAAGGATCTGGGTGGAGAGCACGGTGGGAAAGGGGTCCGGGTTCCGGTTCGTCCTTCCCATCGTTGGACCCGACCGGCCGCCGGGGAGACCGGCGCCCATGCCAGCCCGCGAGGAACGGGAGATGAGTGTGGTCGGGCATGGGATCAAGGAGGAAACGTGAAGACCGCGACGACGACGATCCAGGTGACCCCAGAGCAGCGGCTGGACTGTGTGGACCTCACCGACGATCTGCGCAGGGCGATCAAGGACTCGGGGGTCACCGACGGGTGTGCGGTCGCCTTCTGCGCCCACACCACCTGCGCGCTGCTCATCAACGAGTGGGAGGACGGCGCGCACGAGGATCTGCGCAAGCGGCTGGAGCTGCTGGTGCCGAGCGACATCTACTATGCGCACGACGACCTGGAGCGCCGAACCCAGAACCTGCAGGAGAGCCACGAACGGGCGAACGGCCAGTCGCACGTGATGCAGATGGTGCTCGGTTCGACCTCACACGCCATCCCCGTCGGGGCGGGGGAGCCCCTGTTCGGCCAGTGGCAGCGCCTGCTCCTCCTCGAGCTCGACGAGCCGAAGGAACGAAGCGTGGTATTCCACGTGTTCGGCGAGTGAAGGCTCCCGGAGGGGCCGTGCTCGCCCCAACCGTAGACTGGAAGACAGAGATGTTGGCGAACCGTCGGAAGACCAGGCAGATCCGCGTCGGCACCGTCACGGTAGGCGGCGACGCGCCGATCCGGGTGCAGTCGATGTGCACCACCAAGACGGCCGACGTCAACGCGACGCTCCAGCAGATGGCCGCGCTGGTGGCGACGGGCTGTGAGATCGTGCGGGTGGCCGTACCCCACTGGGAGGACGCCGAAGCCCTCAAGCCGATCGTCCAGCACGCCACGATGCCGGTGATCGCCGACATCCACTTCCAGTGGAAGTACGCCATGGCCGCGCTGGAGGCCGGCATCCACGGACTTCGCATCAACCCCGGCAACATCAAGTATCAGGACAAGGTCCGGTTGATCGCCCGGGAGGCTTCGGCTCGCGGGGTACCGATCCGAATCGGCGTCAACGCGGGTTCCCTGGAGAAGGACCTGCTGGCGAAGCACGGCGCGCCGACGCCGAAGGCGCTGGTCGAGAGCGCACTGAACGAGGTCCGCATCCTGGAGGACGAGGACTTCTTCGACATCAAGATCTCGGTGAAGCACTCCAGTGCGCGGGTGATGATCGAGGCGTATCGCCAGCTCGCCGAGAAGTGCGACTACCCCTTGCACCTGGGGGTGACCGAGGCCGGTCCGATGCCCATGGGCGGGGTGAAGTCCGCCGTGGGGATCGGAACGCTCCTGGCCGAAGGGATCGGCGACACCATCCGCGTGTCGCTGACCGATGATCCGGTGGAGGAGGTCAAGGTCGGCAACACCATTCTTCAGGCCCTGGGCCTGAAGAAGCGCGGCCTCGACCTGGTGGCCTGCCCGTCCTGCGGCCGGGCCGAGGTCGACGTGCTGGGGCTGACCAAGCAGGTCAACGAAGCCTTGGAGAAGGAGGGCCTGAAGGCCCCGATCCGGGTGGCCGTCATGGGCTGCGTCGTGAACGGTCCCGGCGAGGCTCGAGAGGCGGACCTCGGCATCGCCGCAGGAAAGGGCTTCGGCCACCTCATCGTCCGGGGCGAGGTTCGGGGCAGGGTTCCCGAGTCCAAGTTCGTCGAGGTCCTGGTGGCCGAGGCTCGCAAGATGGCCGCGGAGAAGGAGCTCGAGGCCGCCACCGCGGGGGAGTAGGTTCTCCGCTGCGGCTTGCTCACCTCACCCAGAGCTGGTCGAGCAGCACACCCCACGCGGGGTTGTACACGTAGTTCCCCATGCGCCGCGACACCGTTCCGTCGGACGAATTCGCTGCCCAGATCGAACCGAACCCACCCACGATCCCATCGGGTCCCGTTCCGATCGGGATGCTCCGGGTGACCCGCTCGGAGCTCAGGTCGATCAGTCCCACCGCGTTGGCCTCGATCCGGCGAGCCCGAGCCCTTCCGGTTGAGCAGGATCGGGGTGAGCGCCGCCGCCAGCACCACGAAGGCCGCCGCGCCGGCCACGATCGGCCGCCGGCGGAGACGGGCCCGGATCGTGTTCGGCCTCGGCGGCGGCGATGACTTCGGAGCGAGCGCCGCGAGCCGCTCCGCGGGGTCGTCTCGCTCTGGGGCCACCCGGACGACCCGGACTGGCTCCGCGATCCCCTTGAGGCTCAGCGAGCCGCGGTCGGTGTAGACGACGCCGTCGATCCTGCGGGCCAGGTGGACCACCTCCTGGCTCGCCAGTACCTCGCCCGGGCCCGCCTGCCCGCACAGTCGAGCCGCCAGGTTGAGAGCGCCACCGCGATACCCGCCTTCGACGGGTACGGCCTCCCCTGCGTCGAGGCCGATCCCCACACGGAGGGGCACCGCAGGGTCCTCGACGGTCTGCTCGACGAACCGTTGCTGCAAGTTCGAGGGATGCCCGGATGGCCTGGCGCGGAGAGCCGAACACGGCCAGGGCCTCGTCTCCCCGCAGTTCGATGACCGAGTCCCCCAGGGCCTCGACGCCCTCCCGGGCGATCCGGGCGAACGTCGAGGCGAGCTTGGCCGCGGCCTCGTCACCCCGTTCCTGGGTGAAGACGGTGTACCCGCGGACGTCGGCGATGAGAAACGTTTTGATCTCGGCCGCAACGTCCATGTGGGACTGGGCTCTTTCTCGGGCACGGTCGCTCTCGCCGGGCCTTCTGTCGGTTCATCCGTCGGGGCGTTCCGGTGCAGTATGGGGGGCAGGTGCCGCCAGACCACACACGGCTAGGGTGGTCGGATCCACACCGTCAGTGGTACCAGCCACGTCGTCCTGGAAACGCCCAGGCTGTTCCTGCGCGAGCTGGCGCCCCACGACGTCGACGGCCTGTTCGAGATCCTGGGCGACCCGGAGACCATGCGGTATTACCCGCACCCGTACTCGCGAGAGGAGGTGGCCCGGTGGATCGAACGCAACCGCGAGCGCTACGCTTCGCACGGATTCGGGTTGTGGGCGTTGATCCTCAGGGAGAAAGGCGAGTTCGTGGGTGATTGCGGGCTGACGTACCAGCACGTGGACGGCGTGGACGAGCTGGAGGTGGGCTACCACGTCAACAAGGAACTGTGGCGCCGGGGGCTCGCCACCGAGGCCGCCCGGGCGTGCCGCGACCATGCCTTCGACGCGTTGGGATTCGATCGACTCATCGCACTGGTCCGGGCCGAGAACGAACCGTCCTCGGCCGTGGCCACGAAGCTCGGGATGCACGTGGAGAAGGAGACGATGCGGGGGGAGCTTCGGCACTTCGTCTTCGCCATGACCCCTGGGGATCGGTGAGGAGGGGACGCCATGGATGGCGCGGAACTCCTTCGGCCCGTCATCGAAGGCCTGGCGGGATCGCCGCCGCCGTTCCGGGTGGAACTGTGGGACGGCACCGCCGTCGGCCCGGCCGCCGCCCCGGCAACCATCCGGATCCGCTCACCCCGGGCGATCCGAAGATTGCTGACGGCGCCCGGTGAGCTGGGGCTGGGCCGGGCCTACGTCGCCGGGGAGATCGACCTGGAGGGCGAGTTGGAGGCGGTTCTGTCGATCGGGGACCGGAGACCGGATCTCCGGTTCGGGGGGCGGGAGATGGCGGCGGTGCTCCGAACGGTCGGTGCGACGCGAGCGTTCCTTCCGCTTCGGCTTCCTCCGCCGCCAGAAGAAGCCCGAATGCGTGGACGGCTGCACTCGCGGGAGCGAGACGCCGCGGCGATCGCTCACCACTACGACATCTCCAACGACTTCTACCGCTTGGTGCTCGGGCCGACCATGACGTATTCGTGCGCGTACTTCGCCTCGCCCGGCTCCACGCTGGAGGAGGCCCAGACCGACAAGATGGAGCTGATCTGCCGGAAGCTCAGGTTGCAGCCCGGCCAACGGCTGCTGGACGTCGGGTGCGGGTGGGGCTCGCTGGCCATTCACGCCGCCGAGCGGTTCGGCGTGTCGGTGGTGGGTGTCACACTGTCGCGGAGCCAGGCCGAGCTGGCCGAGAAGCGGGCGGCGGAAGCTGGGGTGGGAGACCGGGTCACGATCAGGCTTCAGGACGAACGAGACGTCGACGACGGTCCGTATGACGCGGTGTCGAGTGTGGGTATGTTCGAGCACGTCGGCGCGGAGCGGCTGGCGGAGTACTTCCGCCACCTGTTGCGGCTGCTGGCGCCCCAGGGCAGCCTGCTGAACCACGGCATCGCCAATCGGGCGGGACGCAAGACCCGATTCGACAGGCGGGGCTTCGGGGCACGCTACGTCTTCCCAGACGGCGAGCTGCACGAGGTGGGACGGGTCATCAGCGTGATGCAGGAGGCCGGGTTCGAGATCCGGGACCTCGAATCGCTCCGCGAGCACTACGCGCTGACGCTGCGGCGATGGGTTGCCAACCTGGAGGCGAGCCGCGACGAGTGCGTCCGCCTGGTGGGGGAGGGCCGGTACCGGGTGTGGCGGCTGTACATGTCCGTCTCCGCACGGGGGTTCGACCGGGGCGACCTCCAGGTGCATCAGGCGCTGGCGGTCCGGAGCGAGGGCGGGCGATCGGGGATTCCATGGCGGCGCTTCGATACGATGCTGCCATGAGCGACGGGCGCCCCGGCATTCACATCGTGGACCCACCGGCAGGCAGGGTCGATCCGCCCTACACGGACGGAGAGCGCGACGCGCTCATCGCGTGGCTCGAGTACCACCGCGCCACCGTGCTGTGGAAAGTCAAGGGGCTCTCCGACGATGACCTGCGGCGGCCGATGGTGCCCTCCGGCCTGTCGCTCCTGGGCGTGGTGAAGCACCTCGCGTACGTGGAGCGAAACTGGTTCTGGGTGCGGTTCCTCGGTCGGGACCGAGGTCCGGTTCCGTGGACCGACGCGGACCCCGACGCAGACTTCCGGATCGAGCCCGAGGAGACGGTGGAGGAGGTGCTCGAGTTCTACCGAACCGAATGCGAACGTAGCCGGGAAGCGATCCGAGAAGCCTCGCCCGACGACGAGGCCCGCAGCCCGGGCAAGAACGAGGGCCTCACCCTGCGCTGGATCCTCCTGCACATGGTCGAGGAGACCGCGCGGCACAACGGACACCTCGACATCCTGCGGGAGCAGATCGACGGCGCCGTGGGCGACTGATGACGCCCTGACCGATCCGTCCGGTCCCGTATCCTGAACCGAACCATGCGCGCTTCGAAGCTCTTCGCCCGTACCCTCAGGGAGGCTC
Source organism: Actinobacteria bacterium UBA5182 (assembly GCA_002413185.1). GTDB lineage: Bacteria > Actinomycetota > UBA4738 > UBA4738 > UBA4738 > UBA5182. The sequence goes on from DHWM01000156.1 coordinate 5,881, forward strand.
CCGCCGAAGCGGAGGTGGCATCTCACCAGCTGCTGCTCAGGGCCGCCTACATCCGCAAGCTCATGGCCGGCGTGTACACGTGGCTCCCACTCGGGCTCCGGACCCTTCGGAGGGTCGAGGCGATCATCCGCGAGGAGATGGACGCATCGGGGGCCCAGGAGCTCCGGATGCCCATCGTCCTCCCGGCGGAGCCGTGGAAGATCACCGGGCGGTGGCAGACCTACGGCCAGGAGATGTTCAAGCTGAAGGACCGGCACGACCGCGAGCTCGGCCTCGGTCCTACCCAGGAAGAGGTGGTCACCCCCCTGGTGGCGGGGGAGTTCGGCAGCTACCGCGACCTCCCGGTGAACCTGTACCAGATCGAGTGGAAGTACCGGGACGAGCTCCGTCCGAGATTCGGCCTCCTGCGTGGACGGGAGTTCCTGATGAAGGACGCCTATTCGTTCGACCGGGACGTCGATGGCCTGCGGTCGTCGTACCGGACGATGTTCGAGGCGTACGAGCGCGTGTTCGGCCGGTGCGGCCTGGACTACCGGATCGTGGAAGCCGATCCCGGCTCCATCGGTGGAGACGTCAACCACGAGTTCATGGCCCTGGCGGCGGTCGGTGAGGACCTGTTCGTGTCGTGCGAGAACGGCGACTATGCGGCGGACGTCGAGGCTGCCCAGGCCAGCACGCCTGAACCCGCCCCGCCGGGCGACCGGGAAGAGATGGTGGAGATCTTCACGCCCGGCCGGCCCGGGATCCAGGACGTCGCGGAGCTGCTGGGCCGCCCCGCACCGGACCTGCTGAAGTGCATGCTGTACGACGCCGGAGGCCGAACGGTGGCCGTCCTCGTTCCGGGCGACCGGGAGGTCAACCAGAACAAGGTGGCCCGGGCACTGTGGCCGGCGCCGGTGAGGCTGTTCGACGACGCCGATTTCGCTGCGCACGGCTTCGTCAAGGGCTACGTCGGGCCGCAGAAGATGTCCGAGGACGCGCTGGTCCTGGCGGACCGGTCCGTCAGGGGCGGGGCGAACTGGGTGACCGGTGCCAACCGCATCGATCACCACGTCACCGGCGCCAACGTCGAGCGCGATTTCCGGGTGGACCGGTGGGAGGACGTGATGCGTGTCAACGAGGGCGACTCCTGCCCCAGGTGCGGGGGGCGCCTGCACATCGGCCGGTCCATCGTGGTCGGGCACATCTACCAGCTGGGGACGCGGTACTCGAAGCCGCTGAAGGCGACGTTCGTGGACGAAGACGGAACCGAACAGCCTTACCAGATGGGGTGCTACGGCATCGGCCTCTCCCGGATCGTGGCGGCGGCGGCCGAGCAGTTCAACGACGAGGCCGGGCTGAGGTGGCCGAAGGCGCTGGCACCGTACGACGCCGTGGTCATCCCGACGAACATGGACCAGGCCGCTGTGGTTGAGACCGCCGAGCGTCTGTATGGGGAGCTGGCCGAGCTGGACATCGACGCGGTCATCGACGATCGGGAGGTCACGGCGGGCGTCAAGTTCGCCGACGCCGACCTCATCGGCTACCCGGTCCAGATCGTGGTGGGCAAGCGCTCGCTGCAGTCGGGAACAGCGGACCTCAAGGTTCGGTCGACGGGCCAGAGGAGTCACGCCCCCCTGGCCCAGGCTGCCCGGGCAGCGGTGGACCTCCTGGCCGGGGCACCGTGACTTGATGGGCGATCCGGGAGCCCCTACGCTCGCGCCGTGACCAGGACCCGAACCCCCCCGGAGCTTCGCCGGTTCGTCAAGCTGCACTCCGACGTCGAAGCCATCCTCCAGCGGTGTGGCATGGACACCTACGACCTCATCCTGGTCGACCTCGACGGTGCGTGGACCCGGTGGGTGTTCGTCTCCGAGGAGAACGCGGAGGCCGCCGCCGAGGACCTGGCCGTCCCACTCCACCACGGGTGGGACGACGACCGGATGGCGAAGCGGTTCAACAAGAACGACCCCTGGAACACCCCGCTCGGCAAGCGCCGCGGGCTCTGACCGCCTCCCGCAGCGGGGCGCTTGCGCCTTCGTGAAACCCTCAACCCCGGTGCTATACTCCTCTGTGCAGAACAGCACAGGGCACTGACCGAACGTGGGCACGCGCCCACGTTCTTTTTCGGTGGGGGCTGGCGAGCAGATGGAGGTCGAGGCGATGGTCCGGCCGGTGGTCGAGGCCGTAGGGCTCGAGCTCCTCGACGTGGCGCTGACCCGGGAGCAGGGCCGAAGGGTGCTCCGGCTCACGGTGGACCGGCCCGAGGGGGACGGGCGCCTCGATCTGGACAGCATCTCAGAGGCCAGCGAGCGGATCAGCCGGCGTCTGGACCTGGAGGGGTTCGACCTCCCCGGGGGCCGGTATTCCCTGGAGGTCAGCTCGCCGGGGGTGGAGCGTCCCTTGCGGGACCCTCGGGACTTCGCCCGGCGGGTCGGCGAGAAGGTGAACGTGAAGACCGTCCGGCCGGTCGATGGGACCAGACGGCTGGTCGGCACGATCGTAGAAGCGACGGCCGATTTCGTCCGGCTTCGGACGGAGACCGGCGAGTGTGAGGTGCCCTTCGGGGAGATCGCCTGGGCCCGGACGGTCTTCGAGTGGGGCAACCAGGGCATCACCAGAAGAGAAGGTGTGGAGCGGTGAACCAGGATCTGATCCAGGCGCTGAAAGAGCTGGAGCGAGAGAAGGGGATCGGGTTCGACACGATCCTCGCGGGGCTGGAAGAGGCCCTGGCTTCGGCCTACAAGGCCTACAAGCGGCAACGCGATCCCGAGCTGGACGAGGAGACCACCGGGGTCCGGGTGAAGCTCGACCCGGAGTCCGGGGAGATGCTGGCCTGGATGCAGACGCTCGACGAGGAGACGTTCGAGGTCACGTCCGAGACCGAGGAGCAGGTCCCCGCGGACTTCCTGGGCCGGATCGCCGCGCAGACCGCGAAGCAGGTCATCTACCAGAAGCTCCGCGACGCCGAGCGGGAGATGACCTATGACGAGTTCGCCGGACGCGAGGGCGACATCGTGACCGGGATCATCCAGCAGGACTCCCACCGATACACGCTGCTCGACCTGGGCAAGGTCGAAGCCCTCCTGCCGCAGGCCGAACAGGTCTCCTCCGAGCCGTACCGGCACGGTGAGCGGCTGAAGGCCTACATCGTGGAGGTTCGAAAGACCACCAAGGGTCCCCAGATCGTGGTTTCGCGGACCCACCCGGGGCTTCTCCGCAAGCTGTTCGAGCTGGAGGTGCCCGAGATCGCCGAAGGGATCGTGGAGATCAAGGCCGTGGCCCGGGAGCCGGGACACCGGTCGAAGATCGCCGTGGTCTCGCACGAGCCGGGGGTCGACCCCGTCGGTGCGTGCGTGGGGGCGAAAGGCTCGCGGGTTCGGTTGGTCGTCAACGAGCTCCGGGGGGAGAAGATCGACGTCGTCCAGTGGGTCGAGGACGTCAACCGGTTCGTGGCGAACGCATTGGCCCCCGCCAAGGTCAAGGAGGTCCATGTGGACACCGACACCTCCACCGCGCAGGTCATCGTGCCCGACTATCAGCTCTCCCTCGCCATCGGGAAGGAAGGGCAGAACGCCCGGCTGGCGGCGAAGCTGACCGGGTGTCGCATCGACATCAAGAGCGAGACTCAGGCGGCCGAGGATCAGCGGTCACGCCGGGAATCGCGCGCCGCCGCCGAAGCCGCCGCCGCAGAAGCCGAGGCCGCCGCCGCCGAGGCCGCCGCTGCATCCGCTCCGCCCGCGACGCCCCCGGAGCAGCACGCCGACGGCGACGGCCAGGTCCGGGACCCAGGCATCCCCGACGGTGAGGTCCGAGTCCTGTCCCAGGCGGCAGAAGCGCCCGAGGTGGAGGTGGCCGCTCCCGGCGACGCGTCCCTGCCGGCGGAGGGGCAGGAACGGGAATCGCCCACGCCGGCCTGAGGCGGCCCGCGTGCCCGCTTCGAGGAGGTCTCCAGCACCAGAGCGGGCGCCTCGGGCCGAGCCCGAGCGGAGCTGTGTGGGCTGCCGGACGAGGGATCCCAAGCCCCAACTGGTCCGGATCGTGCGGGATTCCGCCGGTGTCGTCGCCGTCGACCCGTCGGGGCGAGCGGCGGGGCGGGGCGCCTACGTCCACCCCGACGAGCGGTGTCTGGCCCGGGCCGGGAGGCCCGGCGTCCTGGGGCGGGCCTTGAGGACCTCCCTGGATGCGGCGGAGGCCGCTAGGCTACTGAAGGAACTGAGGATGATGGCAGGAGAGCCACGGTGAGGATCCACGAACTGGCCAAAGAGCTCGGCGTCGCCAGCAAGGACATCCTGGCTTCGCTCGAGGAGATGGGGTATGAGGGGAGGACGGCGTCCTCCACCGTGCCCGACGAGGCCGTTCCCAGGATCCGCGCCGCCGGAGGGAGGGTCAAGCCCGGGGTGAAGCCCCGCGCGGCCACGACCGAGCAGCTCCCCTCCCGCAAGCCGGTCGACGTGCGAGAGGCCGAGGACCCCGAGAGCGGAAACGGCCAGGTCGACCGCGCCACCGCCGCCGAGATCGCGCCGCCCGCTGATGTGGACGGAGGCGTTCCGGCACCCCTTCCGGCGGATGGCGACGGAGTCGAAGCCGATGCGGCCCTGGTGGCGCCACCCGCCCCGGATGCGACCCCCCCGCTCAAGGTTCTACGAGGGGCAACCCCGCAGGAGCTCGCGGATAGGCTGGGATCGTCGGCGGCCGACATCGTGAAGACGCTGTTCAACGCCGGCGAGATGGTCTCGATCACGCAGTCGCTGTCGGACGAGGCCATCGAGCTGGTGGCGAACGAGATCGGCCAGCATGTCGAGGTGATCTCTCCCCTGGAGGACCACGAGGACGAAGACGACGAGGTCGTCGACGAGAGCCGGCTGGAGCCTCGAGCACCGGTGGTCACCGTGATGGGCCACGTGGACCACGGCAAGAC
>DHWM01000156.1:11032-11403 GCA_002413185.1 Actinobacteria bacterium UBA5182
GCGTTCACCGCCATGCGAGCCCGTGGGGCCCAGGTCACCGACATCGCGGTGCTGGTGGTCGCGGCCGACGACGGGGTGATGCCACAGACCGTGGAGGCGCTCAATCACGCCAAGGCCGCCGCCGTGCCCATCGTGGTGGCCGTCAACAAGGTGGACAAGGACGAGGCGGACCCCACCAGGGTTCGCCAGCAGTTGGTCCAACAGGGGATCGTGCCCGCAGAGTGGGGTGGGGAGTTCGAATTCGTGGACGTCTCGGCGAAGACGAGGCAGAACCTCGACCAGCTCCTCGAGACCATCCTTCTGGTGGCCGACTTCCAGGAGCTGAAGGCCGACCCGCACGCGCCCGCCAGGGGGGTCGCCATCGAAGCCCA
>DHWM01000159.1:0-2110 GCA_002413185.1 Actinobacteria bacterium UBA5182
GTGGCCGTGGTGACGAACGTGACGGGGGACCACCTCGGGCTGAAGGAGGTCCATTCGATCCAGCAACTCGCCGCGGTGAAACGGGTGCTGGTGGAGGCCGTGCCGCGGACCGGCTTCGCCGTCTTGAACGCCGACGACGAGCTGGTGGCAGCGATGCGCAAGCACTGCTCCGGCACCGTCATCTTGTTCACCCTGCGGGAGGACAACGAGCTGGTGGAACGGTGGGTCCGACGTGGGCGGAAGGCGGTCTCGCTCCAGTCCAGCTCTCGAGGGGAGATGATGGTCATCCGGGAGGGTCGCCGGACCATGCCCATCGGCTGGGTCCACCAGTTGCCCGCGACGTTCGAAGGGCGGGCCCGGATGATGGTGGCGAACGCGCTCGCCGCCGCCGCCGCCGCCCACGCCGCCGGCGCCCACCTTCACGACATCCGCCAGGGCCTTCGCTCCTTCAGCACCTCGATCTATCAGGCTCCCGGGCGGCTGAACCTGTTCGACCTCCACGGCGTCAAGGTCCTGATCGACTACGCGCACAACGCGGCCGGCCTGGGGACGGTGGGCGACTTCGTGGAGCGGATGACGGCGCCGGTCGGAGCGGCTGCCCCGCCCGGGACGGCGTCATGGCAGGCCAACCTGCGGATGGCGGTCATCGCCACGCCGGGCGATCGGCGAGACGAGGACATGCGGGAACTGGGCCACGTGGCGGCCCGGTACTTCGACGACATCATCATCCGGGAGGACAAGAACCCCCGGGGACGCAAGCGCGGCGAGGTGGCCACACACATCCTGGAGGGAGTGCGAGAGGCCGTCCGGGCCGGCGCTCGAGTGGGAAGCGTGGAGATCGTGCTCGACGAGATGGAGGCCGCCCGTCGAGCGCTGGACAGGAGTCGGCCCGGCGACCTGGTCGTCCTGTGCGTCGACTACGCCACGGAGGTGTGGAAGGAGTTGGAAGCGCGCCGTTCGCTGGCGCATCCTTCCGTGCTGAGCGCGCCGGACGGGAACGGCCAGCTCGAAGGGATGGGCGGCGACCCGGACCTTATCCAGTTCGGCGTGGGGCTGTAGGGCCTTCGGCGATTCAGCGCTCCAGGACGATGCCGTCGTAGCCGGTGGCGCCGCTCGGATAGGGGGCGGCCAGCCGCGGCGTCTGCTGAATCCCCCTTCCGTCGAACGCCCTGACCAGCACATCGGCCTGGCCGCGGCCCCGCGTTGGCGTCCACCTGAACAGCCACGAGCGCCAGGTGTATGGGGAGAGCGCAGTCTTGAGCTGAGCCCGCGTCCAGGTGTGGCCGCCGTCAGTGGAGACCTCCACCTTCGAGATCCCTCGGTCGCCGGCGAAGGCGACCCCGGCGATGGTCGCCGTCGCGGCGACCGCCGACCCCGAGGGCGGCGTGTCGATCCGGGAGCCCGTCTTGACGATCGCCGACTTGGTCCAGCCCCGCTGCTCCCAGAACCCCCGGTAGGGACGATCCACCACCTCGATGGACTGCAGCCATTTCGGGTTCTTCATCCCATACGTCCCCACGGAGAGCAGCCGGGCTGGGAAGCCGTGCGCTCGAGGAAGGACGTGCCCGTTCATGCCGATGGCGATCAGCGTGCTGCCGTCCATGGCCTGGTCGATCGAAAGCGAGTCCGAGTAACCGCCGGCCGCCCGGAACACCACCTCCACCGCTCCGGGAGCAAGGCCGGCCCGTTCCAGGATGGAAGGGAGCGGCACGCCAGTCCACCGCGCGGTTGAGATCAACGTCCCACCGATCCTGTTGCTGATGCACTCGAGGGTCTGGAACCGCTCGACGGCGGAGAACGCCTTCAGCTGATCGTAGGTCAGCGCGACGGGGGTTCGAACGAGGCCGCCCACTGCGAGCCGCCATGTCGACGGATCGATGTCGGGGTCGATGATCTCCTCGTCCACCACGTAGTGCTGAGAGATCGATGTGACCTCCGGGGACAACCCGGCGACCTGGCTGAACGCGGCATCCCCGGATGTGAGGGTGGGTCGTCGGGCTGCCGTCACCGTCCGGAGCCTCAGGACGTCCTGGCCGGGATCCGTTCCCCGGAAGAACAGGCGCCCGACGTTGCCCGCTCCAACCAGGAGCCCCACCCCGCCCGCCCACGC
>DHWM01000159.1:2260-16550 GCA_002413185.1 Actinobacteria bacterium UBA5182
GGTCTACATGGGAGCATCCGGGGGCGAAGGCGGGTCCGGCGACACGGGAACGGCAGACGCGTTCCAGGGTGAGCCGGCCGGGCCGGCGGGAGCGCCGGTGGCGGCGGCCAGCCGCCGGTACGACCACGCGGTCACCAGGCCTCCGGCCACGAACAGCGGCAGGATGGCCAAGGCGTACGCCGGGCGCCCCAGTGACCCGGGCGGGTTCGGATACAGGACGATCGAGGCGAGCCACAGCGGGATGAGGCTGAAGATGCCGGCCACACGAACCTCACCCTTGAGCCGCAGGATCAGCGCCGGGATGAGCAGCCCCAGGAGCAGGCCGGAGGCGAGGAAGCCGATGGCGGTCCCGATGACGGCGAGCCGTTGGGCCCAGTGCCCCAGGCTATCGATGAAGAAGCTGTCGAACCCGCCCGGCGTCGTCCGCACCAGCACCTGGGAGATCGCCACCGGTGGGAATGGGACCGCGGAGGCGAAGGTGTGGACGACCGCGGCGATGACGGCCACCGTGGCGGTCCCGGTCAGTCCGGCCACGACGGCCTGCTTCCGGGAGGGGCGGGAGGCGGCGGCCGGGCGTTCGACCCCGATCGTCGCCCCCCCCATATCCGAAGAGCCTACCGCCGGTGGCCGGATTGGGAGCGCGCCGGCTCGTTCGGGTTGCGCGTGACCGGCGGCCCGGAGGTCAAACGGTCGGGGCGACGCCGGTGCGAGTCCGGGTCCGCCGAAACGTCGCCCAGCCGAGGAGGCCGACCAGCACGAGGAGCGCGACGGGCAACAGATACCCCACTCCAACGACCACAGCCGCGACGACCGCGACGAACCCGTGGACGGCGTCGTGCCACGCCTTCGCCAGCCCCGACCGAACCACCGGCTTCGGTGGAACTGCTCCCGCTTCGCTCATCGACAGCGTGATCGTGGAGAGGTCGGCCTGGTTGGACAGGACCCGCAACTGGCCGGTGATCTCCTCGATGTTGAGCTGCACGTCCTGGAGCTGCTGCTGCACCTTGATGCTGTCCTCGATGGAGGTGGACTTCGACATCAACCGCAGCAGAACGGCTTCCTGCGACTGCCAGTTGCGCAGCCTGGCCTGGAGGTCGACGAACTGCGCGGTGACGTCCTGGCCGGTGATGCGCTGGCTCTCCACCTTGCCCAGGCCCTTCAGCTCGCCCAGGGCCGTCTCGAACTGATCGGCCGGGACCCGCAGAACGATCGTGCCCGAGCGAAACTTGCCGGCTGCCGTCGACGATGACTCGGCGAACCCGCCGTGTCGGGCCGCCACCTGCGTGGCCTGCTGGAACTGCTGGTCGAACGAGCCCACCTTCACCTGCACGAAGACGGCGGCGGTCTTGACGATCCGCTGAGGGATGGCGGGAAGCCCGAGCTGGCTCCTGACGACGTCCCCCTGTACGGGCCCCGCAGCGCGTCCCACCGACACCGCACCGCCGCCCACAGGAGCGATCGGAGCCCCACTTCCGGCGAACTTCCCGGCATTCGTGCCCGGGCTGTTGCTCGATGAGCACGCCGTGCCCACCAGACCGGCCAGCAGGATGAATCCGGCGATCCCGAAGAGCACGCGTCGCTTTCGCACCTTCCAACCACCTCCGTTGTCGAGTTGTACGGTTGGACGGACGAATGGGGACGAGTGTTCCCAGGGATTATCGGGCCGAAGTCACCGTCCGCGGCCGCGCTCGGCGAACCAGTTGCCGGACTCGCTTCGGCCCGACTCGAGCGGCGCCTCGCTCTCGCATCAACGCGAAGACCTCCGGACGCTGGACGAGCGCCGTGACCGCCAGGACGTCCCCTGCCTTCGAGGACCCGAGCATCCACAGCAGGGCATGCATCTCGTCTTCGAAGACCGGCACGTCCGCGGCGCCGCCGTCCAGCGCCCCGGCCTGCAGTCGCTCGACCAGGTCGCGCCGGTCCCGCCCCCGGAGGTAGTGGAGCAGCTCCGCGATGGCCACGTGATCGGCGCCGCGGGCCGCGGTGTACCCCAGGTCGTGCAGGATCTGGTTGGTTCGATCCCCCGCCGTGCAGAAGCCCAGCCAGATCTCCGCTCCCGGCCGGCGAACACCGCGACAGATCTCGATCATGCCCCGCATCCCGGCCTCGTTGTGCGCATAGTCCAACACGATCACGCGGCCGTCGAGCTCGTACAGATTGGCCCGGCCGGGATTCGAATCCTCATCGAGGACGAACGACCGGAGGCCTCGGATCACAGCTCGCTCGGGAAGACCGATGGCCAGGCCGGCCGAGGCGGCGGCCATGGCGTTCTGGATGTTGTGGGTGGAGATCCCCGCCAGCGTCAGGGGGACGTCTTCGAGTGGAAGCAGCGCATGGGGGCTTCGGCCGGGGGTCAGCACGGCCAGGGCACCGTCGAAGACCGTGGTGGCGCGCCCCCCGTCGGCCAGCGCCGTCCGGATGGCCGGATGATCGTGGTCGACCGAGAACAGCCAGGGCCTGCCTCGGGAGAAGCGGCGCATGCCCAGGACCCTGGGGTCGTCGCCGTTCAGGACATCCCATCCGCCGGGGCGGGTGATCCGGGTGATGGTCGACTTCACCTCCGCCAACTGGTCGAGGGTGCGGATCCCATGCAGGCCGAGGTGGTCGGCGGAGACGTTCGTCACCACCGCCACATCGTTGTGCAGCGTTCCGATCCCCCGGAGGAGGATGCCGCCGCGGGCCGTCTCCAGCACCGCCAGCTCCACATCGGGCTGGGCCAGCGCCCTGGCCGCCCCACCGAAGCCCGAATAGTCGCCTTCCTCCACCAGGCGCCCGTTCAGGTAGACGCCGTCGGTGGACGAATAGGCGACGGCGCGGCCGGCCGTCATCCCGAGGTACGCCAGCAGCCGGACGGTGGTGGTCTTGCCATTGGTGCCGGTGACGGCGACGACCGGAACCGACGGGTCGGAGACCACTGGAGCGGGCCCGGGGTCGACGCGCCCGAGGCGCGCGGCGGCCTCCCGAAGCAACCTCGGAAAGGGTCGCCGGCGGTCCAGGGCAAGCGCGAACAGCTCGGCCGTCTCCCGGCCCAGCCCCTCGGCTGAGCCGCGCCGGCGCCACGGATAGGCCACCACGATCTGATCCGGTTCCGGACCGGGCCGGCACCGGACGGCGAGGTTGGTTCCGGTCGAGGCAGCCAGCTCCCGAACGAGCCCGATGGCCGCGCGGGCCACGAATCGTCTTCGAGCTTCGGTTCGTGGTCGGCCCGGCCGGTTCCGGACCGTCCGTTCGGCAGGCGATCCGGCCCGCACGCCGCGGCCCCGGCCGGGAGGGGCACGTCCGGCCGTCAGGCCGGCCGCTTCGGCGGCCGCCCATACCCGTTCCTCCGAAGCCTCCAGCCACCCCGGCACGGCCAGAGTGAGCTTGATGGCCGGCTTGGTGAAATAGAGGTTGGGCCCGTCCAGGACCCGCAGCTCGACCTGTCGAACGGTCTGGGCCCGACCCATGGAAGGGACTATAACCACGGTCGGGCAAGACTCCTCGCCAGGGCGATCAGCCGCATCGACCGGTGCCACAGGCAGGACGCCGCCCGATTCGACGCCGGGCATTGCTTCTCACTCCCAAAACTGTCAAGATTTGGCGCCGGTTGATCAAGGGGTTTCCTTTTGAACGAGCAGAGCCTCCAGGCCGCAAACGCATTCCTCGCCGTCGCCTCGGCCTCCATCTCCCCTGGTGACCTTCTGGACCGTCCTCCTGCCGACATTGGGAGGGAGGCGGGATTGCCCAATCCGCTGGCGGTTGCCCGCGCTGTTCGAGCGTTGGCCGCACGGCGCAGATTGGAAGCCGAGGACGGACGGTACCGGCTGCTCGACGCCAGGCCACTCGAACAGGGAGAGCCCGAATCGGTTCCCCGTGCCCCCCGCCGCCGGAAAGGCAGGCGGAAATCGGCTGCCCGAGCTGAGACGTCGCAGGGCGACCGCCGGGCCACGTATGCCGACCTCGGTCGCGCCGTGGTGGAGCGGGTCATCGAGCTGGGACGCGAGGCCGGCGAGGCCGTCGCGGCCGCGGAGCACCTTCGACACGAGGCCAAGGAGAACAAGGCCGCCCGCATCGAAGCCGAGCAGCGGGCGTCGCGCCTGTTCGATCGGGTCAAGGAGCTCCAGACGAAGCTGGACATGGCCGAAGCGAACCTCCGGACGGTCCTCGCCGCCGCCCGAGGGCGGGGCGTGACGGCCGCTCCCACCGACAACGAGATGGAGGCGCTGCTGCGGATCCTGAAGAGCCCCTCCGACTCAGACGGCGTGGTGCAGGTGGACGGCGGGACGCCCGCCCGAGAGGAGACACCAGCCGAGGAAGTCGCCACCGAGTGAGGCTCAGAGCCCGGCGGCCGTGAAGGCGCCCCCCACCGGCGAAATCCTCGCCCAGGTTCAGAAACGGTACGACCAGTATCTGGCCGACCTCGAGACGCTCGTGAACGTCGACTGCGGCACCTTCGTCGCGGACGGCGTGAATCGGGTGGCCGACTTCATGCAGAGGCGGTTCGAGGACGCCGGCTGGAAGGTGGAACGGATCCCGCACGCTCCGGACCCGGACGGCGACGTGGGGCAACTGGGCGACTGCGTGGTCGCTTCCCTGGCGCCTTCGACCGTTGACCGTGAGCCGACCGGCCGGCGGATCCTGCTGGTCGGCCACATGGACACGGTCTTCCCCGACGGGACCGCGGCGGTCCGGCCGTTCCGGATCGAGGGCTCCCGCGCGTACGGCCCGGGCGTCTCCGACATGAAGGGCGGCCTCTTGGCCGGCTTCTACGCGGTCTCCGTCCTCCAGTGGCTGGGGTTCGATGACGCCGGTTCGATCGTCTACGTGTGCAATCCCGACGAGGAGATCGGCTCGCCGTTCAGCGGCCCCGTCATCCTGGACAAGGCGAAATCCGCCGATGCCTGCTTCGTCCTGGAGGGAGCGCGCGAGAATGGCGACATCGTCTCGGCGCGCAAGGGCGTCACCGATCTCCGCATCGCGGTCCATGGCCGGGCCGCCCACGCCGGCGTCGAGCCCGAACGAGGGCGTTCCGCCACGCTCCAGGCCGCCCACACCACCCTGGCCCTGCATGGCCTGAACGGCCGGTGGCCGGGCGTCACCGTGAACGTGGGGGTGATCCAGGGAGGGACCAGGCCCAACGTCGTGGCCGAGAGGTGCGACCTCCGGGTGGATGTCCGGGCCACCACCGCCGAAGGATTCCGGCGGGTCCAGGAGGAACTGGAGCGGATCGCTTCGACCATCGTCGTTCCCGAAACCCGGATCGATATGAACGCGACGGCGGGGTTCCCTCCGATGGAGAAGACCGAGGGCACCGCCAAGCTGGTGGAGAAGGCCAAGGCTCTCGCGTCGGAGATCGGGTTCGAGTTGAACGACGCCGCGACCGGCGGGGCGTCGGACGCAAATCCGGTGGCCGGCCTGGGCGTCCCCGTCCTGGACGGGCTCGGCCCTGTGGGAGGCGCGGATCACGCCCCGGGCGAGTGGGTGGACCTCGACAGCGTGGTGCCCCGGATCGCCCTGCTGGCCGGCCTGATCGCCTCGTCGCCCTGACCGGTCCCTCTGGCGATCTCGGGGGAGCTCAGCCCCTCCGGCCCGCGTAGTGGTGATACCCCTGGCCGGTCTTCCTGCCCAGCAGACCCAGGGCCACCCTGCGGCGGAGCTCCGGCGGAGGCATCTGGCTGGGCTGCCTGAACTCTTCGAACAGGGACGCACCGATGGCCTGGCAGACGTCGGCACCGATCAGGTCGATGAGCCCCAGTGGACCGAGAGGGTGGCCTGCCCCCAGCGTCATCGCCCGATCGACGTCCTCCGCGGTGGCGACGCCGTTCTCCACCAGCCGGGCCGCCTGATTCAAGTAAGGGATGAGGAGCCGGTTGACCAGGAAGCCGGCCCGGTCGGGCAGCCGGAGCGGCCGTTTCCCGATGCCTTCGGCGAAGTGGCGGCCTCGTTCGACCGTGTCTTCGGTCGTTCGAACCCCCGCCACCACTTCGACCAGCTTCATCCGGGCGACCGGGTTGAAGAAATGGAGCCCCAGGAAGCGCTCCGGATCCTGGAGGGCCCCGGCCAGCTCGGTGATGGACAGCGACGAGGTGGTGGTCGCCATGAGCGCGTCCGCCCGGAGGTGCGCTTCGACACGCTGGAGCACCGCATGCTTCGCCTCGACCGACTCCACCGTGGCCTCCAGGAACAGGCTGCACTCCGGGAGCTCGTCGTCGCCGGTGAGGACCCGTCCCTCCGCGGTCTCCTTGCGCAGTGTGGCGGCCAGTGCGGCAGCCCGGCCGGCGGAGCTCGAGAGGATCACCACCTCCAGCCGGTGGGCCAGGCAGAGGTGAGCGATCCCGTGGGCCATGACGCCTGTCCCGAAGATCCCGATGCGCTCGCCCGCCAGCTCCACCGCCGCCACAGCGTAGCCCGACGAGCCGGTGGTCCGGGCACCGCCCGGGCATTCGCTCCTTGTCTTCTACAGTGAAGGGGTGGGCGCGGAGCGAGTGCACCGGGGAGGGGGAGAGCCGAAGGGCGACGCCGGCCTGTTCGGGCCGCAGTCCGCGTCGTGGCAGGTCAACCGGGAGACGACCGTGCTGTTCGGCGGGGCCCGGGCCCTCCTGATGCAGGCGGCCCACCCCCTGATCCTGGCGGGCGCCAGGCAGACGGGCTTCTACGAACGGAATCCTTGGAAGCGGCTCGAGCGGACGCTCCAGCTCACCTACACCATCACGTTCGGGACCCGGGCCGAGGCCATGGAGGCGATCCGGCGGATCAACCGGGTGCACGAGGATGTGCACGGCGTGGACGAAGTGAGCGGGCTCCCCTACGACGCGAAGGACCCCGATCTCCTGCTCTGGGTGCACGCATGCCTGGTCGATTCGCAGCTCCTGTTCGAACGGCTCACCGTGGGCCGGCTGGACGACCCGGGACGGGAGCGTTTCCACCAGGAGCAGATGGCTGGGGTGGAGCTCCTAGGATTGCCTCGATCGAAGATCCCCCCGACCGTGGCTGAGCTGCGGGCGTACGTCGAAGGGGTCGTGGCAAGCGGGACCCTCAAGGTGACCGGCGAGACCATGAGGGTGGCGGACCTCATCCGGAAGCCCCCGCCTGAGGTGCCGTGGCGGCCCGTCCTGCGGCAGGTGGCGAGGTGGGCCTTCGGCACGCTCCCCGGACCCCTCCGGGAGATGTACGGCGTGAGGTGGAACCTCGCCCAGGAGGTCCGGCGACGGGGAAGCCTGCGGACGCTGAAGCTCGTTCGTCCCGTCATCCCGTCGTACTTCCGGGAGATCGTGCCGGCGCGCCACGCCGCCCGCCGGGTCGCCGAGGATGCCTGAGCGCCGGAAGGGCGCTCGCCGGCACTCGGTATGCTTCAGGGCATGCCAGCCGAAGGGCCCTCGACGCCCCGTCCGGAGCCGGTGACCGACCTCGACTGGGATCCGAAACGGGCCCGCCGGTTCGCCGACCGCACGGTGGACCTGTGGCAGGAGCTTCTTGAACGACTTCCCGAGCTGCCGGTCGCCGGACCGTGGCGGGACGAGGAGGTCAGGACGGCCCTGGCCCGGGAGGTCCCGGACGGGCCCATGGGCGAGGACGAGCTGTTCGAGCACCTCCGGGAGATGACGCTCGATTGGTCGATGTATCCGGGCCATCCGCGGTTCATGGCCTACGTCAGCGGCACCGGGACCGTCCCCGGGGGGCCGGCCGACCTCCTCGCGGCAGGCCTGAACATGAACCTCGGCGGGTGGCGCCTGTCGCCCTCGGGCACGGAGATCGAGCTGCAGGTGGTTCGGTGGTTCGCGGACGTGTTCGGCCTCCCACAGGACGCCGGCGGCCTGATGACCTCCGGTGGGGCGATGGCGAACTTCATCGCGCTGAAGACTGCCCGCGACCAGAAGTGCGGATGGGACATTCGGAACAAGGGCCTCGGGCAGGGGCCGCCCCTGGTGCTGTACGCCTCCGACGAGGTCCACGTGGTGACCGACCGGGCGGCCGACATGATGGGCTTGGGGGTCGACGCCGTCAGGAAGATCCCCACCGACGATGGCTTTCGGATGCGCATCGACCTCCTGACAGAGGCCATCGCCCAGGATCGCCGGGCCGGCGACGTCAAGCGGTTCGCCGTGGTGGCCTCGGCGGGCACGGTGGCCACCGGGGCGGTCGACGATCTCGAGGCCATCGCCCGAATCTGCACGGCCGAGAACCTGTGGTTTCACGTCGACGGGGCGTACGGAGCCCCGGCGGTGCTGGCCCCGGACCTCAAGCCGCAGTTCGCCGGCATCGAACGGGCCGACTCCATCGCGTTCGACCCGCACAAGTGGCTGTACGTCCCCCACTCGGCGGGGTGCGTCCTGGTGCGGGACGGTCTCCACCTGATCCTGTCCTGGATCACCGCGCCGGCCTACACCATGGAGGACAAGGAACGGACCGGCCACGGGACCGACTTCGGCTCCATGGGGCCGCAGTTCTCGCGTGGCTTCCAGGCGCTGAAGGTGTGGGTCTCGCTCCTGGCGCACGGTCGGAATGCCTACGCCAGACGCATCTCTCACGACGCCCGGCTGGCCCGGTACATGGCGGCTCGGGTGGAGGAGCGCGAGGAGTTCGAGCTGGCGTTGCCGGTGACGCTCTCGATCTGTTGCTTCCGGTACGTCCCACCGGCTCTTCCGGAGGGAACAGATGGGCGCGAGGCCTACCTCAACGAGCTGAACGAACGGATCATGACCGAGATCCAGCTGGACGGGCGAGCGTTCTGCTCGAACGCCGTCCTGAAGGGACGGTTCTTCCTTCGCGCGTGCATCGTCAACTTTCGGACGGAGGCCGATGATGTCGATGCCACGCTGGACGTCGCGGCCGAGCTCGGCGCGAAGGTCGACCAGGAGCTTCGTCCGCCAGACCTCCGTTCGGCCGACCGATGAGCCGGCTCTCATTCGGGCTCTTGGGCTCCGGCGAGTTTGAGCCGTGGGCGGAGAGAGTCGACCGGTGGCTCTTGGAGCGATCCTCCGGGAACGGCAAGCGCGTCCTCGTCCTCCCCACCGCGAGCGCCCCCGAAGGAGACGGCGTGTTCGACCGCTGGGCCGGCCTGGGGATGTCGCACTACGGGCGCATGGGAGTGGAAGCCGAGGTCCTCCCGCTCAAGACCGAAGAGGACGCGAACTCTCTCGATCTGGTCCGAAGGCTGGACGATGCGTCCATGGTGTTCTTCTCCGGTGGCAATCCCGCGTACCTGTCGCGGGTCCTCAACCGGAGCGCGTTCTGGCTGGCGCTGCTGGACGCCATGGATCGGGGGCTCGCCTACGGAGGGTGCAGCGCGGGGATCTCCTGTCTCGGCGAGATCGCTCCGGACAGCGCCATCCGCGACTTCGGCTCGAACGACTTCCTCCAGACCGGCCTGGGGCTGTTCCCGAAGACCCACCTGGGCCCGCACTGGAACGCGCTCGACGCGTTCGCGCCGGGGCTGAAGGACCTCATCGAAAGCATGGTCCCATCGGACTCGCGCCTGCTGGCGGTGGACGAGCGAACGGCCGTGGTGGGCGACGGGACCGAATGGAACGTGCTCGGATCGGGAGGCGCGCACCTCCTCGAGAAGGGGGCCTGGCGGACGTTCTCGGGGGGTGAGTCCTTCGCCGCCGCGCTCATCGACGGATGACGAACGGGAGAGCACGCCTGTCCGCGGGGCGTCGGGAGAAGAGAGGGTGGCTCAGGTGGAGAAGGTGACGGCGGCGGCGGTGCAGGCGACCCCGGTCTTCCTGGAACGTGAAGCGACGGTGCGGAAGTCGATCGAGCTGGTCCGGGAGGCCGGGTCGAACGGAGCCGGGCTGGTGGTCTTCCCCGAGACCTTCATCCCGACCTATCCCGATTGGGTGTGGCGGGCCGGAGTATGGGACGAATTCTCCGAGGAAGCGTTCCGGCGGCTCCTGGAGAACTCCGTGGTCGTGCCCAGCGAGACGACGGATGCCCTGGCGCTGGCCGCCAAGCGCGCCCGGGCCTTCGTCTCCATGGGCGTGAACGAACGGGACGAAGCCGGCAGCACGCTCTACAACACGCAGCTCTACTTCGGGCCCGACGGCTCGCTGATGGGCAAGCACCGCAAGCTGATGCCGACCGGCGGGGAGCGCCTGGTGTGGGGCATGGGCGACGGTTCCACGCTGCACGTGTTCGACACGCCGTTCGGCCGGCTCGGTGGCCTGACCTGCTGGGAGAACTACATGCCGCTGGCCCGGTATGCGATGTACTCGCAGGGGATCGACGTGTGGTGCGCGCCGACGTGGGACACCAGCGAGGTGTGGGTGTCGACGCTCCGGCACATCGCCAAGGAGGGCCGCGTGTACGTGATCGGAGTGGCCCCGCTCCTCCGGGGCTCGGACGTGCCGGCCGACGTCCCGGGGCGTGACCGCTTCTACGGGGGCGAGGACGACTGGATGTCGAAGGGGCTCTCCACGATCGTGGGACCCACGGGCGAGATCCTGGCAGGCCCGCTGGCCGAACAGGAAGGCATCCTGTATGCGGAACTCGACGCCGGACGGGCCAGGGCGGTCCGCCACCAGTTCGATCCCGTCGGGCACTATTCGCGCCCGGACGTCTTCCGACTGACCGTCGACACGACGGCCAACACCTCGGCCGCGTCACCCAACGGGCAACCCCTGGAGGCGGTCCACGTGGAAGGGGGGCGGGGCCGCCGGGCCGCCAGGGGAACGGGCGACCGACGGGCCCGGGCCGCGAAGGGAGCGACGAAGGGGCGCCGGGCTGAGCCCGGCGCCCCTTCGTCCTCTCGCAGATCGCGCCCTACGGGGTGAACCGGCCCCCGTAGATGTCGCTGTTCCCGAAGTGGTGAGGGCAATCCGAGTTCGGCGCGGGCGGCGCCGTCGGGCTCCCCTCGGCGATCGACTCGCGGTACGCGTCGATGGCCGGACAGTCGGCTGCGTTCCGGACGTCGTTCCACACAGCCACCACCACGTCGCGCGTGGCGAAGGCGTAGTTGTAATCGCCCAGGAACTCAGCGGTCAGCCCGTTCGAGCTCGACCCTCTGGCGTCACCCGTCGTTCCACGGTGGATGGTCGACCAGGAACCCGGCGCGCCGTTCGCGCCGATCGTGGCGTGCCGGACCACACCCTCCATGAGACGCGGATCGTCCGTCGTCGACTGCCACGGGGCGTGGAAGGCGTCGTACGTCACGTAGACGTCGGTGCCGTCCGGAGAGATGGCGATGGCCGGGAAGTCGGGCCGGTCGCTCGCTTTGGAGGCGGACACGGGCCCCTGCCACGTGTTCCCCCCATCGAGCGACCACTTCACCAGCGCCTGCTCGTTCGGACCCGGGTTGGTGTCCGAAGGAGTGGGCCCGTTCGGCCACGACAGGACGATCTCGTCAGTGGCGTCGTTGCCGGTCGGGGCACCGTTGGCGATGTCCACGCTGGGGAACGTGCTGGTCCGGGCCCCACCCACGCCGTCGAAGCTGAACCGCCCCGTGTTCGGGTCGAACAGCCCCACGTCCTGGGCCAGCGTGACCACCTGCGGCTGGCTGAAGTTCACCCCGCCGTCGGTGGACTTGGCCATGAACATGGCGGTCTGGCGGGTCAGGATGTCGGTACCCACCCAGAACACGTACACGTTTCCGGCGCTGTCCGTCCGGATCGCGCATCCCTGCCGGCCACCGGTCTGGTTGTTGTTCGTGGCCGATGAGAGCTGCTTGGTCGTCCAGGTGTCGCCCCCGTCGGTGGAGCGAGCGAAGATGACCGGCTCGGGAGCTCCACCCAGGCCGACGCTGCGGAAGCCGACGTTGCAGATGTATACGTTGCCGAAGTAGGGGCTGGTGTTTTCGGTGTTGTCGACCCAGATCTGCTCCTTGTCCGAGAACAGCGCGGAGTTCTGCTTGGAGACGATGACCGGCGCCTTCCAGGCGTTGTTGTTTCCGGACGCCGCCGCCGAGACGTCGTCGGTCCGGGACACCGCGATTGCCTCGAAGCCGTTGAACGACTGCTCCGAACGGACGGAGCTGAAGTTCGAGGTCAGGTTGGCGTAGTAGAGCCGCTTGCCGTTGCTCCACGAGAACGTACCATCCGCTCCCTGCTGGGGACCGAACGCGAGCGCAGGGTCACCGTCGGATACCAGGCCGCTCTCGTAGTACTTCGGCAGCGTCCCGATGGGACCGAGCTCAGGGCTGCAGGCATCCGGGCCGAGGCAGTTCCGGGCCGTCCAGCCCGTGTACGTCGGCTGCGACCACGAGCTCCCACCGGTGAACGAGAAGTAGATTCCCGAGACCCCCACGCCATCCGTGAACGGACAGGTGGTCGGATCGCCCGCCTTGCAGGCCTCGAGGTCGATCTCGTCGTTGGAGCCGGCCGCGACCAGCTGTGTGTTGAACGGGTCGACCGCGACCGACGGCTCGTTCTGCTTGTTCTGCGCGAACGGGAAGGCCGGACTCCCGATCGAGACGCGAGTGCTCCCCCCGGCCGCAGTCGCCGAGAGGCTCGGCATGGCCAGCGTGATCACGAACGCGGCGGCCGTGCCGAGCGAGGCAAGGCGTTTCACCATGGTCCCCTCCTGTGGGGTCGATGAACAGGAAGCAGTACTTTACCCTGCCGGCCCGAACGGCCGTCAAGCCAGCCGGCCCGCCCCAAAACGCGACAAATCGACTGACCGCCGGCCTCGCGACCGTTGACAGCAAGGCGTGGTTCGGGCTAGTTGCGGGCGAGCGCCCGGCTGATCACGATCCTTTGAATCTCCGAGGTGCCCTCGAAGATGGTGTAGATCTTGGCGTCCCGGTACCACTTCTCCACCGGGAAGTCCTTGATGTAGCCGTAGCCGCCCAGGATCTGCACGGCCTGCTCGGTCACCCACACCGCAGTCTCCCCGGCCTTGAGCTTCGACATCGAGCCCTCGGCGTGCTCGAAGGTCCCGTTGCGGGCCAGCCACGCCGCGCGGTACGTCAGCAGTCGGGCGGCGTCTATCTCCATCGCCATGTCGGCCAGCTTGAACGCCACCCCTTCGTGTTCGATGATCGGGCGGCCGAACGTGTTCCGCTCCTTGGCATACTGCGTGGCGAACTCGAACGCGGCGCGGGCGATCCCGACGGCTTGTGCGGCCACCGACGGGCGGGTCATCTCGAAGGCCTTCAGCGCGGCGGACTGCTTGGTCGAGCTGGAACGAGCCTTCTCCATCTTCGCCTCGAGCTTCTCCGGCCCCCCGACCACGTTGTCCAACGGCACGCGGCACTCCTCCAGCAGGATCTCGGACGTGTCCGACGCCCGGATCCCGAGCTTCTTCTCCTTCTTGCCGGGGCGGAGCCCCGGCGTGTCCGGTCCCACGATGAAGGCGGCCTGGCCCCGGTGCCCCAGGTTCGGATCGACCGTGGCCACCACGATGTGAACCTTCGCCTGGCCACCATTGGTCGCGAAGATCTTCTGGCCGTTCAGAACCCACTCGTCGCCGTCGCGCCGGGCGGAAGTGCGGAGCGCCGAGACGTCTGATCCCGCGTTCGGCTCGGTGACGCACAGAGAGGCCACCCGAGGCTCATTGGGCGTGCCGAACATCTGAGGGGCCCACTTCATGATCTGGTCCGGGGTGCCCGAGTAGGCCAGCGCGGAGAGCGGCAGGCCGGTGCCGAAGATCCCCAGTGCGATCCCCGCGCAGCCCCAGCACGTCTCCTCCATGGCGATGGGAAGGACCAGGCCCGTGGGGTCCTGCGCCACGCTCTCCATGTAGAACTCCAGCGAGTACAGCCCGATCTCGGCGGCTTTCTTGATGACCGGCCACGGGAACTCCTCGGTCTCGTCGTACTGCGCGGCGACCGGCCTGATCTCCTTCTCGGCGAACTCGTGAACCCACTTCTGGGTGGTGATGTGGTCTTCGGAAAGTTGAAAGTCCATGTCCTTCCGGCCTCCTCCGTCGCTGTTCCCGGCGGAACCCGCCACCAGGGGCGGCGATCACCTCCTGGATTTCCCGTAACTTACCTTTCGGTAGGTTACCGCCCGGTAATAATACCCTCATGGCAGCGAATCAACCCGACACGTCGAAGCGACCCAGACGCCGGATGCGGGCGCCCGAGCGGCGCGCCCAGCTCCTGGAGGTCGCCCGAAAGGTCTTCGGGAACTCCGGCTTTCACGCGGTGTCGATGGAGGACGTGGCCAAGGAGGCCGGCATCACCAAGCCGATCCTGTACGACCACTTTTCCTCGAAGAAGGACCTGTACCTGGCGCTCCTGGACGAAGATCTGGCGGACCTGCACGAAAAGGTGAAGCAGGCACTCGACTCTCCAACCGGGAACCGCGAGCGGATCCGGCGATCCTTCCAGGCGTACTTCGACTTCGTGGACGAGCAGGCCGACGGCTTCCGCCTG
>DHWM01000159.1:16771-19192 GCA_002413185.1 Actinobacteria bacterium UBA5182
GTCCAGCTGGCGTGGAAGGGGATCACCCAGCTCCAGCCCTAGCGGTCTACAGGTTGCCCCGCTCCTCCTGCTCCCGCTCGATGGCCAGGAACAGCTCCTTGAAGTTCCCCAGGCCGAATCCCCGGCTGCCGTGGCGGTCGATGATCTCGTAGAACACCGTCGGACGGTCCTGGACGTTCTTGGTGAAGATCTGCAGGAGGTATCCCTCCTCGTCCCGGTCGGCCAGGATGTTGAGGCGTTCGACCTCCTCGATGTCCTCGTTGATCTGCCCGATGCGAGGACGCATGTCCTCGTAGTAGGTGGCGGGCACCCGGATGAACCTGACGCCGCGCTGCCGGAGTGCCGAGACCGTCCCGATGATGTCCTTGCTGAGCATTGCGATGTGCTGGACGCCGGGGCCGCGGTAGAACTCCAGGTACTCGTCGATCTGGCTCTTCTTCTTCGACGGCGCCGGCTCGTTGATGGGGAGCTTGACGCGGCCCTGGCCGTCCCACATGACCTTCGACATCAGGGCCGTGTACTCGCTGGAGATCTGGTCGTCGCGGAAGTGCACGAGCTGTTCGAAGCCCAGCACCTTCGCGTAGAACTGGGCCCACTCGTTCATCCCTCCCAGCTGGACGTTGCACACCACGTGGTCGATGAGCTCGATGCCGACGTCTGGCCCGTCGTCGGGGACGGGCTCCTCCGGCCGGTATCCGGGCAGGAAGGGACCGCTGTAGTTCTCGCGCTCGATGAACGAGTGAACGGTGTCGCCGTATGCGGCGATGGTGGCGCGGACGACCTTGCCGTGCTCGTCCTCTATGACCGTCGGCTCGAGGACTCCGCTGGCGCCCTGCTTCGTGGCGTACTCGTAGGCGTAGGCGACGTCGGGCACCCGGAGGGCCACGTCCTTCACGCCGTCGCCGTGCTCGAACGCGTGCTTGGCGATGTCGCTGTCGGGGCCCATGGCGCCGGTGAAGACGTAGCGAGCCTCGTTCTGCTCGCAGACGTAGGAAGCGCGGTCGCGAACCTTCGTCTCAGGCCCGGCGTAGGCGGTAACCTTGAAGCCGAACGCCTTCGAGTAGTAGTAGGCGGCCTGCCGGGCGTTCCCGACGTAGTACTCAACGTGGTCGATGCCGAGCAGCGGCATCACGTCCTGGTGCTCCTGCTGCGACGGGTCCTGGAGCTTCTGTGCCATGGATCGTGCCTCCTCGTTTGGTCCTTTCGACTATACCCCGGCCCTCTCAGGGCCAGGCCGCGAAGACGGTCTCGTGTCCCCGGACCGCCGCTTCCAGGTAGTGGGCCCGAACGCGCTCCTCCAGCCGCCCCGACCGGAGGTCGCGGGCCAAGGCGTCCAGTCCAGCGCGGCGAGCTTCTTCGTCGAGTCCGTACCAGAACGAGGTGTTCCGGAGGTACGCCGGCCCCGCCAGGTGGAGAGCGTTCGTGTGCAGGGCGTGGAGAGACCCATCCGCCGTGTCCGTGTAGACGAACGGATGATGCTCCACCGTGGCGAAGCCCGCACGTCGCAGCAGCAGGGCGATGTCCTCGGCCGAAGGCCGGGCGTCGTCCGGCGGGTGCAGACCGAAGTACTCGTGGACGAACAGCGGGGCGTTCTCTCGGGTCGGATCGACCGCGACCAAGGGTCCTTCCCGGAGCACCCGGTGAGCCTCCCGCAGCGCCGGGGAAGGGTCTTGGAGCAGGTGGACTGCGTGAACGAGCGTGGCGCAGTCGAACGAACCATCCGAGAAGGGGAGGTGCGCGGCCGCGCCGGCGACCGCGTGACCCCCTCCCAGCTTTCGCGCCGAGTGCTCGAGCATGGCGAGCTGGGCGTCCACGACCGTGACCCGGAAGCCCCGGGTCGCAAAGACCTGTGCGTAGTTCCCAGTGCCCCCGGCGATGTCCAACAGGGTCCGGCCCCTCGGCTCCCCCAGGTGCTCGGCCACCGCCCGGACGATGGTCGGGCTGGCCCCGCGGGTCAGGTCGTAGGTCTTGGCCTGTTCCCGGTAGTTGCCCGGGCGTGTCGGCGTTGCCACACGCCGCAGGTTCTCACACCGGCGGCGGGGCTGGTCAGCAGCAGGTTCCCGCCTCGGCGAGCGGGAGCTCACGGCGGTTCGACGCCGCGCCAGATCCAGCCGGGGCCCGGCTTTCGGTCGTCCCCGGCTTCTTCGTCGCCTTGACGATGGCCGCGAACATCCCATCGGCGACCTCGTGGGTTGGCGTCAGGCTGACGTCCTCGAAGCCGGCCGTGCGCAGGCCGGCCTCGTATTCGGCGAAGGACAGCGCGCCCGCGATGCACCCGACGTAGCTTCCCCGTTCGGCTCGCTGCTCCGGGGTGAGCTCGTCGGAGGCCACAACGTCGCTGATCCCGACGCGACCGCCGGGCTTCAGGACGCGGTGCATCTCGGCGAACACCCGGGCCTTGTCGGCGGAGAGGTTGATCAC
>DHWM01000159.1:19442-32982 GCA_002413185.1 Actinobacteria bacterium UBA5182
CAGTTCGAGATGACCACGTCGACGGTGGACGCCGGAAGCGGCACGTCCTCGATATAGCCCTTCAGGAATTCGACGTTGCCAGCCCCGGACCTGTCCTTGTTGTGCAGGGCCAGCGCCAGCATCTCCTCGGTCATGTCGAGGCCGTAGGCCTTGCCTGTCGGGCCGACCCGTTTCGCGGAGAGCAGGACGTCGATGCCCCCGCCCGACCCCAGGTCGAGCACGGTCTCACCCTCACGGAGGTCCGCCACCGCGGTGGGGTTCCCGCATCCCAGGCTGGCCAGGACGGCCGTCTCCGGGAGGTCGGCTCGTTCGGTCCCGTCGTACAGCGAGGCCCCGAAGACCTGGTCCGCTTCGGAAATAGGCCCGCAGCACGACCCAGCGGAGCTCGGGCCGCAGCCGCACGTCGCCGCCGAACCGGACGCCGCCTCGATCGCCGACCGGGCGTACCGGGCCCGGACCTCCTCGCGCACGTCGCTCATCTCGACACTCCTTCCACGAACACGTCGGCCACCGAAGCCAGGGCGGCACGGTTCAACGAGTAGTACGCCCAGGTTCCCCGTTGCTCACGGTCGATCAGGCCGGACCCGAACAGCTTCTTCAGGTGGAAGCTGACCGTCCCCTGGGAGAGGCCGATCCGTTCGGTCAGGTCGCACACGCACACGGCGTCGCCGGCGTTGGCCAGCATGTTCACCAGCCGCACCCGATTGGGGTCGGCCAGCGCCCGAAACAGTCCCGCCGCCGCCTCGGCCTCCCCCGGACCGACGTCCGGGCCCGCGATGGGCACGCAACACGACGCGGGGCGAACGGCCAGAGCTTGGGTTCGGATTCCCATCTTCGTCACGCCGGTTCCTCCTACATCGACGGATGTCGATCCAAAGTAGCGGCTAGATTGACGTCTGTCAATGTGAACGAGCAACCGGGGTGCCGGGAGGCTAAGGACGCGGGCGAGGCCGCGAGCTTCCCGGCCTTGGCGGGGGGCCGAATGGAGTCTGTGGTTCGTTGAGGGCTCTCCCGCCCGTCAGATCGGACTCGGGCTCGGGCCCGGGCCTGGAAAGGTCCTCCAGAGCCAACAGGATCGTCCAGAAGGCCGCCAGCCCGGCGGTGAACCAGTCCACCCAGCGGAGCTCGGGAGGGGTCACCGGGATCAGCACCGCGCACACCAGGCCCATCAACCCGAAGAAGAGGGCGCGGCGTCCGATGGTCCGTCGCACCTTTTCCTCCTCAGCGCCCCGCCAGATGGAACGGCATGAACACCAGCCACGCCACCACGAAGCTCCCGGGGATGGTGAGGATCCATGCCCACACCACGCGCCCGGCCACTCCCCACCGCACGGCCGACAGCCGCTGCGTGGACCCGACTCCGACGATGGCGCCGGTGATGGTGTGGGTTGTGGACACCGGGATGCCGTGCGCCGCCGTGAAGAACAGCGTCGCCGCTGCCGCGGCTTCCGCGCTCATCCCGCCCACCGGTTGCAACTTGGTGATCTTCGAGCCCATCGTATGGACGATCCGCCACCCGCCGGACGCCGTTCCCAGCGCGATGGCGGTGTGCGCCGAGAGGACCACCCACAGGGGCACGTTCGCGGTGGTGGGGAGGTGCTTCGACGCGATCAGCAGGGCCAGGATCACGCCCATGGTCTTCTGGGCGTCGTTGCCCCCGTGGCCGAGGCTAAACGCCGCTGCCGAGAACAGCTGGGCGAAGCGAAATCCGCGATTCAGCTTGTCGACCCTGCGGACCCGGTGGAACGCCCACATCACCGCCACCAGGATGGTGAAGGCGAGCAGCAACCCGACGATGGGCGACAGGACGATAAAGACGGCGATCTTCCTGAACCCGTCAGAGATCAGCGAACTCCAACCGGCCTTGGCCACGGCCGCGCCGGCCAGCCCGCCGATCAGCGCGTGCGACGAGGACGTCGGCAGGCCAAAGTACCACGTGATGACGTCCCAGGCGATCGCGCCGATCAGCCCGGCGAACACGACCCCGATCGTGAACACGCTCGGATCGACCACTCCCTTGGCGATGGTCGAGGCCACCTTCGTCTTGAACACCAGGAACGCGATGAAGTTGAAGGCCGCCGCCCAGAGCACGGCGATCCGCGGCGACAGCACCCTGGTCGAGACCACCGTGGCGATGGAGTTCGCGGCGTCGTGGAACCCGTTGAAGAAATCGAAGGACAGCGCGACCAGGATGACGAAGACGAGCGCCGCAGTGGCCACGACTCAGGCGTGCTTCAAGACGATGGACTCCATGGTGTTCGCGACGTCCTCGCAGCCGTCGATGGCCGCCTCGAGCTGATCCACCAGGTCCTTCCACTTCAAGACGTCCATCGCCTTGTACTCACCCGAGAACAGCGTGGCCACCGTCTTTCGATAGACCCGGTCCCCTTCGTTCTCCAGGCGATTGATCTCGACCCAATGGGGCTCGAGACCGGAGAATCCACGCAGCCTGTCCATGGCGTCGACGATCTGGGCCGTCGCCCTGGCCAGCACGTCGGCCTGCTGGCGCATCTCGTCGAGCGGCTTCTCGATGTTGTGGAGCACCAGGAGGTCTGACACCGCCTCGATGAAGTCGAGGACATCGTCAAGTCCCGAGGCCAGCCGGTGGATGTCCTCGCGGTCGAACGGGGTGACGAAGGTCGTGTTCAGGGCCCGCATGATCTGATGGGTGATCTCGTCGCCTTCGTGCTCCCGGGACTGGATCTCCGCGTGAGCCGCCTGCGGCTCCCGGAAGTCGGTCAAGAGCTTCAACAGGAGCTGGGAGGAGTCGGCGAGGTTCGCCGCGGCCTTCTGGAAAAGCTCGTAGAACCCCTGCGCCCGCGGGATGATCTGGAATCTCATGGATGCGTCTCGGACCGTGGGATCGCCCTCATGCCGGCGTGAATATACCCGAGCGAGGGCCGGATGTGAGCAGGACAGCGGAGCGGGATGGGATGGAGCCGGCGGTCAGTCCAGGAACTTGTAGCCCAACCCCCGCACCGTGAGGATGTGACGGGGGTCGTGGGGGTTCTGTTCGAGCTTCTGGCGCAGACGCTTGATGTGGACGTCGAGGGTCTTGGTGTCCCCCACGTAGTGCGGGCCCCACACTTCCTCGATCAGGAATTGCCGGGTCAGCAGCCTCCCCTTGCGGCTGAGCAGAAGTTCCAGCAGCTCGAACTCCTTCGGGGTGAGCGACGTTGGCACGCCTCCGACGAACGCTTCGTGGCGCCCGGGATCGAGCGCCACGGGGCCGCCCGACAGCGTTCCATCCCTCTCCCGACGGACCGACCCCGCGGTGGCCATCTCCGCGCGGCGGAGTTGCGCCCGAACTCGGGAGACCAGCTCCCGCATGGAGAACGGCTTCGTCACGTAGTCGTCCGCCCCGACCTCCAGCCCCGCCACCTTGTCCGCCTCCGAGTCCTTTGCGGTCAGCATGACGATGGGAACCTGCGACTCGGCCCGGATGGTCCGGCAGAGGTCGAGGCCCGAGAGCTTGGGCAGCATGAGGTCCAGGATGACGATGGACGGGCGCTCGGCGCGGAACCGGTCCAGGGCGAGCTCGCCATCGCCGGCCGCGACGACCCGGTACCCCTCCCTCACGAGGTTGTACGAGATGCTTTCGGCGAGCGGTCCTTCGTCCTCCACGATGAGGACGGTCGGTGCGGCGCGATCGGGCTCGGTCATGTCGCGTCGGGATGCGAGGCGTCCGTGAACTCCCGGAACTCGCCCGTCAGCAGGAACGCCACCTGTTCCCCGACGTCCACGGCGTGGTCCCCGACCCGCTCGAGCTGCCGGGCCACGAAGTTCATCCGGATTCCCCACTCCAGGAGTTGAGAGTCCGCCGCCAGCGCCGCGACCTCCCGGTACATGTTGCGATTGAGGCGGTCGAGAGGATCGTCCATCTCGGGCAGGCGCTCGGCCAGCGCCACGTCACGGCGTGCGAAGGCCTCCATCGCCGTGGCCAGCATCCCGCACGCCACCTCTCCCATCTCCTGCAGGTGGGTGACGACCGTGTCGCTCGACGGAAGATCCGCGGTGACCTTGGCGATCTTGGCCACGTTGACCGCCTGGTCGCCCACCCGTTCCAGGTGCAGGTTCACATGCAGGATCGCGGAGACGAGCCGAAGGTCGGAGGCGACGGGCGTCTGGGTGGCCAGCATGGCCAGGATCCGCTGCTCGATGTCCAGATAGGTGGCGTCGAGCGCGTCGTCGCCTTCGATGACATCCCTGGCCAGCGCCTCGTCCTTGTGGACGAGCGCCTCCACGGCCTTGGCCACGGCGAGCATGGCCCGTTCGCCCAGCCCGATCACCTCGCTCTCCAACGCGGCCAGCTCGTCGTGGAATCGCTTCCGGGTCTCGAGCATCTAGCCGAACCGCCCGGTCACGTAGTCCTCGGTCCGTTTGTCGTCGGGCTGGGTGAAGATCTTGCGCGTCGGTCCATGCTCCACGACCTCACCGGAGAGCAAGAACATCGTCCAGTCGGCGACCCGGGCCGCCTGTTGCATGTTGTGGGTCACGATGACGACGGTGTACTCCTCCTTCAGCTCCTCGATGAGCTCCTCGATACGAAGGGTCGAAGCGGGGTCCAGGGCCGAAGCCGGCTCGTCCATCAGGAGGACCTCCGGCTCGACGGCCAGAGCGCGCGCGATGCACAGGCGCTGCTGCTGGCCCCCGGACAGCTTCCCGCCTGGCTCGCCGAGGCGGTCCTTGACCTCCTCCCACAGTCCGGCCGCGCGAAGCGCGCGCTCCCCACGCTCCCGCAGCTCCGGCCGTGTCATCCGGCCGGCGAGCTTCAGTCCCGCCACCGCGTTGTCCAGGACGGTCATGGTGGGGAAGGGATTGGGGCGCTGGAACACCATGCCGATGCGGCGGCGGATGTCGACGGGATCGACGTCCGGCCCGTAGATGTCCTGCCCGTCGAACAGCACCTTGCCGCTGGCCCCGGCCCCGCGGACCTCCTCGTGCATGCGGTTGAGGCACCGGATGAAGGTGGACTTGCCGCACCCCGACGGCCCGATCACCGCGGTGACGGCCTGCGGCTGGGCGGTCATGGAGACGTCGCGCAACACGAGGTTGGTCCCGAACCAGGCGTTGAGGTCGGACACTTCCACCTTCCTCACCTGATCCGGCGTTGCTGTCGATTCGACAAGACTCGTGCGGTGATCGATAGCAGCAACACCCCCACCAGCAGCATAACGGCGCCTCCCCACGCCTGAGCGTGCTGGGACAGGACGGGGGTGCGGGCGTAGTTGTACACGCGAAATGGGACCGCGTCGGTCGGCTGCATGGGATGGATGTTGATGAAGTCGTTGCCCAGCGCGGTGAGCAGGATCGGCGCGGTCTCTCCCAGGCCGCGAGCCACTGCCAGCATGACCGCGGTGAAGATCCCGGCGCCCGCGGTGGGCACCACGATCCGCAGGATGACCTTCCATCGCGGGATGCCCAGGGCCAGCGCGCCTTCGCGGAGTTCCTGGGGAACCAGGAGGAAGATCTCCTGGGTGGCGCAGGCGATGATCGGCCACATCAGCACGACCAGGGAGAGTGCTCCGGCGAACGCCGAGAAGTTGCCCAACGCCACCACGACCAACGCCCAGATGAACGCCCCGGCCACGATGGACGGTGTGCACAGCAGGACCTCCGCAACGAACCGGACACCGCGGGCGAGCCGGCCCTGCCCGTACTCCGCGAGGTAGATGCCGCTCAGGGCACCGAGGGGCACGGCGATCGAGGTGGCCATCCCCACGATGAGCCCGGTGCCGATGAACGACTGAACGATCCCGCCACCGGGCTCGCCGGGCGCTGCCGGCTCCTTCGTGAAGAAGGCGACGTTCAGCGCCGGATAGCCCTTGGCCACCACGTAGGCGGCGATGAACACGAGGGGCAGCATCGCCAGCACGCCGCAGGCCCACAGGAACAGCGTGAACGTTCGATCCTTGGCCTTTCGGCGTCCGCTGATCCCGGTGGTCAGCTGGACTGGAGGAGGCGTCGCCATCGAGGCCATCCGGGCTACCCGTTCACCTGGAAGGCCGCCCGCTCCGCCGCAACCGTGGCGCTGCCGCCCATAAGGCGAACCGACCGCCGCAGGAGCAGCCGCGACAGCGCCGCCATGACGAAGGCGATGACGACCAGCAGGACGGCCAGCGCCAGGAGGCCCGAACGGTGCACTCCGACGTTCGTGGCCTCACGGAACTCGCTGGCGATGACGGCGGGAATCGTGTAACCGGGCTTGAACAGCGACGCGCCGATCCCGAGGCCGTTGCCGACGACGAGCGAGACGGCGATGGTTTCGCCCAGCGCCCGGCCCAGGCCCAGCATGGTGGCGCCGACGATGCCGCTCCGGGAGTACGGAAGCACCGCCATGCGCAGCGTCTCGTACCGCGTGGCCCCGAGGGCCTGCGCTCCCTCCAGAAGCTCGCGTGGCACCGTGGCCACCACCTCCCTGGTCACCGCCGTGACGGTCGGGAGGATCATGATCGCGAGGATCACGCCAGCCGTGAAGAGGTCGCCGCCGTTCGGGTTTCCTCGGAACAGCGCGCCGACGACTGGGACCTTTCCGACGGTGGCGGAGAGGAACGGTTCGACCCTGTGGTCGAACACGGGCTTCATGATGAACAGCCCCCACAGCCCGTACACCACGCTGGGGATGGCGGCCAGCAGGTCGACGAAGACGGCGAGGGGGTTTCGCAACCACCCCGAATGGACCTCGCTCAACAGGACCGCCAGCCCCACCGACACCGGCACCGCCAGGACGGTGGCGATGGCGGACGTGACGAGCGTCCCGAAGATGAACGGCAGCGCGCCGAACTGCTCTCGGCCGAACACCGGGTTCCAGTTCCGTCCGGTGATGAACCCGAGGCCGAACTTCGCGAAGGCCCGGGCACCGCCGACAGCCAGGTCCCCCAGCAGCAGCGCCAGGAGCGCGAGCAGCCCCACCGCCACGGTCGCCGAGGCCCCTTTGAACACCCGGTCGCCCACGCGGGACCGCCGTCGTGGGGCCGGCGGTCCCGTGTTCGGGTCGAGCTGGATGGCGGTTCGAGCCATGGCCCGGGAAGCCTCAGGCCTTCACGGTCGAGGAGGGATCAAGGACCTTGCCCTTGTAGGTGAGCTGCGGGAGCAGCGACAGCGCCTGCTGGTCGATGCCCGGAGGGAGCTGCGAGTAATTGAGGGCCTTCACTTCGGCCTGGCCCTTCGTCAACGCCCAGTACAGGAAGTCCACGAGCGTCTGAGCCTGGTCCTGGGACAGCGGGTCGAGCTTCTTGTAGATGAGTAGATACGTCGTGCTGCTGATCGGGTACGCCCCGGTCGCCGCCGAGTTCAGGATGTTCGTGTCCGAGGAGATAGGGAACTTGAGGATCCCCCCGGCCGCGCTGATCGCGGAGACCGACGGCGGCACGAACTGCCCGTCGCTGTCCCGCTCGATGTCGGCGATGCCGAGGCCGGCATTGACCGCGAAGTCGAAGGACAGGTATCCGATCGAGCCGTCGTTCTGGGCGATGTTCGCAGCGACGCCATCGTTCTGATCAGCCCCAGTACCGGTGGGCCATTGCACCGACTTGTCGGCGCCGACCTTCGACTGCCATTCGGGACTCTCCGCCGAGAGCCATGAGGTGAAGACCTTCGTGGTGCCGGATTCATCGGAGCGGTGGACCACCGAGATCGGGGTGCTGGGCAGGGACACTCCGGGATTGAGCGTGGCGATCTCCTGGTCGCTCCACGTCTTGACCTTCCCCAGGAAGATGTCCGCGGTGGTCGGACCGTCCAGCCTGAAGCCGCTCTTCTGCACTCCGGTCACGTTGAACGCCACGACCACGCCCCCGAGGACCGTGGGGATCTCCAGGATCCCGCCGCGAGCCGAGGGAAGTGCTGAGATCTCCTGGTCCTTGAGCGGCGCGTCCGACGCGCCGAAGTCGACCGTCTGCGCCGTGATCTGCCCCACACCGCCGCCCGAGCCGATCGCCTGATAGTTGATCTTCGCGCCGGATTCGACCTGCTGGAAGTCCTTGAACCACTTCGCGTAGATGGGGGCGGGGAACGTGGCTCCGGCGCCCGTGAGGCCGGCGCCCTTGAAGGGCCCGGCGGTGGTGCTTCCGCTGGTCGAGCCGCACGCCACTGCCAGCACCGACACTGCGAGCGTCAGGGTCATGAGCGAGCCAGACCTGCCGAGCTTGTTCATCTTCTCCCCCTCATCGATCACTGGAGCGAGTCGCCCTTCGAGCAAACCCGGTCGTCACATGGGCGAGGCTAGGTAGGGGAGGTGAACCCACAGGGGCCGAACGGTGAACGGAACGTGAACGTTTGAACCGGCGGCGAAGACTCAGATGGTGGCCGGGCGAACGCCGGTCAGGACGATGCCGAGAACGAGTGCCGCCGCGGCCAGCCGGTAGATGA
Source organism: Actinobacteria bacterium UBA5182 (assembly GCA_002413185.1). Classification (GTDB taxonomy): domain Bacteria; phylum Actinomycetota; class UBA4738; order UBA4738; family UBA4738; genus UBA5182. The sequence goes on from DHWM01000159.1 coordinate 27,810, forward strand.
CGAACGGGGCGAAGTCCCGCCGGCGCAGGTACGACAGCAGCCCCCAGATGACCAGGAAGCCGCTGACGGCCGAGGCGATCACGCCCCACGCGAAGGCTCCGCCGAAGCCGGACGGGATCTTCTCGCTTCCCGTCAGGAGCTTCGCTCCCTTGTACAGACCGGCCCCGCCGATGATTGGAAGCGACAGGAGGAACGAGAACCGGGCGGCGGATTCGCGGTCCAGCCCGACGCCACGGGCAGTGGTGATCGTCACGCCCGACCGAGACACCCCCGGTTGCAGCGCCAGGGCCTGGGCCACGCCGATGAATACGGCGTCTCCCAGGCGGATGTCGCGAATCTCCCGGGTCTGCCTGGACCTTCGATCGACCACGTACAGGACGACGGCGAACACGACCAGCATGATCGCGATGAGCCAGGGCTGGCCGAGCTTCTTGTCGATCACGTCCTCGCCGAGGGCTCCCGCGATCGCGCCCGGAATCGTCCCGATCACGATCCCCCACGCGAGGCGCTCGTCCACCGTGTGGATCCCGCGAGTCCGCATGGAGCGGATCCACGCCGTGAGGTACCGGACGATGTCACGCCAGAAGTACACGACGGCGCCGACGAACGTCCCCATGTGCAGGGCGACATCGAAGGTCTTGTTCAAGGTCTCGTTGCTGGCCGAGACGATGCACCAGTGGAAGAGCCACGGGACCAGGATGAGGTGGCCGGAGCTCGACACCGGAGCAAACTCGGTGAGCCCCTGGACGATGCCGAGGACGATCGCCTGGAACGCGGTGAGGTGACACATGGACCCCGAATGGTACCCGCCGGCCCCTGCTGTCCTCCCGGAAGAGTCATCCGCGCTGTGGTGATTTCGCGAGAACTCGCTCGATACACTGCCTTCGGCATGGCCCGATCGTCTGCAGGAGCCCCGCCCCGGACCCTGACCGGACGGCTGCTTCTGTGGCACGCCGTCGCCGTCCTCGGAGTGCTCCTGGCCATGGGAGTGGTGACCGACCGGGTCCTCGAGCACTACTTCATCGAGCAGCTCAGCACGTCGCTGGCCTCCGAGGCCCGGGCCGTACGCCAGGCGCTGCCCTCCTCCGGAGACCTCCAGGCCGACGTGCAGCGCCTCGGAAAGGCCATCGGCGTCCGCATCACGATCATCAGGACGGACGGCGTGGTGCTGGCCGATTCGGAGCACGACCCGGCGACGATGGAGAACCATCGCACCCGGCCCGAGGTCCAGGAGGCGCTGCGTGGAGAGGTCGGGACCTCGTCGCGCCGGAGTGCAACCATCGGGATCTCCTTTCGATATGTCGCCCTTCCGCCGTCGGACGGCCGGATCGTCAGGGTGGCGCTTCCCCTGGTCGAGGTGTACTCGCGGCTCCGCACGGTCCGGCTGATCCTTGGCATCGGTCTGGCCGCGGCCGCCTCGGCCGGCCTGATCGCGCTCACCCTGATCGCCAGGAGCCTGACCCGTCCGCTTCGCGAGATCACCGGTGCCGTGCAGCGGGTCGGTGAGGGGGACCTCTCCACCGAAATCCCGGAAGGAGGCAGCCAGGAGATCGCCTTGCTGGCACACACCCTGAACCGGATGCGCCAGGAGGTGGCGGCGCGCGTTCGCGCCGCGGACGAGGAGCGCACCGCCCGCGACGCCATCCTCTCGTCGCTGGAGGAGGGGGTGGTTCTGTTCGGGCCCGATGGCCTCTCCCTGTATCAGAACGACCGCGCCGTGGCCCTGCTCGGACACCGGGCGGAGCAGGTCACCCGGTTCGGTTCGCCTGCGCTGCGACGGCTGGTCGCGACCGCGACGGAGAGCGGTTCCCCCACGACCGTGGAGATCCATCCCGCGGGAAAGGACCGAACACTGTTCGCATCTGCTGTGGCCCTTCCCGGAGACGGCCGGGTCCTGCTGGTCCTCCGCGACGTGACCCAGGCCAGACGGATCGAGGCCGTGCGTCGGGACTTCGTCGCGAACGCCTCACACGAGCTGAAGACACCGGCCGCGTCCATCCGGGCCCTGGCCGAGACGATGGCCTCGACCGCGTCGGACGATCCCGTGGCGGTCCGCCGGTTCTCCGAGCAGCTCGAACAGGAAGTGGTTCGGCTCTCGGGGATCATCTCGGACCTCCTCGACCTGTCCCGGCTGGAGGGAGGCGGCGAGGAGTGGCGGGAGGTTCGGCTGGATCACCTGGTGGCACAGGAGGCTGCGCGGCTGCGCCCCCGCGCACTGAACCTGGGGCTCCGCCTCGCCGTGGACGGCAGGCAGCCGGTACCCGTCCGGGGTTCGGAGCGGGACCTCGGCCTGCTGGTGCGCAACCTCCTCCAGAACGCGATCCAGTACACGCGGCCGGGAGGGGCCGTCGACGTCCAGGTGTCGGGGAACGGGGAGGCCCTCCTCATCGTTCGCGATACCGGGATCGGCATCCCGCGAAGAGACCGGGAGCGGATCTTCGAACGGTTCTACCGGGTGGACCGGGCCCGTTCCAGGGAAACGGGCGGGACCGGGCTCGGGCTGTCGATCGTGAAGCACGTGGCGGAGAACCATGGAGGATCGGTGGCGGTGCAGAGCGAATTGGGGAACGGATCCACGTTCGTGGTCCGGCTTCCCTTGGCCCGCTGAGGGCTCAGCGCGTCGGCGGGATCGGCTCGTCGCCGGAGCCGCCGCCGGCCTCCCGGCTCCGGCCGGTTCGCACCCGCATGGCCATCTCGTAGACCAGGATGCCGCCGAGGTACTGCCCGATCAGGAGCGTGGACACGCCGATGAGCTCCACCAAGATCCATCCCCACGACGCCTGCGGGACGTGCCGGTCCGACCACCGCAGGATCAACGCCACCACGAAGATGGCGAACGTCACCAGCTGGAGGATCATGTGCTGGGTGCCCTTGCGCCGCTTCTTCGAGCCCGGCACCATCTGGAAGTAGTCGACCAGGCCCGTGAGGACGGCGAACGCGCTCCCCATGAACGCCCCGATGATCAGGAGCGTCGCCGCGAACACCAGCCCTGCGTTGGCATGCAGCCTGGTCAGCAGGTCGAACGCCAGCACCCCGATGTAGAACGCCACGGGAAAGTGCACGAACAGCGCGTGGCTGGGATGGCCCAGCGGCTGGCCCTGGACGATCTCGAGGAGCCTCCAGTTCCGGGTCTCCCCGCTCGAGTTCGTGAATCGGAGCTTGATCGCCATGGCTCGCGTCCCTTCGACTACGCCTTGGCCAGCGTCTCCTGGAGGTTCTTGCCCGCCTCCTCGACGGAGATTTCCGCCGCGTCGGCCGCCTTCTTGAACTGGTCGTAGGTGATGTGCGCGGGGTCGCCGTGGGACTCGTTCGGCTCACCGCATCCGCAGGTCAGGCACATGGCTCCTCCTCCCTCGATGGGTCGGGGCGCCACTGTAGTTCTTCCTGACCCCCTCCCGGGCTGTCCAAACCCTATGCTCTGGCCCGTGACCGTCTTGTTCTTCGTTCGGCACGGGCTCACCCCCGCCACCGGGGTTCGCCTGACGCCCCCGGACATCTCGCTGTCGCCGGAGGGCCGCCGGCAAGCCGTGTCGGTGGCCGAACGCCTCCGCGCGGTCCCGTTCGCCGCGGTGTACGTGAGCCCGCTCCGGCGGTGCGTGGAGACCGCGGAGGCCATCGCCGAAGGACGCGAGCTCGAGCTTCGGAAGGTAGCCGGGCTGAGCGACACAGAGTACGGGACGTTCAGCGGTCGAACGTTCCGCCAGTTGGCTCGTTCGCCGCTGTGGAAGCAGTTGCAGCGCCGCCTGTCCTCCGTTCGGTTCCCCGGCGGCGAGACCCTGCCGGAGGTCCAGCAGCGCGTGGTCGCGGCGATCGAGGACATCGCGGCGCGCCATCCCAAGGACTCGGTGGGGCTGGTGACCCACGCCGATCCCATCCTGCTGGCGCTGGCCCATTACGGCGGCGTGCACCTGGATCTGTTCGAACGGTTCGTCATCTCGCCGGGGTCCGTCACCGTTATGGCGCTTGCCGGGGGCGTCCCCCGCATCCTTCGAGTGAACGACAGCGGGCCGTTCGACGAGCTGCTCCCTCGCACCGGGACGGCGGCAACGGCCACACCGAAGCGACCTCGGGCCCTACCATAGAACAGTGCTGATCGAGCTCGATCCCGTGGACCGCATCACCGCCGACGCGGTGGGTGAGCCGGGCCATCGCGTGTTCTTCCTGCAGGGGCGCAAGGGTTCCCAGCTCGTGACCGTCCTCATGGAGAAACAGCAGGTCGAACTTCTCTCCGTCTCCCTGATCGAGCTCCTGTCGCAGCTGGGCAAGGAGACGGGCGAGGGTCCGCCGGAAGCGGCGATGGGGCTGGAGGAGCCCGTCGTCCCGGAGTGGCGGGCCGGGCGCCTGTCGATCGGCTACGAGGAGGACCGCGACCTCCTGCTGCTGGAGATCCAGGAACTGGTGATCGAAGAGGCTCCGGAAGACGAGGGCGACGAGGAGGACGAGGAGGCGGAGCCGACCCTGACCATGGCGGAGTTCGGGGTGATCATTCCCGGTTTGACCTCCCCGGAGATCGAGGAGGAGGAAGAACAGCCGGGCCCGGAGGAGGTCGAGGCGCTCGAACGGGCCCTGGCCGGGCTGGAGGTCGAGCCGCCGGAGGGAGAGCGCGTTCGGTTCTGGTGCACCCGCGAACAGATGGTGGCGCTCTGCCGCAACGGAGCCGAGGTGTGTTCGTCTGGGCGTCCTCGCTGCCAGCTCTGCGGCAACCCCATCGATCCCGAGGGCCATCAGTGCCCCGCGATGAACGGGCACCGGAAGCTGGGCGAGTAGTGTCGCCCGCCGCCGAGACCTCAGGTGGCGAGGTCCTCTCACCGTCCGCTCCCCCGCCGCCCGACGCCGCTTCGACCATGGCGCTGCTGGCCGGCGGCGACATGAGACTGCTCGGCCTGATGCCGAACGCGTCGAACTACACCTTCCTGGCCGAGGTGGCGGGCGACGGCCAAGCCATGTTCGTGGTGTACAAGCCGGTGGCCGGCGAGATCCCGCTGTGGGACTTCCCCGACGGGACCCTGGCGGGGCGGGAGGTGGCCGCGTTCCTGCTGGCGTCGTCGTTGGGATGGCCGAACGTCCCCCCGACCATCCTGCGGGACGGGCCGCACGGCGTGGGCTCGGCCCAGGTGTTCGTCGACGCCGACTTCGCCCAGCACCGCCAGCGCTTCCTCGCCGAGCAGGGCTA
>DHWM01000023.1 GCA_002413185.1 Actinobacteria bacterium UBA5182
ACCAGCAGAGGCTCGATGACCCGCCCGAACTGCGCCCATGCACTGAGCTCCGCGGCCTGGTCATTCACCGTCTTGCGCAGCTCACCCGAGGTCTTCAACGCCTGGTTCGCCTCGGACGTGACCCGGTCGATGAAGCCCTGCTTCACCACCGTCGTCCCGACCAGGATCCCCAGGGCCAGGGCCAGGAAGACGGCCACGAGCGACACCAGGTGGTACCGAAACGAGATCAATGGGTGATCCGGAACACGAGCTGCCGGAACGACTCGTAGAGAAGCCGGACCCACAGCCGAAGCGGCGGCGAGATCGCCACCACCACCACGATCGCCAGGAGCGCCGAGCTCAGCAGCATCGCCAGGTCGCGGCCGCGGATCCTGTTCCGATACATCCGGGACACGCCCTTTGCGTCGACCAGGATCTCGCCCACCCGGAGCCGAACCAGGAACGTGCTGGCCATCCCCATGCGGCCCTTGTCCAGGAACTCCCGGAGGTTCCCGTGGCTACCGACGGCCACGATGAGGTCCGCGCCCTTGCCGTGGGCGAGGAGGAACGCCATGTCCTCGCTGGTCCCGGAAACGTTCATCACCGCGTACGGTAGACCGAGTGCGGTGAGCCGTTCGGTTCCCGGGGCGAAGCCGTTTGGATAGCCGTGGACCACCAGCTCCGCACCTCTCGACAACGCGGACTCGGTGACCGAATCCATGTCGCCGACGATGAGATCCGGCTTGTAGCCGGCCTCGAGGAGCGCGTCGGCTCCGCCGTCCACGCCCACCAGGATCGGCCGAACCTCCCGGATGTAGGAGCGGAGCGCCCCGAGGTCCTCCTTGTAGTGATAGCCCCGGACCACCACCAGGACGTGCCGTCCCGACAGGTCGTGGCGCAGGTCGGGTAGCCCGGATCCTCCGAACAGCAAGTCGCGTTCCCTCGCCATGAACTCGAGGGTGTTTTCGGCGAAGCTTTCGAATTGCTCAGCCAGCCGCTGGCGGGCCACGTCCATCTCGGCCAGGACGGATTCGGTGCTCTGGCGGATCCCCACGGCGGCGAGCTGGTCGCTCACGTAGACCCGGTCGCCCTCCACGCGCACAGGGTCGCCCTCCTTCACCTTCGCCATGAGCAGCTTGCCCACACTGTCCACCAGGGGGATGCCGTGCTCGACCAGGATCAGCGGCCCCAGGTTCGGGTACCGGCCGGTGATGGAGCGAGCCGCGTTCACCACCGCCGAGACACCGCGCTCGACCAGGCCCTCGGCCGAGACACGGTCGAGGTCGTCGTGGTCGATCACGGCCACCTCACCCGGTTGGATGCGACGCAGGAGGTTCTTCGTCCGGCGATCCACCCTGGCCAGATGAACGGCGACCTTCGGCCGGCGTCTAGAGACTCGAAGGGCCAACGCACCCCATCCTAGACGCCGACGTCTCCGTGGGGGGCTGCGCCGGGGAGCGAGAACTTCTCCCGAAGCAGCGCGAAGAACGTCGGGGAGCCTTCTCGGCGGACCAGCCGGGCGGGGCGAGGAGCGGCCCGGATCAGGACCTTCGAACCGACCGGCAGCTCCGGCCCCGCCTGGCCGTCGGCCGAAAGCAGGCCGGGCTCGTCGCCCAGAACCTCCAGCGTGACCTCCTCTTCGGCACCCAGCACGATCGAACGATCGAACACCATGTGCGGGGAAACCGGGGTGAGCAGGATGCAGGGAACCTTCGGCGAAATCACCGGGCCTCGGGCGGAGAACGAATAGGCCGTGGACCCCGTGGGCGTGGCCACCATTACCCCGTCGGCCGAGAAGGTGGTAACATGCTCGGCCCCCACCGTCGCCTTCACCGTGATCAGGCGATGCCTCGCGCTCTTCTCCAAAATCACCTCGTTGAGCGCCCACAGGCTCCGGGGGTGACTGGTGGCATGGCCCGGCTCGGCCACCAGCGCCAGGCGATTCTCCGTGAGCATCGTGCCGTGCAGCAACCGGGTCAGAAGGTCCGGCGCCTCATCGGGATCGATCTCCGTGAGGAATCCCAGGTGACCGACCTTCACGCCGAGGAGCGGCACGTCGGCCGGTCCTGCGAGCTGCGCGGCTCGAAGCAGGGTGCCATCGCCTCCCACGGACAGCACGAGGTCGAGGCCCTCGGCGAACCGATCGGCAGCGCATCGCTCGTCGGCCGCGACCGGTTCATCGTCCAGGCACCGTGTGGTCACCCCGTTGGCTCGGAGCCAGTCCTGGAGCGCCCCGCCCGCCCGCACGGCGCTGGGCCTCCCGCTGTGCACGACCAGCCCCACCGTCCTGATGCGGGCGCGTTCAGCCATCCGCCCCTGCCAGCCTCGAAGCCTCCTCGACGGCGCCCTCGACCCGATCGCCGAACGCTGCTGGCGAGCTTCCCCCTCGTTTCGCCCGGAGCAGGAACTCAGCGTTTCCCGCCGGGCCCAGCAGCGGCGAAGCCATCGCATCGAGAGGCGCCGCCCCGTGTTCGCGGAACGCGCCTACCACCGAGACCACCACGTCTCGCCAAGCCGTGGGGCTCGACACGACGCCACCTCGCCCGACGAGGCTACGCCCCGCCTCGAACTGCGGCTTCACCAGCGCCACGAACTCGGCGTCATGGGCCGAACACGCCACCAGCGCCGGCAGCACCGTGAGCAGCGAGATGAACGACACGTCCACAGTCACCATCTCCGGTCGATACGGGAGGTCGCCGGGGCGGAGGGCTCTGACGTTCGTCCGTTCCAACACGGTGACCCGGGGATCCTCGCGGAGCCGCCAGTCGAGCTGCCCGTAGCCGACGTCCACCGCGACGACATGCTCGGCACCGTGCGCAAGGAGGCAATCCGTGAAGCCACCAGTGGATGCCCCGGCGTCCAGCACTTTCAGTCCGGTGACGTCGATCCCGAACCGGTCCAGCGCGGCCTCCAGCTTCTCCCCCCCACGAGACACGAACCGCCGGGCAGGCGCGACCAGCACGATGGGCTCATCCGTGAGCACGAGGGTCGCCGTCTTGACCACCGGTCGCCCTCCCACCACGACGTTTCCCGACCGGATGGCCATGGCCGCTTCAGTCCGAGTGGCCGCCATGCCGCGACGGACCATCTCCACGTCCAGCCTTCGGCGCACTTACCCGGACGTCGCGTTGGGCGAGACCCTCTTCGCCCTGGAACGCGCGTCGCCCATCACGTTGGGCAAGAGGATAGCAACGGGCCGCTCGCCCGGCGTGGGTATAATCCGCGCCGCCGCGATGGGGCGGCCGCAGGTCAACGTCCGGTTCGGTCGACTCAACGGGGGCTCGGTGGCCACCAAACGACAGGTCGAGCAGAAGCTTCGACAGTTGATCAAGCAGCTCGACGAAGCCGACGTCCAGGTCCACGGAACCCTCACCGAAGCGCTCCCGGAGTCGCGGATCATCCAGGTCACCATCCCGGACATCGACGCCACTTACTGGACCGAGCTGTCCGGGGGACGGATGGGACCTCTTCACTCCGGCGCTCCCCGTCAGTCGGAGATCCAGATACGGGTCTCCAGCGACAACCTGGTCGAGCTGGTCGAAGGCCGGCGCTCGCTGTTCTCGGCGTTCGTGGCCGGGCAGGTCAAGATCGACGCGAGCTTCAGCGACATGATGAAGCTTCGAAGGCTGGCCTGACGTGATCCCGATCCGGGACGAGAATCCCACCACCCGGACGCCCTACGTCACGCTGGCGATCATCGCGTTGAACCTGCTCGCCTTCCTGCTGTGGGAGCCCACCTTCTCGAACTCCGAGGCCCGACAGGAGGCGTTCTTCTTCTGCCACAGCGAGATCCCCTACGAGGTGATCCATCACACCAGCCTGGCCGAGGGCGGGCCTGATGCGCGGGCGGCGATCGATCATGCCGATCTGGGTGTGAGCGGACGGGCGCTCCAGAGGTTCCTGCTGGAACGGTGCCCCCACAAGAACTGGCTGTTCTCGGTGTTCACGGCGATGTTCCTGCATGCCGGGTGGTTGCACATCGGGGGGAACCTCCTGTTCCTGTGGGTCTTCGGCAACAACGTCGAAGACAAGCTGAGGCCGCTCCGGTTCTTCCTGTTCTACATCGCCAGCGGCATCGTGGCCGCGGTCGTACAGACGGCCATCGTGCACTCCGGGACCGACGCCGTTCTGCCGAACCTGGGCGCCTCGGGCGCCATCGCCGGCGTCCTGGGCGCCTATCTCCTCATGTTCCCGAGACGGCGGGTGCTCACCGTGATCCTGTTCTTCATCATCACGGCGATCTATGTCCCGGCGTTCGTCGTGTTGGGAGCGTGGTTCGTGTTGCAATTCTTCAACGGGGTCCTGGCGCTGTCCAAGAACGTCAACGTGGGGGGTGGGGTGGCCGTGTGGGCCCACATCGGTGGATTCGCCTTCGGCGCGCTGATGGCCCTGCTGTTCTTCCCGAAGGAGCGGTTCGGTGCGCGTCCTCCGCCGCCCCGGCCGGACTTCCTGGGGCGGCGGAGGGGCTGGGGGCGCCGTGCCGCTCCCCCTCCGCCGCCGCCTCCACCTGCCGGCTGGCCCTAGGACTCGTTCGGCGTCACAGGTCGAGCATCATGGCCGGCGCCGAGGCACAGTCCTGACCGCCGCGGGTGGTCGTGTCCACGGCCTCCGGAAGAGCGTCGCGATCGACCGGCCTGAATCCGAGGCGAGCGAAGAACGGCTCCGCGGTCTCGGTGAACAACGACACGGTGAACAGCGCGAGGTCCCGGGCCCTGGCGATGGCGGCGGCCACGGTGAGCGTCCCGATGCCGGTGGTTCGAAGGTCGTCCCGCACCGCAACAGAACGCAGGATCCCGTGCTCGCCCGCCCGCTGGAGGCGCGCCGTGGCAACGACCTGCTCCCTCGGGTCCGCCTGCCCCACCACCATCGAGAAGAGGACCCGGGGGTCGTTGAGGCCGGAATCCACGCGGAGCCCGGCCGAGGTCAGCAACGAGGCGATCCCCGGCCGGTCCGACGGCGTGGCCGTCCGGAAGACCACTCTCGGCCGATCTTGGAGCACCGCGCCGAGGTCCCACCCAACGTACGTCGGGCGCGACGGTCCGCGGAGCATGTCATGGGGGGCCGAAGCGCCACTCAGCACCAGCAGCGAGTCCCACCCCATCGCCGCCGCCCCGGCCACATCGGTGTCGAGCCGATCGCCCACAACCAGCGGATGCACTGCCCCGGTCACCTTCGCGGCGGCGTCGAACAGGGGACGGGCCGGCTTGCCCACGACGGTGGGAACGGCCCCCGTGGTGGTCACGACGGCCGCGAGGATCGCCCCGGCTCCCGGCCACAGACCATCAGGCGCGGGGTAGGAGGAGTCGGCGTTGGTCGCCACCAGGCGGGCTCCAGCTTGGACCAGCAGCGACGCGGTTCGAAGCTTCCCATAATCCACTGAGCGATCCCATCCCACGATCACCAGGTCCGTGGTGGCGGGGGGCGGTTCGTCCTCCACGACCCTCACCCCGATGGCACCAAGAGCCTCCAGGATCCCCTGTTCGCCGATGACGAACGCGGACATACCGGCGGCGCCTTCGTCCTCGAGCATGGCGGCCGTGGCCACCCCCGACGTGAGGATCTCCTCCGGCCCGGCCTCGATCCCCAAACTGGCCAGCTTGTCGACGACCTGGCGAGGCGTCTTGCTGGAGTTGTTCGTGAGGAACAGGAGGTTCGAGCCCGACAGGCGGAGCCGTTCGATCACCTCGGGCATCGAAGGGATCACCTGATCGCCCCGGTAGATCACGCCGTCCAGATCGACGAACAGCCCGTCGTAGCGGGCCGCGAGGGTGTGGGCAAGATCGGTCAACTCACCACCGTCCGCCATACGGATCCTTCCTCGGCCCCTGTCGCAACGGTCATGGTCAGCCCGCGATGCGGACGAGCGCTTCCCTGTACTCGTCGGAGCCCGGCCGCATGGCGATGGCCAGCTTGAGATGTGCGATGGCACGGGTCCGTTGTCCGGTTCGAGCGCAGGCAAGGGCCAGCCCGAAGTGGGCGTAGTCGTTGACCGGATCGATCTGGACGGCCTTGGCGAACTCCCGGCGGGCTGGCTTGGTGCGTCCCGACAGGAAAAGGGCCCGGGCCAGCGTCTCCCGAATCGACCCCTTCTCCGGCTCGAGCAGCTTGGCCCTCCCCAGAAGCATGGCGGCCTGGTGTGGATGGCCCGTGCGGAGGAATTCCCGGGCACGCTCCACCAACTCGTAGACGCTGGGATCCTGGCCTTCAGCGTCGCTCATCGGAAGGTCCATTCTCGGTTGTGTTCGTCCCCGATTGTCTATAAAGAGGTCGTGCCGCGCGTTCGCCCCTTCCGAGGCCTGATGTACGACCCCGAAGCGGGGTCGATCGAGGACCTGAGCGCTCCTCCGTACGACGTGATCTCGCCTCTTGACCAGGACCGCCTGTACCGGGCGAGCCCCTTCAACGTGGTCAGGCTGATCCTCGGGAAGGACGAGCCCGGCGATCGCAGCTCGGAGAACAAGTATACGCGGGCTGCCTCCTACCTCAGGTCGTGGAGGGACCAGGGCGTCCTGCGAAGGACTTCCCGACCCGCTCTGTACGCCTACGAGCTCGGCTTTCGGTTCGGCGGCGAGGACCGGCTCATCCGGGGAGTCATCGCCGAGGTCGAGCTGGAGCCTTTCGGGGGATCGATCCTGCCTCACGAACGAACCATGCCGGGACCTGTCGAGGATCGGCTGGCCCTTCTTCGAGCCGTCCGGGCCAACCTGTCGCCCGTCTACACGGTCTTCGTGCAGCGCTCGCCGGAGATGGCGACGTTCCTGGAGGGCGCGATGGCCGGGCCGCCAGATCGAACCCTGGTGGACGAGTCAGGAACCCGACACCGGATGTGGGCGGTGACCGACCGCCGCGCCGAGGGAGAGCTTTGCTCCGGCCTGGACGCCCGGCCCTTCATGATCGCCGACGGCCATCACCGGTACACCGTGGCCCTGGCCTACCGCAGGGAGATGCGGGCACGGTTCGGACCAGGACCCTGGGACTCCATGATGATGTTCATCGTGGATGCGGGGACGGAGGGCCCCCCCGTGCTGCCCATCCACCGTGTCGTGATGGGAGACCCGCCGCACAACGGGTTCGGCGGGCTCGTCGTCCGTGACATGGCAGAGACGCTGGCCTCGGTTCGCGACGACGACGTCAGCTTCGGGCTCGTCCGGATGGAGGACGGCGAGCTGACCCATCGAGTGGTCCAGTTGGGTGGCTCTCCGCCCACCGTTCGGGCGCTGCACGAGCAGGTACTCGACAAGCTCGAGCGTGCGGAGCTCCGGTTCGTCCCCGACTCCGTGGCCGCCGAGCAAGCCGTCCGTTCAGGGAAGGCCTCGGCTGCGTTCCTGCTTCCTCCCACCCGGGTCGAACGCCTGTGGACGGTGATTCGAGCCGGCGCCGAGCTGCCCCAGAAGTCCACCTACTTCTGGCCGAAGCCCCGGACCGGCATGGTCATCCGCCCGCTCGATGATTGACCTGCCCCAGCGCCTTTCGCTTCGAGATCACGCGTCCTTCTCGGTCTCGAGCTTCTTCACCTCCGTCGCCACAACCTCGGTGACCGATCTCCCGCCGCCTCCGTCCCGAAAGAAACGCCGCACCAGATGGCCCCGAACCAGGACCGCATCGCCCTTGACCAGGCGCTCGCATCCCTTCCGGGCCAGCTTCTCCCAGGCGGAGACCGGGAGGGGGAGCACTCGCTTGCCGGCCTCCGGAACGTGCAGGCGGAACCGGGTCACCTGGTCGCCGGACGGCATCTCCTTGACCTCGGGCGCGTCGGACATCCGTCCGGCCAGAACGACCACGTTGACCGTGACCATGGGCCCCCTCCTTTCCTTCCTCGGCTCCGAGGGTAGCGTGAGGGTCTGACACGACCTCGCGACCGGGCCCTGGTGGCCTACACTTCCCCGCCATGCGAGCGCAGACCGAACCGGTCGGCACCGGGATCACCGCCGTGGACACGCTGATGGCCGGCCGCCCCCGGGTGACCTCGGCCTATCTCATCGCCGCCACGGAGCCCACCTTGATCGAGACCGGTCCGACCACCTCGCTGGCCGCCGTCGTGGAAGGCCTGTCCTCCCTGGGGATGGGCCCGACCGAGCTGACTCATGTCATCGTGACCCACATCCACCTCGACCACGCCGGCGGCGTTGGGCGGCTGGCGGCAGCGTTCCCCGGCGCCACGGTGTGGGTCCACGAGCGAGGGGCCGCACATCTCGCCGATCCGACGAAGCTGGTTCGAAGCGCGGCTCGAATCTACGGCGACGCCCGCCTCCACGAGCTGTTTGGACCGGTCGACCCGGTTCCGGCCGATCGCATCCGCTCGCTCTCGGACGGCGACCGTGTGGATCTGGGCGACCGCCACATCGACGTTCTGTACACCCCAGGACACGCCTCCCACCACGTCGCCCTGGCCGACTCCGACAGCGGCGCCGTCTTCACCGGTGACGCCCTCGGCATCCACCTTCCGGACGTCGGCGTGCTCCGACCGGCAACTCCTCCGCCGGACATCGACGTGGAGCTCGGCGTGCAGAGCATCGACCGGATCCGGCAGCTGCGTCCGCCCACCTTGATGTTCAGCCACTACGGGCCGGTCGCCGAAGCCGATGAGCTCTGCCACATTGCTGTATCCAGGCTCAGGAAATGGGCAGGGATCGTCCGGGGCGCCATGGAGGAGACCGAGGACCTCGACCGCATCGCTGTGCTGCTGGCAGACCGGACGCGGGACGAGTTCGACGCGGGTGGTGACCCTGACCCCGGCGACCTCGAAAGCTACGAAGTGCTGTCGAGCATGAAGATGAACGCGGCGGGCCTCGTTCGGTACTGGGAGAAGCGGGCGGCGGCACAACAGGAGCTCTCCCCGGACTGAGCCGGCGCCCCTCCGTCAGCCCAGGCGGGCGAGCCGCTCCGCCGCGTCGAACGCCCCAGGATCTGCTCGGACCACTCGCCGGAACTCAGCAGATGCCTCCTTCAGGCGACCGGACCGCTCCAGGACGTCCCCGGCCACGTACCAGATCCGCAGGTCGAACGGCCGAGCCATCTTGCCCTGCACGGGAAACGCTCTGAGAAGCCCGATGGCCTCGTCGAACCGGCCCATGTCGGCCAGCGCGGACGCCCCGACCACGGCCGCTTCAGCCCGGGCTTCCTCAGGGATCCGGGCTCGGATCGCCGCCCTGGCGGGCTCGATGGCCTTCTCCGGAACCCCCAGGGCCCGATGACAATCGGCGATCAGATGGTTCTGGTCAACCCGGCCCGTGATTCGGCGAAACGCCTGCAGCTCACGCAGAGCATCGCGGTAGCGCTCCGTTCGGTACAACGCGATGCCCAGGACCTCGCGAACGGCGCCCGACCGGGGGGCCAGCGACTTGGCTTCCTCCGCCGCGGCAGCGGCGACCGCGTCTCGCCCCCGCTCCAGCAGGTCCACGGCCCGTTCGAAGGCATGCACGGCTTGCTCTGCCTGGGAGGGACGGGCAGTCGACCTGATCTCCTCGACCAGAGACCGAGCCGCTCCGCCCCGCGTTTGGCCGGAAACCCTGCTGCTCGTGCGGGGAGCGTCCCGCCCGGCGCCACCAGGCCGCTTCGGCGGAACCCTGCCGCCGTCGCGGGGCACGGGCTCCGACCGGACCCCGCGAGCCGATGCGGCTTGGCTCCGTCCTCGAGAAACGTAGGGCTTCGGCATGAACTCCACCTTACCCGGGAACGAAGAAAGGCCCCACGAAGGGGCCTTTCTTCGAAGAGTCTCGGCGGCGACCTACTCTCCCACCCCGTTCCCAGGGCAGTACCATCGGCGCTG
>DHWM01000098.1:0-3273 GCA_002413185.1 Actinobacteria bacterium UBA5182
ATGCCGAGAATGGCGATGATGTCCTGCAGGTCCTTGTACCGCTGGAGGATCTCCTGGACCCGCCGGGCCACCGCGTAGTGCTCGTCCCCGACGTACCGGGCATCGAGGATCCGGGATGTCGATTCGAGAGGGTCCACCGCCGGGTAGATCCCCAGCTCGGAGATCTGCCGGCTGAGCACCGTGGTGGCGTCGAGGTGCGCGAACGTGGTGTGCGGCGCGGGGTCCGTGATGTCGTCGGCCGGCACGTACACCGCCTGGAGCGAGGTGATCGACCGCCCCCTGGTGGAGGTGATCCGTTCCTGGAGGGTGCCCATCTCGTCGGCCAGCGTGGGCTGGTAGCCCACCGCCGAGGGCATCCGCCCCAGCAGCGTGGAGACCTCGGACCCGGCCTGGACGAACCGAAAGATGTTGTCAACGAACAACAGCACGTCCTGGTGCTCGTGGTCCCGGAAGTATTCGGCCATGGTCAGCGCGGCCAGGCCGACCCGCAGCCGGACCCCGGGCGGTTCGTCCATCTGCCCGAACACCAGCGCGGTCTTCTCGAGAACGCCCGACTCCTTCATCTCCAGGAACAGGTCGTTGCCCTCGCGGGTCCGTTCGCCCACGCCGGCGAAGACCGACACGCCGGAGTGTTGCTCGGCGACGCGATAGATCATCTCCTGGATGATCACGGTCTTGCCGACGCCGGCGCCGCCGAACATCCCGATCTTCCCGCCCTTGACGTATGGCTCGAGGAGGTCGATGACCTTGATCCCGGTCTCGAACATCTCCACCTTCGGTTCCAGCTCGTCGAACGGTGGCGACTCCCGATGGATCGGCCAGTAGTCGTCCGCGTCCACCTTGTCGACGTCGAGGGGCCTCCCCAGCACGTTGTACACGTGGCCCAGGACCTTCTGGCCCACCGGGGCCATGATCGGCTTGCCCGTGTTCACCACGGGGGCTCCCCGGACCACGCCGTCCGTCGGCCGCATGGCGATGGCCCGAACGGTGGAGTCGCCGATGTGCTGGGCCACCTCGCACACGATGACGCTGGTGTCCTCGCCCAGGGTTCGTTCGACCTCGATCGCGGTGTTGATCTCGGGGAGGGCACCCGGCGGGAAGTCGACGTCGACCACCGGGCCGATGACCCGGACGATCCTCCCGTCCGGCCTGTCCTTCGAGCTTCCGCTGTCCTCAGCCATGATTCCTTCCTTCCCCTTCACTCTCCGGACGCCTGGCGGAGCGCTTCGGCGCCCCCGACGATCTCCATGATCTCGGTGGTGATCTCGGTCTGGCGGGCCTGGTTGGCCACCCGCGTCAGCACCTTGATGAGGTCCTGGGCGTTGTCGGTGGCGGCGCTCATAGCCCGGCGGCGAGCGGCGTGCTCCGCGGCCGCCGACTCGAGGAGCGCGTTGTACACGCGCGTCTCCACGTAGCGAGGCAGCAGCGCGTCCAGGAGCGCCTCGGGCTCGGGCTCGAAGATGTACTGATTGAGAGGGCGGTCCTGATCCTCCTGGGGCCGGTCCACCGTCTCCACGGCCATCGGGACGAACCTTCGGGCCACGGCCTTCTGCCGCACCACCGACTGGAAGTTGGTGAACACGCCGTGGATCTCGTCGACCTCGTGGTCGTTGAACCGCTGGATCAGCGCGTCGGCGATCTCCTTGGCGTCCTCATAGCTCGGCGTCTCCGAGGCCCCCGTCCAGGATTCCTCCACGGGGCGGCCCCGGAACCGGAAGTACGAGATGCCCTTGCGTCCCGCCACGAACAGCTTGACCTCCTTGCCCTCGCTCCGGAGCAGCGACAGCAGCTCCTCGGTGCGGCGCAGGATGCTCGAGTTGTACGCCCCGGCCAGCCCCCGGTCGGAGGTCACCACGAACACCGCCGCGAACTTCGGGTCCGGCCTGGCCTCGAGCAGGGGGTTGCCGAGGTTGTTGGTGATCGAGGCCACGTCGGCGATCGCGGCGGTGAGGCGTTCGGCATACGGGCGGGACTGCTCCACCCGCTGCTGGGCCTTGACGATGCGGGACGTGGCGATGAGCTCCATGGCCCGGGTGATCTTCATGGTCGATTGGATCGAGCGGATGCGACGGCGGGTGTCCCGAAGCTTCGCCCCCATCCCCTAGCCCCTCTCGTCGCCGGTGCCGCGCATCAACCGGGAAGCTGCGTCCCGCCGGCATCGCCTCCGGGTCCCGCCTTGCTCTCGTACTCCTCCTGGGTCGGCCGGCGGAACTTCTTGAGCCGCTCCTGCTCCTCGTCGGTGAGCGGTTCGGCGGACGCCTCCTTGCCCGGACCGCCACCGCCCTCCGAGGGCTGGAACGTGGACGTGAAGTCCTCGATGGCCGCCTTGAGCTGTTCGACCAGCTCGTCGGGCAGCGTCCCCTTCTCCACGATGGCCTGGCCGATGTCCTGATGTCGTGACTCCATGTACCGGAGGAACTCGTGCTCGAAGCGCTTGACGTCGGCCACGGGGAGGTCGTCGAGAGACCCGGTGGTCACGGCGAAGATCGACATGACCTGCTGCTCCACCGGCATCGGCTGGTACTGGCGCTGTTTCAGGATCTCCACGACGCGCTGCCCGCGGTCGATCTGGGCCTGGGAGGCCCGGTCGAGCTCGGAGCCGAACGTGGCGAACGCCTCCAGCTCGCGGAACTGGGCCAGGTCCAGCCGGAGTCGTCCGGCAACCTGCTTCATGGCCTTGATCTGTGCGTTTCCACCGACCCGTGACACCGAGATGCCGACGTTGATGGCGGGCCGGACCCCCGAGTTGAACAGGTCCTTTTCCAGGTAGATCTGTCCGTCGGTGATCGAGATGACGTTCGTCGGGATGTAGGCCGAAACGTCCCCGCCCTTCGTCTCCACGATGGGGAGGGCCGTCAGGGAGCCACCGCCGAGGTCGTCGGAGAGCTTGGCGCCGCGCTCCAGCAATCGGGAGTGCAGGTAGAACACGTCGCCGGGGAAGGCCTCGCGGCCGGGAGGCCGCCGAACCAACAGGGAAAGCTCGCGGTACGCGTCGGCCTGCTTGGACAGGTCGTCGTACACGACCAGACCGTGGTCGCCCTTGTACATCCAGTGCGCGCCGATGGCGGCGCCGGCGTAGGGGGCGACGTACTGGAATGATGCCGGCGAGGAAGCGGGCGCGTTGACCACCACCGTGTACTTGAGCGCGCCGTTCTCCTCCAGCGCCGCGACAACCTCGGCCACCGTCGAGGCCTTCTGTCCGATGGCGACGTAGATGCACTTCACCTGGCGGTCGGTGCCCCACAGGTCCCGCTGGTTGATGATCGTGTCGAT
>DHWM01000098.1:3503-12454 GCA_002413185.1 Actinobacteria bacterium UBA5182
TGGTTGATGATCGTGTCGATGGCCACCGCCGTCTTGCCGGTCTGGCGATCGCCGATGATCAGCTCTCGCTGGCCGCGACCGATGGGAGTCATCCCGTCGATGGCCTTGATCCCGGTCTGGAGCGGTTCCTTCACCGGCTGGCGCTCCACCACGGAGGCTGCCTGGATCTCCAGCACCCGGAGGCCCTCGTTCTGGATGGGGCCCTTGCCGTCCATGGGCCGTCCCAGTGGATCGATGACCCGTCCGAGCTGCCCGTCTCCCACCGGGACCGACAGGATCCGGCCGGTCTGCTTGACCGGGTCGCCCTCCTGGATCTGATCGGCGTGGCCCAGGACGATGCACCCGATGGCGTCGACGTCGAGGTTGAACGCGATGCCGAGGACCCCTCCGGGAAACTCGAGCAGCTCGTTCGCCATGGCCCGGGGGAGCCCATCCACGTTGGCCACGCCGTCCCCGGTGGCGGTGACGTGGCCCACCTCCTCGCGCTCCGTGGAGGGCTGGAAGTCCTCCACGAACTTGCGGAGCGACGCGGCGATGTCTTCGGTTGAGATGCTCAGGTCCTGCGCCACCCTGGTCCCCTTTCGGCCCCGCTCGCCCCGGTCCGCCGCGTCACCGCGGCCGGGCCAGGAGCTCCCGGGCCAGCTCCAGCTTCCGCCTGATCGTTCCGTCGAAGACCTGGTCGCCCACGGAGGCGAAGATCCCGCCGATCACGGTGGGGTCGACCAGCACCTTCAGGTCTATGTCCTTGCCGGTGGCCTTGGACAGCGCCTCGGCCAGGCGGTCCCGGCGCGCCGCGTCGAGTGGGACCGCCGAGTGCACTTCGGCCACCGCTTTCCGGTGGCGCTCCGCCGCCACATCGGCCAGGGCCGCGACGATCTTCGACAGGTCCTTGGCCCGGCCCTGCTCGACCAGGAACACCAGCAGGTTGACGGTGTGCTCGGTGGCCTTGCCGCTCAAGAGGTCCTGGAGCACCGCCTTCTTCCGCTCGACGGGGAGGCCCGGGTCGGTGAGGGCTTCCCGGAGGTCCCCCTGTGAGTCCATCAGGTGGCCGAACAGGAACAGCTCGTCCTCGACGCCCTCGAGGTCGCCCTCCGCCTCGGCGATGGTGAACAGGGCCTGGGCGTAGCCCTCGATCAGCCTGTCGCGATCGGCCACGAGCGCCCCTCAGCCCTGTTCCTCGTTGCCGTTGCCGTTGCCGTTGCCGTTGCTGGCCGGAGCCATCGCCGTGAGCTCCTCGATGTAGTCGTCCACCAGCCGCAGCTGGCGGTCCTTGTCGAGTGACTCGCCCACCATGCGCCCGGCCAGCTGCACGGACAGCTCACCGACCTGGGCCTTGAGCTCCTGGAACACGCGGTCCCGCTCCGCTCGGATCTCCTCCTGTGCCCTGGCCACGATCTCCTTGGACTCCTCTTCGGCCTTGGCGGCCATCTCCTTGCGCATCGCCTCGGCGGTCTTGCGGGCCTCCTCGATGATCTGGTTGGCTTCGTCCTTGGCCCCGGAGAGCTGCTCGCGGTAGTCGACCAATTGCTTGTCGGCCTCTTTGCGGGTCTTCTCCGCCTGCTCCAGGTCGCCCTGGATCTTCTGCCGGCGTTCCTCCAGGATCGTGTTCACTCGTGGTATCACCCACTTCGCCATGAACGCGAACACGATGGCGAAGGCAACGGCCCCGATCACCAGCTCCTGGGGCTTCGGGGTGAGGTCGTTGATGGGCTTGTCGGCGCTCTGCGCCGCGAGGACGAGGACGGCCAGGGTTCCCGACATCTTCGACCTCCTTCTAGATGATGAACGACAGGGCGAACCCGAACAGCGCCAGCGCCTCGATGATGCCGATGCCGATGAACATGGTGCCCCGGACGATGCCGGCGGCTTCGGGCTGGCGAGCCATCGCCTCGACGGACTTGCCCATCAGGATGCCGATGCCGATGCCCGGTCCGATGGCAGCGAGGCCGTACACCAGGCCCTTGCCGATGCTGTCGAGGCTTCCCGTGGTCGAGCTGCCGGCCTGCGCGATCAGTCCGACGAGGTGTCCCAGTACCGCCAACATCGCTCCTCCTATCTCAGTGTTCTGATGCCGCCGCCCCCGCCACGTAGGACGCGGTGAGCACGGCGAAGATGAATGCTTGCAAGCCGGCCACGAAGATCTCGAACACAACCAGCAGGAGCGCCAGGCCGAACGACACCAGTCCCAGCACGTAGGGGACCCCGGTGGCCAGGGTGAGCGTGCCCAGGAAGAACACGGCCAGCAGGAAGTGCCCGGCGATCATGTTCGCGGTGAGCCGAAGGGTCAGCGTGATCGGCCGGACGATGATCACCGAGAAGAACTCGATGAGCCCCAGGAACGGCAGCAGCCAGGCTGGCGCTCCCGGCGGCACCACCACCAGCTTCAGATAGCCGAAGAACCCGTGGTGCCGGATCCCCACCGCGTTGTAGACGACCCACGCGATCAGGGCCATGACCAGGGGAAACGCCAGCCGGGAGTTCAGGGGGAAGCCCGTGCCGGGGATGACCTCCAGGATGTTGCCGAGGAAGATGAAGAAGAAGAGCGTGGTCAGAAAGGCCAGAAACCCCATCCCCTCGGGACCGATCATCTGCAGGACGACCTGCTGGCGGACGAACTCGAGGCCCGACTCCATGATCAGCTGGAACTTGCCGGGAACGACCTTCGGCTTGCGGAACGCCAGGAAGAACAGCAGGAGGTATGCGGTGACGGCGATGATCAGCATCAGCACCACCCAGTTCAGGCAGAACGCAACGCCGCCCACCCGGGCCGAGCCGCTCAGGCACCGGAACACGAAGTCCTTCGTCGTCGGTTTGTCGAAGGCGAGGCCGAGGAGACCGGTCATTGCACCGGCACCTCCTTCGCACCCTTGTCCTCAGGGAGCTTGAGCTCTGAGCCCAGCCCCCGGGAGAGGAGCCGCATTTCGAAGGCCAGCAGGACGATGGTCGAAGGAACGACCGCCAAGGCGAACGCGACGGGTGAGAAGAACGAGAATCGATTGAGCACCGCCATGATCGCCACGATCACGGCCAGTCGCAGCACGAACCCACCCGTCACCACGGCCGAATAGACGATCAGCGAGACCCGTGCGGCCCGAGCCAGCGAGAGTCCGTTGACCACGAAGTTGGCGAAGACGATTCCCACGGCGATGGCCGCCGACCACCCCACGCCCCACCCGCCGACGGCCCCGCCCGCGAGCAGGGCGAGCACCACGGCCGGTGGTCCGAACGGCGCGGCCCTCCGCACCATCTCTCGCTCCGGCTCAACGGCTGCCATGGTCACTCCCAGCGCTGGATCCGTCGTCACTTCCCCGACCGAACCTGAGATAGATCAAGTAGATGCCTCCGGCGGCGCCGGCGACCATCCCGACCGCGAGGAACGCCTTTCCCGTTCCGGCCACCCTGTCGATGAGGTAGCCCAGCAGCGCGCCGGCCAGGAGACCGCCCAGGACGTAGCTGACGGTCGTCCACCCGGCCGACATCTGGCTCCAGGGGTCGCCGGAGTTCGGTGTGCCAGCCATAGAGCCGGGGGAGTATATCGACCGTCCAGCGCGGCCGTCAAAGTCGCCCCACCGCGTTTGGGCTGGTAGATGGGCATGTTCGGCCATCCGCGGCGACTTTGTGAAAACTTTCACAAGCAGAAGATTATCAGGGATCCTCCCCCGCCATCGTCGGGCAGAGCGGGTCAGAGGGTCTTGGAGCCCACGGCCCGTTCGGGGACGGGTGGCCCTGAAGCTCGCTTCGAAGCTCGCTCCCGCCTGGCGTCCCGGATCCGGCGCGGCAGGAAGGTGGAGGCGATCACGAGCATCGCTCCCGCCAGGATCGAACCGACGATGAGGCGGCCGTTGATGAAGGAGATGGCCAGGCCGGAGCCGGCCAGCATGATGCTCCACAGGTACATGATCAGCACCGCCTGTCGATGGGTGTGGCCGATCTCGCGCAGCTGGTGGTGGAGGTGCTCTTTGTCGGGCGCGAAGACAGGGCGTCCTCGCCGGAGCCGTCTGACGATGGCAAGAGCGACGTCCACCAGAGGAACCGCCAGGACGATCAGGGGGATCATGACCGGGATGGTGAACGCGGCCAGGTCGCCTCCGGAGGGCGCGATGGTTCGGCCCACACCGGAGATCGTCGACGCGGCCAGCAACAGCCCCAGCAGCATCGCCCCCGAGTCCCCCATGAAGATCCTCGCCGGATAGAAGTTGAGCGGCAGGAATCCGAACGCGCCTCCCGCGGCGACCACCGAGAGCAACGGGGCCGGGGACGCCGTTCCGGTGAACGCCGGAGGGCGGGCGTAGATCCAGATGAAGAACGCCACGGCCCCGATCACGGCGGTGCCAGCCGCCAGGCCGTCGAGGCCGTCGATGAGGTTCATCGCGTTCACCATGACCAGCACCCACAGGACGGTGAGGGGCACGGCCACGTCGGATCCGAGCGAGATGATCCCCTGCTTCGGGAACCAGAAGAACAACAGCTCCACACCGAACAGGATCAGCAGGCCGGCGGCGAGAACCTGACCGGCCACCTTTGCCGGCGCCGAGAGCGACCGAACGTCGTCGACGGCGCCGACGGCCGTGATGGCGAGCGCCGCGAACACCACGCCCTGGAGTTCAGACGATTCGCTGAAGATGGGGCGAAAGGCCGGGATGAGGTGGGCCACCCCGAGGCCGACCAGGACCCCGACCAGGATCCCGATGCCCCCCAGGGTGGGGGTCGGCTTCGGATGGACCTTCCGATCGGTGGGGCGGTCGATCGCGCCGACCCTGGCGGCGAGCCGACGGACCACCGGGGTGACCACCATCACGGTCCCGGCGGTCGCCAGGAACACGATCAGGTAGTGCACCATCGCTTCAGCTCACCCTGGATACGCCGGGAACCGGTCCATCAAGTCGAGGACGGAGCTCCGGGCTCGCTCCTTCACCGTCTCGTCGTCGGGACTTCGAAGCACTCCGCCGATGATGCGGGCGATCTCGCCCATCTCGGGCTCGTCCATCCCCAGCGTGGCCGGACCGGGAGTGCCCACACGGATGCCCGAGGCGGTCCGTGGTGGCAGAGGATCATACGGGATGGCGTTCTTGTTGAGCGCGATCCCCACCTCCTCGCAGACGGCTTCGGCGTCCGCGCCGGTCATGCCGATGGGCTGGAGGTCCACCAGCGCCAGGTGCGAGTCCGTCCCGCCGCTCACGATGCGAACGCCCTGTTCGCCCAAGCCGGCGGCGAGGGCGCGGGCGGTCCGAACGGTGCGCTCGGCGTAGTCCCGAAAGTCTGGCTGCATCGCTTCTCGCAGGCAGACGGCCTTCGCCGCGATGACGTGCTCCAGCGGCCCCCCCTGCATCATCGGGAACACCGCCTTGTCGATGGCCTTGGCGTGCTCCTCCTTGCACAGGATCATCGCGCCCCGGGGCCCCCGCAGCGTCTTGTGCGTGGTGAACGTGACCACATCGGCGTACGGGACGGGACTGGGATAGGCCCCTCCCGCCACCAGCCCGATGAAGTGTGCCGCGTCCACCATGAAGACCGCGCCGACCTCGTCGGCGATCCGGCGGAACGCCGCGAAGTCGATGACGCGCGGATACGCCGTGAACCCGGCCAGGATCATGCGCGGGCGGTGCTCCAGGGCGAGGTCACGCACCCGATCCATGTCGATCAGCTCGCTGTCCTTGTCCACCTCGTAAGCGATGAAGGAGAACCACTTCCCGGACACGTTCACCGGAGAGCCGTGCGTGAGGTGCCCTCCATGGGCCAGGGTCAGGCCGAGAACCTTGTGGCTGGGATCCTTGGGGTCCAGGAACGCCCCGTACGCCGCCAGGTTGGCCTGCGCGCCGGCGTGGGGCTGGACGTTGGCGTGCTCGGCCCCGAAGAGCTGCTTGGCCCGTTCGATGGCGAGCGTCTCCGTGACGTCGACGAACTGGCAGCCGCCGTAGTAGCGCCGCCCCGGGTAGCCCTCCGCGTACTTGTTGTTCATGGTCGAGGCGAGGGCCGCCAGCACGGCGGGGCTGGCGTAGTTCTCGGAGGCGATCAGTCGAAGCGTCGTCCGTTCCCGGGTCAGCTCGGAAGCGAGGGCGTCGGCCACCTCCGGGTCGGTCGACTTCAGGGCCTCCCAGTCCGCGGCGAACTCCGGACCGCCGGACCGCTTTCCTTCGCCCACCGCCATCGCCGGCGACGCTACACCCCCCTGGCCCGAGGTTGGCGGCCCGAAGGTCGCCGACATCAGCCGCTCGCTCAACCCTTCGATCTCCCAGGCGGCCGCCCTGAACGATTCCAGCCCCAGGCCGAGCGGGTCCGCCACGTCCTCGTCGACGAACTCTCCCGCCGGCTGGCTCGTTCGGCGCGCGGCTGCCGCACCGACCACGGCCCGCAGCCGTTCCTCCGCCGATCCGTCAGCCCGAGCCGCGGAGACCCCCTCCACCAGGCGGACCAGCTCCTTCAAGGTGAACGTACGATCGGCGGCCTCGGGCGCCAGGCGCATCACCGAGTCGCGATGTTCCGAGGCCATCCCCAGGACCAGGTCCGCGGTGTCGACGGACCTGCGATCCAGGCGGCTGGCCACGTGGGCCGTGATGTCGATGCCGTACTCGTTCACCGCCTCGACGGCCTCGGGCGTGGCGGGGTCTCCGGCCCAGCCGGCCACCCCTGCCGATTCGACCGTGATCCCCTCCACCCCCCGCTGTTCGAGGCCGCGCCTGAAGAAGCCTTCAGCCATAGGGGTGCGGCAGATGTTCCCGGTGCAGACCAGAAGGATGGTGCTCACTCAGGCCCAGTCTAACGAAGGCGCACCGGGGTCGAACCCGGCCACGACGTCACGGATCAACGAGGGCGCGATCGCTCCCTGCCGGAGCATCTTGGGCTGAGGACCCGTCAGGTCGACCACGGTGGAGGCCTCCTCGGTACGTGGTGGGCCGGCCGACTCGGGCCCGGGTGGGTCTTCGATGTCCCGGACCAGGTACACCTCCACCTGGTCGCCGAACGCCTCCGTGAGCTCCGTCGAGTGGTGCAACGGAGGGAGTCCGGACAGGTTCGCGCTGGTGGCGGCGAGCACGCCCACCCGAGCGAGCAGGGATCTGGACACCGGGTCGGCGGGAACTCGAACCGCCACCGTCGCCGGCCGCCCCCCCAGATCCCACCCGGCCGACCGTTCCGTCCTGCGAAGCACGAGCGTGAGCCCGCCGGGCCAGAACTCCCTCGCCAAAGCCCGGCTCAGATCATCGGGGGCAGCCACGGTCCACGCGTCTTCGACGCTCGCTGCCAGCACCGGGAGGGCCAGGTCGGCGGGCCGTCGCTTCGCCTCGAAGATCCGCGCGGTCGCGGAGGGGTCGTCTGGCCGGCCGGCCAGGGCGAACACGGTGTCGGTCGGGAACACCACCAGGCCTCCACGGAGGATGGCCGCCGCGGCGGCTTCGACCCCAGCTCCGGCCTCATCGATCCCGCTCGGGCCGAGCCGGTGGACTTCGGTCATGACCCGTCGGCCGAGGTGGCGCCAGGGGTCGCGCCCGGGAGGCGCCCTCGCACCACCCGGTCCCGCCCTGCCAGATCGGGGAGCACCTCGACCTCCACAAGGCCCGCCTCGAACACCGACCGCACCTCCGGGCCCTGGTCGTCGCCGATCTCGACGACCAGCCACCCTCCGGGTCGGAGCCAGTCGGGCGACTCGGACACGAGCCGCCGATGGAATCTCGTCCCACCGACCAGCGCCTCGTAGGGTTCGGCCTTCACCTCCTCCGGCAGCGAGTCGTATGCCTCGCGCGCGACGTATGGGGGGTTGCTCACCACCAGGTCGACCTCGCCCCGAACCGCCTCCGGGATGGGGCCGAGAAGGTCCCCCAACCTGACGTCGACGTCGAGGGAGTGTCGGAGCGCGTTCGACGTGGCCAGGGTAACGGCTGCCTGTGACACGTCGGTGGCCCACACCGCCGCGTCGGGCCGGAGATGCTTGATGGCCAGCGCCACCGCGCCCGTGCCGGTCCCAACGTCGACCACGACCGGCCCACTCCGGCCCGCCACGGCCTCGACCGCGGCCTCGACCAGCCCTTCGGTCTCCGGCCGCGGAACGAAGACCCCGGGGGCCACGCCCAGCGTCAGGTCCATGAACTGCTGCCGGCCGGTGAGGTACTCCACGGGGATGCCGTGGCACCGCTGGCACAGCGCCCGGCCGAACAGCCGCGCCGCCCGCGTGTCGAGCCCCTCGGACCTCGAATACAAGCCGGCCCGGTCGGTCCCCAGGAGGTACATGAGCAGTGCCTCGGCGGTGGCCCGGGGGCTCTGCACCCCATGCGCGGCCAGATAGTCACCGGCCCGGCGGATGACGGCGGACATGCGCACGGGAGTCCCCGCTGGGGCCTCGGTGGTCATGGGCTCTCGTGGCCGTTCGTGGCGCCGAGCTGGCGGCGTCGTTCCTCCGCCAGGAGCGCCTCGATGAAGGGGTCGAGGTCGCCCGCCAGCACGGCGGGGAGGTTGTGGATGGACAGCTCCACCCGGTGATCGGTCACGCGGTTCTGCGGAAAGTTGTAGGTCCGGATCTTCTCCGAGCGCTCACCGCTGCCCACCTGCGCCTTCCTGGCCGCCGCCTCGGCCGCCTGTTGTTCGTCCTGAGCCATCTTCAGGAGCCGGGCCCGCAAGTACCGCATGGCCTTCTCCCGATTCTGCCGTTGCGACCGCTCCTCCTGCACCTCCACCTTGATCCCCGTCGGCTTGTGGGTCAGGCGAACCGCCGAGTCGGTGGTGTTGACGCTCTGCCCACCGGGTCCTGACGAGCGGAACACGTCGAACTCCAGATCCTCCGGGTCGATGTGGACGTCCACCTCTTCGGCTTCTGGCAGGACGGCGACCGTGGCGGTGGACGTGTGGGTGCGGCCTCCCGACTCGGTGACCGGGACACGCTGGACCCGGTGTCCTCCCGATTCGTGCTTCAGGCGCGAGTACGCCCCTTTCCCCTGCACCTCCAGCACGACCTCCTTGAA
>DHWM01000098.1:12733-15079 GCA_002413185.1 Actinobacteria bacterium UBA5182
CCCCCCCCCCCCGCCCGCCGGGACGCATCGGCCTCCTCCGAGCGCAGGAACTCCGCCATGTCGGGATCGCTCTCCTCCTTGGCCATGGCCCGGGCCTCCTCGACCTGCCGGACGGCGTCGCGGTGACGGCGGGAGGTGAGGACGATGTCCTGCAGTTCGGCATGGCGCTTCCCCAGATCCCGCAGGCGGGAAGGGTCGGCGGCGACCTCCGGCCTGGCCAGCTCGGCGGTCAGCTCGTCGTACAGCCGTTCGATCTCCTCGAGGCGCTCGCGCATGACGCCCAATTATGGAGGCGACGCGCGACTGGACGAGGTGAAGGTCAGAGGCCGGGGTCGTCGGGGTCGTCGAGTGAATCGAACAGTGAGGCGTCGAGGCCGATGTCCAGATCCTCGAAGTCGATGGGCCGGCCGGAGTCGATCCCCTCGGCATCCGCCGCGTGGGAGGGTGAAGTTCCTGGTGCGCTCGACCCCGGATCGGCCGGACCGGCCCCGTTGCCATTGGAGCTGTCGGCGTGGCCGGCGGGCTGCCAGATGGACCGGAGCTGCTCCCCGCCCACCGCCGGAGCGCGTTCGGCTCGCTGCGGCCGCGCTGGAACAGAGACCGGCGGGGCCGGCTGTGAGTCCTTCGCGGTCTGCTCCCCACCGGGTTTTTCCCCGGCTGCTTCGGCCTGGGCCCGTGCCCCTTCGAGGATGTCGTCGGCCTGGCGTCTGGCAGCGGCAGCGATCTTCTCGGCGGCGGCCCGGGCGGCCTGCTCGGTGGCCTCGGCCCGACGGCGCACCGAGGAGATCATCATCCGGGCCTCTTCCTCAGCCGAAGCGAGGACGCGTTGGGCGGCCTGGTCGGCCGCCTTCACCACGTCCTGGAAGTCCCGAGACAGCCGGCCGTACGCCGCATCCTGAGCGGATTCCTTTCGACGCTCGAGGTGCTGACCGCGGGCGCGCTCCCATTCCACCTCGCCCTGCAGCTTCTTCACGTGATCAGCGAGACTCTTCAGGAACAGGCGAACCTCGCCCGCGTCGTAGCCTCGCTTGGCCACGGCGAACCGCTTCTCGGCGATGTCGGCGGGCCGGAACGCTCCGGCATGGACTTCGGTCTCGGACGGCGCCACGAACATCACTCCCTCTGGTCGAAGGGATCAGCGGGACCGGAAGTCCACTGTAACGAGGGACTGCTCCGATGCAAGGATGTCGGGCGCTGGGCGCGCCTACGCCTCCTCGACGGAGGCCAGCGTTCCCTCCCGCCGAAGCACCTCCCGGAACGACTGGATGGCCACCTGGATCTGCGCGACGTCCGGTGGCTTGGTGGTGATCCTCTGCAGCCACAGGCCGGGCGTCATCAGCCCCCGGAGCAGCGCCGACCTCGGATAGCGAGCGCCGAGCCGCAGCATCTCGTAGGAGATCCCCGCGATCACGGGGATCGCCACCACCCGGAACACGATGCCCCACAGCAGGCCGTGATTGCCGAAGGCTGCGTAGATCAGGATCGTCAGGATCATCACGATCAGCAGGAAGTTCGTCCCGCACCGGACGTGCAGCGTCGAGTACTTGGCCACGCCCGTCGGCTCCATCGGCTCACCGTGCTCGTAGGCGGCGATCGTCTTGTGTTCGGCCCCGTGATACTCGAAGACCCGGCGGATCTCCTTCATCCGCCCGATCACCGCGAGATAGGCCAGGAACAGCAGGACCCGAAACACCCCCTCCAGGATGTTGCGCACGAGGCTCGAGGGGACCCGATGCCGGAGCAGCCGGAACCCCAGGAATGGTGCGATCACGAACACCCCGATGAACAGGACGAACGCGAAGACCATGGAGAGCGCGATCTGCCTGGGGGTGAGCTTCTCCTCGTCCTCCACCGACTGGTTCGCGGAGATGGTCAGGGCTCGGACGCCGATGGTGAGTGCCTGGCCGAGCGCGAGCACCCCTCGGATGCCCGGCTTCCTGAGGAAGGGAAAGCGACTGCCCACCGAACGGATGTCATGGGACTCCACGTGGATGCTCTGGTCGGGGCGGCGCACGGCGATGGCCCAGTGGTCCCGGCCGCGCATCATCACGCCTTCCAGAACCGCCTGCCCTCCGTAGAAGTGATCCTCGGCTCGAGCCGGCATTGGCGCGCGGGACCGGTCCGTCAGGCGGAGGGTGAAGGCGCGGGACTCCGGCCGTACCGGCGCTGGAAGCGTTCGACCCTGCCTCCGGTGTCGACCAGCTTCTGCTTGCCCGTGTAGAACGGGTGGCACGCCGAACACAGCTCCAGGCGGATCTCCGGCTTGGTGGAACGGGTCTGAAACGTGTTGCCGCAGGAGCAGCGCACGGTGGCCGTGACGTATTCGGGGTGGATTCCTTCTCTCAT
>DHWM01000048.1:0-6264 GCA_002413185.1 Actinobacteria bacterium UBA5182
CTCTGGACCTCGGCCGTGGCCCAGCCTCGGTCGGCCAGCGCACCCGTCACGTGGACTGTGAGCTGGGGTCCGACTGCTCGGCCGGGCAGTTCGCGGCGAATTCCCGCACGGACGCGGATATCGTGGATGCGGAGATTCGGTGGCGGAGCGTCTGAACGGGATGGACTTCGGGGAACCTCCTATTCGCCCAACAGCACTGTCGCAACGATTGGAAGGGGTGGACGGAAGAACATGGTGAGGAGGGCCCGCGCCGTGGCGAGCGTGGTTGTGGGGGCGAGCGCGCTCGCCCTGGGGATGCTTCCCTCGAAGCCCGCCGTCGCCGAACCTCCCTTCACGGTGCGCGGCGGAATCGTGTACTCCCGTCCCGATGGACAGGCCCTGGTGATGGATGCTTATCTTCCAGTCGGGGCCGGGCTGCACCCGGGCATCATCGTGCTTCATGGGGGCGGATGGGCCTTCGGCAGCGAGAAGACCTTTGCCACCGAGGCCAAATTCCTGGCCAAGCAGGGGTTCGCGGCCTTCTCCATCGAGTACCGGCTGGCCCCGAAGTACCCATACCCCCTGGGTCTCGACGACTGCAAGGCCGCGGTGGAATATGTTCGCCAGCACGCGGCCGCGTTCAGCGTGGACCCGAGCAAGATGGGCGCGCTCGGCGGCTCGGCGGGGGGGAATCTGGCCGGCATGCTGGCCACCATGGGGAGCGGCTCCCTCGATACCGGCGCCAGGATCCGAGCGGCCGTATCGTGGTCGGGGCCCCAAGACATGAAAGTAGCGGCGGCCTCCAATCCGAAGCCGCGGCGGATCATCCTTCGATACCTCGCCTGCACCCAGATGAGCACATGCGACCGCCAGCTGCACGACTCCTCGCCGATCTCCTACGTGGACGGTACCGACGCGGCGATGTTCCTCGCCAACAGCAGCTCAGAGGTCATCCCGCTCTCGCAGGCGCAGTCGATGGCGAACGACCTGAAGAGTGCGGGGGTACCGGTGGAGCTGGTACAGGTCCCCGGGGCGAGGCACTCGGTGAAGTACCGGAACAGCCAGGGCCAGGGGACCGGGAGCGAGACCGTCATGCAGGCCTCCGCGGACTTCCTCCGGAAATGGCTCGATTCGCCGAACTTGGGGACGCACGTGGCAGCGCCGTCGCCGAAGCCGTCGCAGAGCCCGATCGGCGCCTCGCCCGCCCCCGGCCGGGGGTTTCCAGCAGTCCCGGTGGTCCTGAGTGCGGCGGGCGCAGCCGTGCTCGGCCTGGGAATCTACGCCCTGTCGATGTTCCGGCGGAACGGCCGCGTGCCCTAGTCTTCTATCCGCCAGCCCGTTCGAGCATCACGGACGCGAGATTCTCGGATCCTCTTGACCTCTTGCGGCGCGTGGCCGCATCATCAACCGCTGCGAGAGAGGGTTGGGGCAATGCGCCATCGGAAAAGCAGGGCAGCACTGATCTTCATCACGTTCCTTGCGGGCGTCGCGTTGCTGGTGCCTGCCCGAACAATCCCAGCACGACAAGCTGCGGTCCGCCGGGCACTGGCCGCGACAGCCCTCCCCGCCAACCGTCCGAACATCCTGTTGCTCGTCAGCGACGACCAGACCGAAAGCACCTACGGCCGCGGCCTGATGCCCGGGCTGTTCTCCCAGATGGTGGACAAGGGGATGTCGTTCGACCGCGCCTACGTGAACACGTCCCAGTGCTGCCCCTCCAGAGCCCAGATCCTCACGGGCCTGTACGAGCACCACACGGGCGTGGACGAGAACAGCGTGGGCCTGGTGCGGCCAACCATCGTCCAGGCGCTCCACGACATCGGATATCGCACGACTCTCTCCGGCAAGTATCTGAACAGCTGGCCGTGCGATCCGCGGCCCGAGTTCGACCAGTGGGTCTGCGCGGCCAGCGGGAAGTCCGACTACGAACTGGTGAACCCCACGCTGAACGTGAACGGGACATGGGAGACCTTCACCGGCTATACGACCGACATCTTGGCGAACTACATCATCGACTCCATCAACTCGACGCCCACGGACCAGCCGTTCTTCGCCATGTACACGCCGACCAGCCCACACCTGCCGGCGGACGATCCGCGCTGCGCGACCAACCCGGTGCCGCTCTACCGGCCACCATCGTTCAACGAGGACGTGGTGGCCGACGGCAAGCCTTCGTGGCTCCCGCAGAAGCCGATGACCTCGGCGAAGATCGCGGCGGACGACGACAACTTCGATGCGATGTACCGGGCCGCAGAGTGCCTGGACGGCTCGATGACATCGATCCTGGACGCGCTGGGCTCGCGAGAGCAGGACACCTTCGTCCTCTTCCTATCCGACAACGGCTACCTCTACGGGGAGCACCGGCTCACGGGGAAGCGGGCGGGATACGAGGAGTCGGTCAAGGTGCCGTTCGTGGTCCGCTACCCCCCCCTGTTCCCAGAGGTGGCGAGTACCAACCACGCCCTCGTCGAGAACGTCGACATCGCCCCGACGCTCGCCGACCTGGTCGGCATCCCCTGGGGAGCGGACGGCAAGAGCCTGCTACCTCTCCTGACCGGCGGGGCAACCAGTGTGCGCGACGCCGCGCTGCTCGACTGGTGCGAGGGCGCCTCCTACCCGTGTCCGGCTTCGAACGAACCGCTCACCATCAAGATTCCCCCCTTCTTCGGGCTGGTCACCCAGCAGTACAAGTACATCGAGTACCGCGGGGGCGCCCGGGAGCTGTACGACCTCTCGGCCGATCCGTACGAGCTGCAGAACCAGGCCAGCAATTCCTCGTACGGCGGGCTGGTGACCCAGCTCTCGGCGGAGCTGGCCTCCCTCCATGCGCCTCCGCCGGTTGAGACGACCATCGTCAGCGGGCCTCAGGGATCCCTGGACTCGCGGATCGCGACGTTCGTGTTCTTCTCCCAGTCGCGATTCGCCACGTATCAGTGCCGAGTGACGAAGAACGGGGTGGTGGGGTCATGGCAGGCCTGCTCCGGGCAGACGTTCACGGCCCAGGGCCTGGGGGACGGAACCTACACGTTCGAGGTCGAAGGTACCGACGAGAAGGGGTCGACCGACCCAACGCCCGCGTCGCGTGCGTTCTCGATCGTCTCCACCGGGCCGGATGTCACCATCGACTCGGCTCCGCTGGACGACCAGCAGAAGCGCACGGCCAAGTTCACCTTCTCTAGCACCACCGCCGGGGTGACCTTCGAGTGCTCCCTCACAGCGCCTGGAGTGGCGTCGTCGTGGTCTGCCTGCGCGTCCGGCATCGCCTACAAGTCCGTTGCCGACGGCCTGTACTATTTCCAGGTCCGCGCGGTAGCTTCGACCGGGGCCGTCAGTGATCCGCCGGCCGAGTGGCAGTTCCAGATCGACAACGACGGCCCGGTGATGTTCTTCGACTCAGCCCCGCTGAAGTTCGTGTCAGCGTTCAACGCCCGGTTCGCCTTCCACCCGGAGGAACCGGTGGCGGGGCCGATCACGTGCAGCCTGGACGGAGCCGCGTCCGTGGACTGCTCGAGCGGAACCTTCGCCACCGGGGGGTTGGCCGAAGCCACCCACACGCTCGCCATCACGGCTACTGACCTGGCGGGGAACGTGGGCGTCTCCACCGACACCTGGACCGTCGATGCGACTCCGCCGACCGTGACCATCACCTCCGGGCCACCGGCGCAGTGGAATCAGAGCACGGCGGCGTTCACCGTCACCTACAGCGAGACGGGTCAGCAGCTCTGCCGGCTGGACAATGCCGCGTTCTCCTCATGCGGTACGTCCGCGTCTTACTCGGGTCTGGCCGACGGCTCGCACTCGTTCAGCGCGAAGGAGAGCGACAAGGCGGGCAACGTCTCGGCCATCGTCACGTGGACGTGGAACCAGGACACGGTGCCCCCCACGCTGACCATCACCTCGGGGCCTCCCGCGGTCACGTCGAGCACCTCGGCCACGTTCGCCTTCAGCGCCGACGACCCCAACGTGGCGTTCTCGTGCTCGATGGACGGCTCGACGCCCGTCGCCTGCGCATCGCCGACGACGTACTCCGCTCTGGCGCCCGGGTATCACCGTTTCCAGCTCCTGGGCACGGACCTCGCTGGGAACGTGGCGGCCCAGGCGTGGAAGTGGCGGATCAGCTCCCTGGCGCGAACGCAGTCGGCATGGCGGCTGCCGTCGTCCGGGCCGGCTCCGTCATGGTGGGGGATGGCCTGACCCAATCAGCCCTTGTCCACCGCGGCGCCCAGGCTCTGCTACCTGCACTGTGCCCAGTTTGCGAGCGCATTCTCAAGGGGCCTACCAGGATTGCCGAAATCGTTGTCGATGATTGCGTGCAGCAAAGGCGGCCCTCGGGCCGTGCTCGCCTTGACAATTGTTGCCCGGGCCGTTAGGGATAGGGCCTCGTGAAGCGCCCTCGATCCCCACGAGTGGCCCGCGTGGTGGCGTTCGTCTGCGCTGCCGTGCTCTTGACGGCGCTCACCGTTGGTCCGGTCCGTGCCGACACCCAGGCCGAACTCGACGCCGCGGTGGCCAAGCTGAACAAGCTGGTCGACCAGATCGCCGGGGAGACCAAGACCGTCGCCACGCTCCAGGGCGAGGCGAACGCCCTCGCCCAGAAGATGAACGACGTCCAGACCCAGATCGCCCTGACCCAGGGCAAGATCGTGGGGCTGCAGCAGGACATCCGGCAGGCCACCAACGAGCTCCGGGCCACCCAGGCCCAGCTCGACGATCGGGCCAGGCTGGCGTACGAGACTGGGCCGGGGAGCAGCATCGACTTCATCCTCGGTTCCAGGTCGCTGACCGACCTCAACGACCGCCTGGAGATCGTCGACAGCGCCGCCCAGACCGACGAGGACCTCATCAACGCCATCGCCGCCAAGCGGGCCAACCTCAAGGCCAAGCAGGACAGCCTGGGCCAGCTGGAGGTCCAGCAGATGCAGCAGCGAGCCACCTTGCAGGTGCAGCAGGCCGACCTGAACGACAAGCTGACGGCCGAACAATCGGTGCTGAACAAGCTGACCCAGGACAAGGCCGACGCGGATGCCCTGGTCAAGAAGCTCAAGACCCAGCGGGCCAAGGAGATCGCCGCCGAGAAGGCCCGGCTGGCCGCGATCGCCGCGTCCCAGCACAGCGGCGGCCCAGCGATCGGCGGGGTGCTGTTGGTTTGCCCGGTGGACCCCCCGCACGCCTACAGCGACGACTTCGGCGCCCCTCGCTACGCGGGCGGCTTCCATCTCCACGCGGGCAACGACATCCTGGCGCCGAGGGGAACGCCCATCCGCGCCCCGTTCCCCGGCACGGCCACCGACGCGTCGAACGGGTTGGGCGGTCTCTCGGTCGAAGTGACGGGCGCCGCCGGTTACGTCTACAACGCCCACCTGTCGCGGTTCGGAACGCTGGGCTCGGTGAACACGGGCACGATCATCGGCTACGTCGGCGACAGCGGTGACGCCCAGGGCGGACCGACCCACGACCACTTCGAGTGGCACCCGAACGTCATCCCGTCGAACCTCCACGTGAGTCCATATGGGGTCAGCATCGTCGGCACGGCCATCGACCCGTACCCCTACCTGAACTCCGTCTGCTGAGGCCGGAGCCCGAAGCGGCCGCGGCGCCTGATGGCGGCGATACACTCGCCATCGCGATGACGCCTCCTTCCCGGCGCGACGACTCGTGGATCTTTCGGACCTACGCCGGCTTCGCCACTCCCCGCCACACCAACGAACGGTTCAAGGCGAACCTGGCGAACGGCCAGACCGGGTTGTCGGTGGCGTTCGACCTCCCCACGCAGTGCGGGTACGACAGCGACCATCCCATGTCGCGGGGCGAGGTGGGAAAGGTCGGCGTGCCGATCGGCCATGTGGGCGACATGCGAACCCTCTTCGAGGGCATCCCGCTCCAGGAGATGAACACCTCGATGACCATCAACGCCACGGCCATGTGGTTGCTGGCGCTGTACGTCGGCGTTGGGGACGAACAGAAAGTGGGCCGGGGGGCCCTCGCGGGGACGACCCAGAACGACATCCTCAAGGAGTTCCTGTCGCGAGGGACGCACATCTTCCCGCCCCAGCCGTCCCTGCGCCTGACCACCGACCTGATCACGTGGACCTACCGCGAGGTCCCCCGGTGGAACCCGATCAACGTGTGCTCCTATCACCTGCAGGAGGCGGGGGCCGACCCGGTGCTGGAGGTGGCGTTCACCCTGGCCAACGCGATCTGCGTGCTCGATGCCGTCCGTGCTTCCGGGGCCATCTCGGAGGACGACCTCCCGTCGCTGGTGGGCCGGATCTCCTTCTTCGTCAA
>DHWM01000048.1:6523-10959 GCA_002413185.1 Actinobacteria bacterium UBA5182
GCCGGCATCCGCTTCGTCGAGGAGATGTGCAAGGTGCGGGCGTTCACCCGGCTGTGGGACCGGGTGTGCCTGGAGCGCTACGGGGTCCAGGACCCGCGGTCGCGGAGGTTCCGGTATGGGGTGCAGGTGAACTCGCTCGGGCTCACCGCCCAGCAGCCCGAGAACAACGTCTACCGAATCCTGCTGGAGATGCTCGCGGTGACGCTGTCGAAGGACGCCCGGGCCAGGGCCGTGCAGCTCCCCGCGTGGAACGAGGCGCTGGGACTCCCCCGGGCATGGGACCAGCAGTGGTCATTGCGGGCGCAGCAGATCCTGGCCCTGGAGACGGATCTCCTGGAGTACGGCGACCTGTTCGCCGGGTCGAAGGTCATCGAGGACATCGAATCCAGGATCGCCGAGGAAGGGTGGGAGGAACTTCAGCACGTCCTGGCGATGGGGGGATCGGTCGAGGCGCTCGGCTACATGAAGGAGCGACTGGTCGGCCGGCTGGCGTCCCGGCTCCGGGCGATCGAGTCGGGCCGGCACGTCGTGGTGGGCGTGAACCGGTACCAGGACGGCGAAGCCTCACCACTTGGCGCCGGGATGGGGGAGGGCATCTCCGCCATCGAGCGCATCGAGCAGGAGACCGAGGACGAACAGGTCGAAGCGCTGCAGAAGTGGCGTGCTAACCGGGACGGCTCCGCGGCGGACCGGGCCCTCGGCGAGCTGCGGCGGGCGGCGTCCGACGGCGACAACCTGATGGAGGCTTCGATCACCGCGGCGAAGGCCGGCGTGACCACCGGTGAGTGGGCGGACGTGTTGCGGGAGGTGTTCGGCGAGTACCGCCCGCCGACGGGGGTGAGCGGCCGGCCCACCGCTCTCGATTCCGGTAACGGATCGCTCCGGTCCGCCCGCCGAAGCGTGGCCGACGCCGCCGAGCGCCTCGGGGTGTCCAAGGTGCGGCTCCTCGTGGCCAAGCCCGGGTTGGACGGGCATTCGAACGCAGCGGAGCAGGTGGCGGTGCGGGCTCGGGACGCCGGCTACGAGGTGATCTACCAGGGAATCCGGCTCACCCCGGAGGAGATCGCTCGGGCCGCCGCCGACGAGGACGTCCACGTGGTCGGGCTGAGCATCCTGAGCGGGTCCCATTCGGCGCTGGTGCCCCAGGTCCTGGAGTGCCTCCGACGCGAGGGCGTCGACCCGGCCAAGGTGCCGGTGGTGCTGGGCGGGATCATCCCCGACCAGGACGCCGAGGAGTTGGTCGAGGCCGGGGTGGCCCGGGTGTTCACCCCCAAGGACCACGACCTCACCCGAATGGTCGGGGAGATGGCCGACCTGCTGGGGGTCAGCCGTTGAAGGCGTCGAGGAAGAGGGCCGTGGCGAAGCCGTAAGCGAGGTGCGGGATCGCGTCGGCGGCCCATCCCGAGGGTCCCCATTCCCGCGGATCCGTCACCCCCAGGACCGTCATACTCAGCATCCGGGCCTGGGAAACTCGTGAAGTCATGGGCGACACGACAGAGGCCGTCTCCGTCGAAGAGATGTACGGCGAGCTCCCTCAGGGCGAGGAAGTCATCGACGCCCTCCTGGACAGGAGCCTTGACCCCAGGTCGCCGGACATGCTGTTCGAGATCGCCGGGGAGCTGGGCGCGGGGCCGGACACACTTCTTCTCGACGTCGGGTGCCGCGACGGCCGGCACATGGTGGAGCTGTTCCGGAGGTTCGGGTGTCGCACGGTCGGGCTCGAACTGGTCTGGGCCAACCTCCACCGGCGCCGGGCGGTCGAGGGCATCGCGGACCCGAGCGTCCGGGACCGGATCCACTTCGTTCAGGGCACCATCGACACGCTGCCCTTCCCCGACGGTGCCTTCGACCTCCTGTGGTGTCGGGACATGCTCATCCATCCGCCGGACCTCACGCGGGCGCTGGCGGAATGCCGGCGGGTCCTCCGGCCGGACGCTCGACTCCTGGTGTTCCAGATGTTCGCCACGCCGTGGCTGGAGCCGAAGGAGGCGGCGAGGCTG
Organism: Actinobacteria bacterium UBA5182; assembly: GCA_002413185.1. Lineage (GTDB taxonomy): Bacteria > Actinomycetota > UBA4738 > UBA4738 > UBA4738 > UBA5182. Next base: position 8,524 of record DHWM01000048.1, read on the forward strand.
TGGCCCTCGGTGGGCGCCGTCCCCGAGAACACCGACCCCGCCTACTTCGAGCATTGCGTTCGGGAGGCGGGGCTTGGGATCGAACGGCGCGACGAGGTCTCCAGCGAGTGGCGGGAGCACGCCGAGGAATCCGGCCGGCGGATCACTTCGACCCAGCTCCTTCGGGCCGCGCGGCTCCTCCGCGACCCCGACCGCTTTCGCCGGGAGCTCGGGAGAACCGCTTCCGACGTGGAGCTGGCGGACTGCCTGTGGGGCGTGTACCAGATGATCGGGAAGCTCAGCCCCCGGGTGTACGTGCTCGTCCCGGCATCCCACCGGGGAAGAAAGGGACGGTGAGCGCCACTCCCGCCATCGCGCCGGCGCCCGTCGAGACCGACCGTCCCGATGCCGAGGACGTCGTCCGGCCGGACGTGCCCTGGCTGGTGATCGTGTGGAACGATCCGATCAACCTAATGTCGTACGTGACCTTCGTGTTCCAGAAGCTGTTCGGCTACAGCCACCAGAAGGCGACGAAGCTGATGCTGGACGTTCACCACAAGGGCAAGGCCGTGGTCTCCAGCGGCAGCAGGGAGAAGGCCGAGTTCGACACCTCGCGGCTGCACGCCCACGGCCTGTGGGCGACGATGCAGCGGGGCACCTGAGGTCTTCCGTGAGGGCGTCCCAGCCTCGGATCAGGCGGACCCGAAAGGGTGAGTTCGAGCTTCGGCTGCCGGCGGTGGAGCGGGAGGTGTTGCGAGGACTACCGGGGGAGCTCCGGGAGCTGCTCCCGACCGACGACCCGGCGCTGGAGCGGATCTTCCCGCCGGCTCACCCAGACGACGCGCGCCTGGACGCCGAATACCGCGAGCTCGTGCACGGGGACCTCCTGGCGGGGAGGTTGTCGGCCGTGGAGGTGATGGAGGCGACGGTCGACGCCACGCGCGTGAACGAGGAGCAGCTGGTGGCGTGGCTGAGCGCCGTGAACGACCTTCGGCTCATCCTCGGTTCCAGGCTGGGCGTGACGGAGGAGACGCAGTACGAGGAGATCGCCGACGACGACCCCCGGTCGCAGGCTTCGGCCCTCTATCACTACCTCGGTTGGCTGGAGGAGCAGATCGTTGAAGCGCTGGCGGAAGGGCTCGATCCGACTGCCCTCACGTGAGCTGGACGATGCCTCGGGGCGTGTCGAGCATGGCCACCAGGGCGGGTTCGGCGCTCGGTTCGACCTCCAGGTCCACCTCGATGGCCTCGAGCATCATGGACACGCGCTTCGGTTCGGGGTGCCGGCCCATCAGCGACTTCAGCACGATGGCCCCGGGGGCGGCGGTCGAAGGATGGGCGGACTCGCCCCAGTCGATCAGGAACGGGACCACGCCGTCCCCGGGCCGGGTCGGTGACAGGGTGAGCTGCCAGGAGAGCGCGGTGCCGTCGGGGACGCGGCGCCGCATGGCGGCGACCTCGCCGGGGTCGTAGCCGGCTGCCCTGGCCGCGGCAACCCGCTCGGAGAGCCTGTCGGCCCGGCAGGCCCACGTCACCAGCCTGGGCGCCTCCAGCGCGCCGAGGTCCACCAGAGGAGAGGTGACCGGCCCGGTCTGTTCGAGGTCGGGGCCCAGGATCTCGAGGTAGGAGCCAGGGCCCAGCCCGATGATGGCGTTGCGGGTCCCGAACCCCGGGTGGCTTCCTCCGGGCGTGGCCCGAACCCCCAATCGAAGCTCCAGTCCCTCGATGGTTGCGTCGACGTCGGGCGTCGCGTAGACGAGGTGGTCGAGAACGGGCCGGCTCATCGCTTTCAGCTCTTCTTCCTCTTCCCGGACCGTTCGCGCACCTTCTTGACGGCGAAGCGTCCGGCGAAGAACCCCACGGCCAATCCAAGCACGACGAAGCCGAACCTGGACAGGACCCGGTCGACGAAGGCCAGGTTCCTGCCGAACACGTAGCCGAACACCGAGATGCCCGTTGCCCACACCGCGATGGCAGGCACGTCGAACAGGAGGAACCGCCGGTACGGCATCTTGCCGACACCTGCCGTGAACGGAACGAAGGCCCCGGCGGCGGTGGCGTATCGTCCGATGGCGACGGTCTTCCCTCCGTGCCGCTTGAAGTACTGTTCGGCGTCCTCGAGCTTCGGCTCCAGGCGGTTGACCAGCGGCACGTGACGGATCAGGCCGAGGCCGTAGCGCCTGCCCAGCCAGTAGCCAATGGACTCGCCGGTGATGGCGGCGAGGATCCCGATCACGACGACCCAGGCCAGGCTCAACCTTCCCTGCGACGCGTACACCCCGCCCAGGGCCAGGATGAGGTCACCGGGCACGATCAACCCGATGAAGAGAGAGCGTTCCAGCAGGACTCCGGCGGCGATGATGAGGTAGCCGGCGGCGACGAAGGCAGGCTGGACCCATTCCACGATCTTCTCGGCGAGGGAGAACGCGACCATCCGCCATGTGTAGCACTTTTGCC
>DHWM01000048.1:11184-16546 GCA_002413185.1 Actinobacteria bacterium UBA5182
GGAAATCCCGGCCGGCACTAGGCTTGCCAAGCGAGATCGACGAGCGAATGGAGGTTCGATGAATCCCGAAGACGTGAAGAAGGTGGGCGTGGTGGGGTGCGGCATCATGGGCTCCGGCATCGTGGAGGTCTGTGCGAAGGCCGGCGTCGCGGTGGCGTATGTCGAGGTGGACGACGAGCGGGTCGGGCGGGGCCGCCAGGCCATCGAACGCTCCCTGGCCAGGGCCGTGGAGAAGGGGAAGCTCGACGAGGCTGGCCGCGACGAAGCGCTCGCGCGCATCTCCGGTTCGAGCGACCTCGGAGATCTGGCCGACGTCGACCTGGTGATCGAAGCCGTCACGGAGGACCTGGCCACCAAGAAGGACGTCTTCCACTCGCTCGAGGAGATCACCAAGCCCGAGGTCCTGCTCGCCACCAACACGTCGACGCTCCCCATCGCGGAGCTCGCCGCCAGCACCAACCGGCCCGACAAGGTCCTCGGCCTGCACTTCTTCAACCCGGCTTCGATCATGAAGCTGCTCGAGGTGATCCGGGGCCTGTCGACGTCGGACGAGACGATTCAGTTCGCCAGGACGTTCGGTGAGCGCATCGGCAAGACCACGGTGCTGGCCAAGGACCGTGCCGGGTTCATCGTCAACTTCCTGCTGATCCCGTTCCTGAACAGTGCGGTGCAGATGCTGGACGACGGGGTCGCCACGAAGGAGGACATCGACGCCGGGGTGCAGCTCGGGCTGGGCCACCCCATGGGCCCGCTCACGCTGCTCGACCTGATCGGCCTCGACACCGCGGTGCACGCGTCCAACGTCCTGTACGAGGAGTTCAAGGACCCCATGTACTCTCCGCCGACGTTGCTGAAGCGAATGGTCGCGGCGGGGTACCTGGGCAGGAAGTCCGGCAAGGGCTTCTACGACTATTCCTCCTGAGCGAGGCGGAGGGCATGCCGCGAGCCATCGACCTGCACGTCCACCTTCCCATGGACGAGTGGCTGGACAACGCCATCGGACCGCTGCTGCCGGCGACCGAGGCGTACTTCCGGGCCAAGGTTCCCCGCAAGCGCATCGAGGATGTGGCGCAGGAATACGCTGACCGCGACATCCTGGGGGTGGTGCTGGACTGGGACGACCGGTCGGTCACCGGCCGGGGCTGGCTCGGAAACGACTGGCTGGCAGCGCTTTCCGAGCGCTTCCCCGGGGTGCTGATGGGGTTCGGCTCGGTGGACCCGTGGAGTGACGGCGCAGCCGAGGAGATGCATCGCGTCCACGACCTGGGCATGAAAGGGCTGAAGTTCCACCCGACGATGCAGCAGTTCGACCCGGGGGACAGCCAGTTCTCTCCCTTGTGGGCGAAGGCCGAAGAGCTCGGGCTGATCTGCCTGTTCCACACGGGGACGTGCGGCATCGGCGCGGGCACGCCCGGGGCCGGGGGGACGAAGATCCGGTTCTCCCACCCCGGATTCCTGGACGGCGTGGGGGCCGACTTCCCCGGCTTGACCCTGATCGCGGCGCATTTCGGCTTCCCGTGGTTCCAGGAATGCCTGGCCCTGGCCCTGCACAAGTCGAACGTCTTCATCGAGCTCTCCGGATGGGCTCCGAAGTACCTCCCGCCGGAGGTCCGCCGGGAGATCGGCAAGCGTCTCAACGGGCAGACGTTGTTCGGGAGCGATTACCCGTTCATCTCACTGGACCGGTGGTTCGCGGAGTTCGACGACCTGGGGCTGAGCGACGAGGCGAAGCAGAACATCCTGGTCGGGAACGCCTCGAAGCTCCTTGGACTCTAGCCTTCGGGCGGCGGAGTCTTCCCGAAGTCCTTCGACCAGGGCCATTACGCTGGAGGAGTCCGCGCGCGTACCCGACCATCTTGGCCCCGTCGATGAACGCCATCATCGCCGGAACGGCCGCGGCTGCCGCGGCTCGGGACGGCGGCGTTTCGAGCCGGCGCCATGCTCGTAGCAACGGGCGGCGGGCGTACGCGGCGCCTCCGATGGCCGCGACGATGAGCGGGACGGGACGCCTGGCGGTGGCCGCCGCGGCCAGGCACGCGTAGGTCCCGAACCGGATGAGGTGGCGCCGCGCGTACATCCCGGCCAGCGCGTCACCCTCCGCATACCGCGCGTACTGACGCCACGTGGCGGCGAGCCCGGGGCGAACCCGCCAGTACGCCACCGCTCGCGGCGCCAGCTCCATCGTGCACCCGGCCTCCAGGAGACGGTGGTTGAAGTACATGTCCTCGCCCACCTCGAGCCATTCGGGGTAGCCGCCGGCGGCCTCGAAGGCCGCCCGCCGGAACGCGATCGACCGGGACGAGGGCAGCCACCCTGGCCGCAGCTCGTCGGCTTCGGGGACCGACACGGCGGCCGCGCACGTCTGGAAAAACGACGAAGCGAGCGGCCGGTAGAACCCGGCCGCCACGTCCGCCCCACGCTCGATCGGCTCGAGCATGCGCTCCAGCCAATCGGGCGCGAGCACGCAGTCTCCGTCGGTGGCCGCGATGACGTCATGGGCGGCCCCGCGGATGGCGAGGTTGCGTCCACGGGCGATGCTCGCACCGGGCTCTGACATCGCCGTGACGCCCTCGGCTCGCTCCAGGGTCTCCCACGTGCCGTCCGAGGACCCGCCGTCCACGATGATCACGTCGTCCGGAGGGCGGGTCTGGTTTCGGACCGACGCCAGGAACTCCTCGACGAAGGGGCCGACGTCCTTCACCGTGGAGACCAGGGAAACCTTCACGGAGGAGATGCTAGCGGGACGGCCTCACAGAATGGACTTGTAGACCTCCAGGGTCAGCCGCGCCGTCTCGTCCCACGAGAACCTGGCACTGCGGGCCGGGCCGGCGTCGTGGAGTCGCGCCGCCAGCGCACGGTCGGTGATCACGCGCTCGATCGCCTCGGCCAGCGCACCGGTGGAGCGCGGATCGACGGGAAGCGCGGCCTCCCCCGCCACCTCGGGGAGCGAGGAGGACGTCGAGACGACGCACGGCACCCCTCTCGCCATCGCCTCCAGGATGGGCAGTCCGAAGCCTTCGTACAGCGAGGGATACACGAAAGCGGCGGCCCCCCGGTACAGGGCGTCCAGGTCGGCCGAAGGCAATGCCCCCGTCAGGACGACCTCGCCCGGGGCCGGGATCGCCACTTCCTTCAGCAGCTCCTGATGGCGCCATCCCATCGGTCCAGCCAGGACCAGCGCATGGGGCGCTCCACGTCCGGCCGTCCACCGGTACGCCCGGACCAGCCGGACCAGGTTCTTGCGAGGCTCCAAGGTCCCCACGAAGAGAACGTAGGGGCGTCGAACCTTGAGCCGCGCCAGGACCGCTTCGACGTCGTGCTGGTCCTGAGCGATCGGGAGCGAGGCCGCCAGGGGCGTGACGTGGACCTTGCGCCGGTCGACGCGGGTCCGCCGTACCAGGTCCTCTGCTGTGTGCCTGGAGACGGCGATGAGGGCGTCGGCGCTCCGAACGGCCCGGGCCAGCCCCGCCCTGTACAGGAGCCGCCACCGCATCGGGTAGGCCTCGGGGTGGACCAGGAACGCCACGTCGTGGACCGTGACCACCAGGCGCTGGCCCGGCTGTACGGGCGGCACCGCGACGGGGATGGGCGTGTGGACAACGGCGGCCGACCCAAGGGGCTCGAGGAGCGGGGGGCGCCGCGTCAGGGCCCACTGGGGATAGAGCGTTCGGGTCGAAGCCCTCAGCTCTGTCACCGCGTAGGACCGGGTCCATTCCTCCGGGGCCGGCCGGCCCGTCTTTCCATGGAACAGCGTGATGTCGAGGGACGGGTCCAGCCGGGACATGGCCTGGACGAGTTCGCGCGTGTACGTGCCCATCCCTCCCGGTGCGGCGGCGAAAACCTGGTCGGCCAGGAATGCGACGGAGGTCATCGCCGGGCGCCAGGCGGCTACTTCGAGTCGCCCCGCCCCATCAGCAGGTCCGGGGCGATCGGGGAGAAGGGATGGAAGCGGGCGTCCCAGGGGTTGCGGGCGGCGTGGCGGATCTGCAGGGCTCCCAACCCGAGGGCGGTGGCCCGACCCGCCAGCATCCACGGGTTCGGGCGAACCGAGCCGGCCCCGAAGTATTCGTCCAGAGCCGCCTCCACCGCCCGCCGTTCCAGGGGCTCGAGGTCGGATGGGAGCTCGTAGCGCATCTTCGGTGACTCCTCGGCGCCCCGGCTACAGCGGGATGTTCCCGTGCTTGCGCGGCGGGACCTGCTCTCGCTTGGTGCGGAGCATCCGGAGGGCTTGGATCAAGCGAAGGCGGGTCTCGGCGGGCTCGATGACGTCGTCGACGTAGCCGCGCTCGGCCGCGATGTAGGGATTGGCGAACTGTTCGTCGTACTTCGCGATGAGCTCCTGTCGCTTGGCCTGGCCGTCCTCGGCCCTGGCGATCTCCCTCCGGAAGATGACGTTGACGGCGCCCTCCGAGCCCATCACGGCGATCTCGCCGGTCGGCCAGGCGAAGCTGACGTCGGCCCGGAGGTGCTTGGAGTTCATGACGACGTAGGCCCCGCCGTACGCCTTGCGGGTGATCACCGTGATTCGGGGGACGGTGGCCTCGGTGAAGGCGTACAGGAGCTTGGCTCCCCGGCGGATGATCCCCCCGTACTCCTGGGCGGTTCCCGGGAGAAATCCCGGGACGTCCACGAACGTCAGCAGCGGGATGTTGAACGCGTCGCAGAACCGGATGAACCGCGCCGCCTTCTCGCTGGAGTCGTAGTCGAGCGTCCCGGCCAGGACCTTCGGCTGGTTGGCCACGATGCCCACGGCCCGCCCGTCCATCCGGGCGAACCCGATCAGGATGTTGCCGGCCCACAGCGGGAAGACCTCGAAGAACTCCCCATCGTCGACGACCCGCGAGATGACGTCCTTCATGTCGTAGGGGGCGCGGGGAGAGTCCGGGATGAGGGTGTTGAGGGATTCGTCGCGCCGTTCGGGATCGTCGCGTGGCGCGAACGCCGGCGGATCCTCGAGGTTGTTCGCCGGAAGGAACGACAGCAGGTACCGGACCTGTGCCAGGCAGTCGGCTTCGTCATCGGCGATGAACCCGGCGATGCCGCTTCGGCTGGCATGGGTTGTGGCGCCGCCGAGCTCCTCGAACGTCACCTCCTCGCCCGTGACCGTCTTGATGACGTCCGGGCCGGTGATGAACATGTGGCTGGTGCCCTTCACCATGAACACGAAGTCGGTGATGGCTGGGGAGTACACCGCCCCGCCGGCGCACGGTCCCATGATGACGCTGATCTGGGGCACCACGCCGCTGGCCCGGACGTTGCGGTCGAAGATGTAGCCGTAGCCCGCCAGGGAGGCCGCCCCCTCCTGGATCCGGGCGCCGCCGCTGTCGTTGATCCCGATGACGGGGGCGCCGGTCGCCACGGC
>DHWM01000048.1:16787-40015 GCA_002413185.1 Actinobacteria bacterium UBA5182
GTGAAGTCCTGGCTGAACACGAAGACCTTTCGGCCGTCGATCGTTCCCCACCCGGTGATGACGCCGTCGGTATAGGGGCGCTGACGGTCCAGCCCGAACGTCCCCAGGCGATGGCGAGCCAGGGCGTCGGTCTCGACGAACGACCCGGGATCGAGGAGCAGCTCCAGTCGCTCCCGGGCGGTCAGCTTGCCCCTGGCGTGCTGGCGTTCGATGGCCTCGGTGCCCCCGCCCAGGGCGGCTTCCTGCTTCAGGGCGCGCAGTTGCTCGATCCGTCGTTCCACGGGCGAGCGATGGTGGGCCGAGTTCGGGTTCGGCGCCTCCTGCTCCCGCTCTTCCTTCGTGTCCGCCATGACGCCCGAGTCTATCCCGCCGTGCCCGACCATCGCGGGCGGGGCGGGGAGGGGAGGGGAGGAGTGTCAGAGGCCTTCTCTACCATTCGGGCATGGAGCTCTCGGCCATCCAGCGGCGAACGGTGTCGAGCCTGCTCGACACCGGATCCGGGAGGCCGGTCTCGAGCGGGCTGGCCGGGTTGCTCCGTGATCGCATCGAGGAGGGCATCCGGCCGTTCCTGCCGGCCCTGCGGGGGTCGGCCCGCCTTCCGCCCGGCCCGCTCAGGCTGGCGAAGGAACGGCTGAACGAGCTGGCCCGGTGCGAGGGCCTGTTCCACGCCGACCTCCTGGGCGAGCGGGCCCCGTTCGTCCACTCGGATGCGTCGGCGGCCGGCACCCTCGCCCACAAGTCCATCGAGCTCGACGTGGCGACGGCGGATCCGGCGGAGCCGCCTGCATTGGCGGAGCTGGCCGCGGCACGGCTGGAACGGGATCGCCAGTTCGGCCCGTACTGGCAGTCGCTCGACCCCGGGAGTCGGGCGGACCTGCGGGCGCGGGCGGCCCGGAGCGTCGAGCAGTTCAGGACGAGCTTTCCTCCCATCCGGGCGCTCCGGCGGCGGCTGGCCCCCGTGTCGGAGCAGTGGCTGGAGGCTCGATTCGGGGGTGGAGCTCTTCGTGTCGTGGGGAAGGTCGACCTGCTGTTGAACGCCGCCCGGGGCGGGCGGTCCACGCGCGTGCTGATCGACCTCAAACGGGGGCGACCGTGGGCAGAGCATGCCGAGGACATGCGCCTGTATGCGCTGTTGCACACGTTCCGGTGCGGCATCCCTCCGTACCGCGTGGCGACGTTCTTCCTCTCGTCGGGGGAGTGGCAACCTGAGGACGTGACCGAGGAGACGCTGCACCACGCGGCTCAGCGCGTCATCGAGGGGGTTGCGGCGGCCGCGCGGCTCGGTGAAGGCACGCCGCAGCTCCGGCCGGGCCGGCACTGCGTCCGGTGCCCCAGGAGTGACACGTGCCCCGCCAGTGCGGTGCAGCCCGATTTGCCGGGTCGTCTTGGTTGACCTACTCTCGGGTAGGTTGTGGGCGATCCACCGGCTGGCGTGAGGCTTGTTCCGGATTCGCCTCCGCCGGACTTCCCGACTCGAGGAGGAGCGATGTCCACGTCGAAGGACCTCTACCAGATCGGCGAGATCCCTCCTCGGGGCGAGGTCCCCCGTCGGATGTTCGCGCAGGTCATCCGGCCCGACCGGTTCGGTGAGCCGGAGAAGGCCTTCCAGATCGAAGAGATCGAGACGCCCCGGCCGGGCCCCGGCGAGGCCCTGGTCCTGGTGATGGCCGCCGGGATCAACTACAACAACGTGTGGGCCGCCAAGGGCATCCCCGTCGACGTGACGCAGGTCCACGCTCGGTTCGGCGAGCCCGACGACTTCCACGTCGGCGGAAGCGATGCCTCGGGGGTGGTGTGGCAGGTCGGCCCAGGCGTGGAGAACGTTGCGGTGGGGGATCACGTGGTCATCCACTGCGGCCAGTGGGACCCCGACGACCCGTTCGTCGCGTCGGGAGGCGACCCCGGATTCGCCGACTCCTACCGGATCTGGGGCTACGAGTCGAACTGGGGCTCCTTCGCCCAGTTCACGAAGGTCCAGGCCCATCAGTGCCTGCCCAAGGCCCCCCATCTCACCTGGGAGCAGGCCGCCGCCCCAACCCTGGTCGGGGCAACCGCCTACCGGATGCTGATGGGGTGGCCTCCGCACGTCGTCCAGGAGGGCGACGTGGTGCTGGTGTGGGGCGGAGCCGGCGGGCTCGGGTCGATGGCCATCCAGATCGTCCGGGAGCTTGGCGGGAAGGCGGTCGCCGTGGTGTCCTCGGACGACAAGGCCCAGTTCTGCATGAGGCTCGGGGCGGTCGGCACCATCAACCGCAAGGACTTCTCCCATTGGGGCATGCCCCCGCACTGGACCGACACGGAGGGGTACGCGGCCTGGTTCGCCGGGGCGAAGACCTTCGGCAAGGCGCTGTGGGACGCGGTCGGGGAGAAGCAGAGCCCCCGGATCGTGTTCGAGCACCCCGGCGAGGACACCATCCCCACCTCCATCTTCGTGTGCGCCACCGGCGGCATGGTGGTCATCTGCGCCGGCACCACCGGCTACAATGCCGTGGCCGACCTCCGCTACCTGTGGATGCGTCAGAAGCGGTTCCAGGGGTCGCACTTCGCCAACGACGAACAGTCGGCTGGGTTCAACCAGATGGTGGTCGACGGCAAGATCGACCCCTGCCTGGCCCGGACGTTCTCCTTCGACGAAGTGGGCGACTCGCACCAGCTGATGTCCGAGAACCGCCATCCCGAAGGGAACATGGCAGTGCTGGTGAGCGCGCCGACGGAAGGCCTGACCGAGCTGCCCGGCTGAAAGGGAGCGTCGAGCCGGCCGTCAAGACAGGGGTCGGCCGAACAGAGATTCGAGCTTCGGGATGGTGATGGCGGGGTCCTTGTGCAGCACCGCTGCCATTCCGACCTTCCGGGCGCCCTCGACGTTCGCCGGGACGTCGTCGACGAAGACGCACTCCGAGGGTGGCGTGTCCAGTCGCTCGGCGGCCAGCACGTAGATCTGGGGCTGTGGCTTCCGAAGCCCCTCCCGGCCGGACAGGACGATGGCATCGAACAACCCGTCCACGTCCGGAGGCGGCGTGACGCCCCACGTGTTCGAGATGAGCCCGGTCAGGATGCCGTTGGAACGGGCCCGGGCCACTGCTCGGCGCATGAGCTCGTCGGGTCGAAGCTGCTCGAACAGCCGGGCGGTGAGGTTCGCCGGTTCGAGTGGTGCGTCGAGCCCGGTGGAGAGCGCCTCGGCCAGCCGCCGGTCGAACTCGGTCGGATCGACCCGTCCAGTCTCCACCGCGTCGACCAGGTCGTGGACGTCGTTCGCCGGGACGTTCGCCTCCTCCGAGATCGAATAGGCCGCGGCCAGCACGTCGCGCAACCGGCTGGGATCGACGCCGTTCTCCATGCAGAAGGCGGCGAAGCTCACCGTCATGGATGTGGTCATGACGCCGCCGTAGTCGACCAGCAACGCCCGATAGGTGGGGCTCACGACCGGGTCAGCTCCACGGCCCGGCGGGCCAGGGCCGGCACGCCGTCCTTCATGTGCGAGAAGAACGGGTCGTCGGTCATCCCCGCCAGGTGGCGGGCGTAGCTCCCCTCCAACAGGATGGCCAGCTTCCACACCGCCAGCACCAGGTAGAAGGTGAGGTCGGCCACGGCACGGCCGGATCGTTCCCGGTATCGGTCCAGGAGCTGGTCGCGGGATTGGAACCCGGCGGCCCGGGTCACCGTCTGCTCGTCCATGAGGAACTCCACCGGGTCCCCAGCCTCGCGCCAGAACGAGAGCATCCATCCGACGTCGGCAAGGGGGTCACCGAGGGTCGACATCTCCCAGTCGAGGATCGCCGTCAGCCGAGCCGGCCGGTCGAGGGCGAACGCCACGTTGTCCAGCTTGTAATCGCCGTGCACGATGGTGGGCGGGCTCTCCGGCAGCGACCGCCACCGGTCGTCCAGCCACTTGCCGGCCGCGTGGAGGTCGTCGAGGCGACGGGTCAGAGGCTCGGTCAGCGCCAGCTGCCCCCTCCATCTTCGAACCTGACGTTCCAGATAGCCCGCCGGCTTCCCGAATCCCTCCAGCCCGGCCGCCCGCCAGTCGACCGCGTGGAGCTCCACCAGGGCGTCGACCAGCTGCCCGCCGATCCCGGGTCGAGCCGCCTCGTCGGCGGCGAACGCCGGCAGGTCCTGCCGGATCACCGCGCCCTCCACCCGCTCCATCAGGTAGAAGGGAGCGCCGATGACTCCCGGATCCTCGCACAGCAGGAGCGGCCGGGGAGCCCTGACGGGGGTGTGGACCAGCGCCGACAGGACCCGAAACTCCCTGGCCACGTCGTGCGCGGTCGGAAGGAAGGCGCCTCGGGGAGGCCTCCGGAGCACGAAGTGATGTTCGCCCGCCCGGACGAAGAACGTCTCGTTGGAGTGCCCGGCCATGTGCCGGCGCACATCGAACGGGCCGATCCCGCGGAAGATCTCCGGAAGGCGTTCGCGGAGGTAGCCTGCCAGCGCGGCTTGGTCGACCAGCGGCTCGAGGGCTTCGGGTTCGGCCGGCATCGTTGCCAACGGCACGGTCGCCGAGTGCGTCCCGTCGGCCCTCAGGCCAGCCCGCCGGTGGCGGGCTTGGTGGTGCCCTCGCCCAGCATCGCGTTCGCCAGGTTGCGGGCGATCACCATGCGGTGCACCTCGGAGGGCCCGTCGTAGATCCGGGCGGCCCGGGCGTCGCGGTAGTAGCCCTCCAGAGGGAGGTCCGAAGAGTAGCCGAGCGACCCGCATATCTGGATGGCCCGGTCCACCACTCGGCCGAGCGCTTCGGCCACGTGAACCTTCACCATCGAGACCTCCTGGCGGAACTCCATGCCCTCGTCGATCTTCCACGCCGAATGCAGGACCATCAGCCGCGCCGCGTACAGCTCGATGGCCGAGTCCGCCAGCATCCACGCCACCGCCTCGTGCCGGATGAGCTGCTTGCCGAAGGCCTCCCGGCCGAGGGCTCGCTCGGTGGCGATGTCCAGAGCGCGCTGAGCCGTCCCGATCCACCGCATGGCGTGGGCGAGCCGAGCCGGGCCCAACCGGACCTGTGCCAGCTTCAGCCCGGCCCCTCGCTCGCCGAGCATCGCCTCCGGCCCGACCCGGCAGTCGTCGAGCCGCACCTCACAGTGCCCACCGGGCCCGTGCGTCCCCATCACCGGGATCTCCCGCACCACCCGCCATCCCGGGTTGTCGGCGTCGACCAGGAACAGGGTGAACTGCGTCCGGGGGTCCGCGTCCGGCCCCCCGTCCTCGGTTCGGGCCACGACGATGGCGAAGGCCGCCCCGTTGGCGCCGGAGATGAACCACTTCTCGCCGTTCAGTACCCACAGGTCGCCGTCCTCCTTGGCGGAGGTTCGAAGCTGCGACGGATCCGAGGACCCCACGTCTCGCTCGGTCATGGCGAAGCAGGACCTGGTGGCTCCGTCGGCGAGCGGCCGGAGATATCGTTCCTGTTGTCCGGCGGTCGCGGCGTGCAGGAGGAGATGCATGTTCCCCTCGTCCGGAGCCATGCAGTTCAGCGCGAGCGACGCCAGGCCCGACGCACCGAGCTCCTGGGAGACGAGCGCCATGCCCAGGGCACCCAAGCCGAGGCCGCCCCACTCGGGCGGGAGGTGCGGGTTCCACAGGCCGTCCTCACGTCCCGCACCCTGGAGCCGCGACAGGTGCTGATCGAAGTTCGACTCGTCCACCTCGGGCTCGATGGGCAGGACGCGGTCTCTCACGAACGCCGCCACGCGGCTCTGGATCTCGGCCAGGTCAGGAGGGATGGTGAAGTCGATCACGGGCGTGCCCCCCGACCGTCGTCGGCCGGCTCCTGGACCAGTTCCACCAGGACGCCCCGGAACCCCTTCGGGTGAACGAACGCCACGGTCGCTCCGCGGGACCCGGGCCGAGGGAGCTCGTCGATCAGCGGGATGCCTTCGGCGCGGAGCGAGCGCAGCACCGCGGCCACGTCCTCCACCCGGTATCCGATGTGGTGGATCCCCTCGCCCCGTCGTTCCAGGAACTTGCCGACCGGCGTGTCGGGGCCGGTGGCCGCCAGGAGCTGGATGTAGGACGAGCCCACCTTGAACAGGACCTCTTCGACTCCCTGGTCCTCGACGCGCTCGCGGTGGACCGGTTCGACGCCGAACGCCCGGCGGTACTCCTCCTCGGCCGCGGCGAGATCCCGGACCGCGATCCCGACGTGATCGACGTCCGTGAGGAGCTCGCTCACCGGCCCGGGCCCGGCTACCGCTTCCGGCGGCGACGACCGGCGGCGGGGGCCGGCTGGAGGCGGTTGATCAGATCGAGGACCTCGGGGATGTGATAGGCGGGGGTGGAGAGCGCCGCGATCAACGCCGCCACGGCCTGGTAGCGGATGTCCTCGGGGACGCCCTCGGTCTGGAGGGCGTAGAACTCGACCAGTTCCATGAACTGCTTCAGCGAGGGGACCAGGCCGCCCCGCTCGTACGCGTAGATGGTTTGCTGGGCGGCCGGACAGCCCGGGATGGCGGCGGCGTCTCGCACCGCCCGGTACCCGGCGGAGCGCCGGAGCCCCCGCAACAACCCGCCGATGTTGCGGGCGACATCGGTCCCGACCGGTTCCTGCTTCTTTCTCGGCACGGCGAAACCTCCTGGAAACGCGGGCTGAACGTGGAGTGGGTTTGTTTCACCCACCTTAGTCGGGACCGTCGCGCTTTGTCATAAGCCCTAGTGAAGGGGGCGCGCAGCGCAGCACGGCACATACCAAAGTCGCCCCCGGGCACCGGCGAAGGGCGGATGAATGGTGTGACGGCCGCGGTGTACCAAGGACCCCGTCCGGGCGCCCCCGCTCCTGCCACCCGTGCCTGCCGCTTGGGCGACCGAAAGGCGAGTGCATTGGGTGCGAAGTTGAACGAGACGAACAAGGTGGTCGCCGCCCTCGGCGATTCCAAGCTCGTGCGGGCGGGTTTGGCGGACGTCAGCCGGGTCCGGGAGCGCACCCGTCGGCGCCGTCTCCTCCGGGCCGGCCTGCTGCTCGGTTCCGTGGCCGGACTCCTGCTGTACCGCACGCTGACCCACAACCCCCTCCGTGGCCCGAGTTTCGGCCCGGACGCCGTCACGTGGCTTCCCGGCATCATCCTGATCGTCCTGCTGGGCCTGGTCCTGGTGGTCCCGATGGTCATGAGCAGCCGGTCGCCCCACATCCTGATCCGGCCCGAGCACATCGAGGTGGGCCTGTCCGACATCAAGGGGCTGGACGGGCCGGTGGACGAAGTGGTGCGGAGCCTCAACGTGTTCCTGGGCTACGCCACCTTCCGCGAGGTCCTGGGGGGGAACCCCCGCCGGGGCATCCTGTTCGAGGGCCCCCCCAGGGACGGGAAAGACGTTCCTGGCCAAGGCCATGGCCAAGCAGGCCCGAGTGCCGTTCCTGTTCGTTTCTGCCCCGGCGTTCCAGTCAATGTTCTACGGGATGACGGCGGTGAAGATCCGGGCGTTCTTCAAGGAGCTTCGCAAGGCCGCTCGCAAGAACGGCGGGGCCATCGGGTTCATCGAGGAGATCGACGCCATCGGAGGGGCCCGCGGCGGCCTGGGGATGTCGCCCCGGCCTGCAGGCCTCTCCCCGATGACGGTGAACAACACCCTGACCGAGGGTTCCAGCGGCGTCGTGAACGAGCTGCTCATCCAGATGCAGTCCTTCGACCAGCCGCCGTTCCTGCAGCGGTTCCGGGAGCGGATCATCCGCTGGGTCGACGGCTACCTCCCGGAGGGCCGAAGCCTCAACTCCGGCCGTCCCTCCTACAACAACATCCTCCTGATCGCCGCGACGAACCGGGCGGAGGCGCTGGATCCGGCGCTGCTGCGGCCCGGGCGGTTCGACCGGCGCCTGTACTTCGACCTGCCGACCAAGCAGGGACGGCGAGACCTCATCGACTTCTTCCTGACGCGCAAGTCGCATCAGGAGGAGCTCGACGGCGACGCGGCGCGCGATCGCCTGGCCCACGACACGTTCGGCTACACGCCCGTCATGATCGAGCACCTGTTCGACGAAGCCTTGCTGGTGGCGCTGCGAGACGGGCGGCGCGGGATGTCGCTCTCCGACATCTACGAGGCCAAGCTGACCGAAGAGGTGGGGCTGGCCCAGCCGGCCATCTACACCGACGAGGAGCGGCGTGCGGTGGCCACACACGAGGCCGGCCACGCCACGGCGGCCTACCTGCTGGGGACGACCCGCCGGATGGAGGTGCTGTCCATCGTCAAGCGCCGGCAGTCGCTCGGCCTGCTCGCTCACTCTGAGACCGAAGAGCGGTTCACCCAGTCGCGGTCGGAGCTCGAAGCGATGCTGGCCATCGCCCTGGGAGGGATGGCCGCCGAGGAGCTGTTCCTCGGGCAGAGTGGCACGGGCCCCGGAGCCGACCTCGCCTTGGCCACCCAGACCGCCGCGGCCATGGTCGGCTCGCTGGGGATGGCGGGTTCGCTGATCTCTTACGAGGCCGTCAGCGAGGGCGCCATCAACAATCGAAACCTGGTGGGCCGGGTGCTCGGGCTGAAGGAGACCCGGGACCGGGTGGAGGAGCTGCTGCACGCGCAGAAGGAACGGGTCACCGGGGCGCTCGACGCCAACCGGGACATCGTGGAAACGCTCCGTGACGCCCTGCTGGCCCGAGACGAGCTCGTCGGGGAGGAGATCATGGTGGTCATCCGGGAGGCGCTCCAGCGAAGGAGCGCCCCCGACGGGATCAAGGTGGTGCAGGTTCCGCGCAAGCCCCGCCCGATGCCGACGGCGACCCCGGTCCTGCCCCGCGAACCTCGTCTGAAGGCTCCCGCCCCCGCCGCGGCGAACGGCGCCAACGGGCGCAAGGTCGAGAGCCCGGTCATCGTCGACGACGAGCCCGCAACGACGCCCGCGCCCGACTGATTCCCGTCTCGAAGCCGGTTTCGCTCCGCTCGTAGAATAGATCGACCACGTCCTTTCGAGAGGAGCCCCACCATGACTTCGTCCGTGATCGTCGCCGGCGCCAGGACGCCGATCGGCAAGTTCGTCGGCGGGTTGAAGGACCTCCCCGCGACCAAGCTCGGCGCCCATGCCATCAAGAACGCGGTGGAGCGCGCGCAGGTCTCACCCGATGAGATCGACTACGTGATCATGGGGCAGGTCCTCCAGGCGGGGGCGGGGCAGATCACCGCCCGCCAGGCTGCCATCGATGCCGGCATCCCCAAGGAAGTCCCCGCCATCACCATCAACAAGGTGTGCCTGTCCGGCATCAACGCCATCGCCCTTGCCGACCAGCTGATCAGGGCCGGCGAGGTGGAGGTGGTCGTGGCCGGCGGCATGGAATCGATGACGAACGCGCCCTACCTCCTTCCCAGCGCCCGGCTGGGCGCCCGGATGGGCAACACCGAGCTGGTGGATTCGATGGTGTACGACGGCCTGTGGTCCACCTTCACCGACCAGCACATGGGCGACTCCTCGGACGAGGTCAACCGGGAGCTCAGCATCTCCCGGGAGGACCAGGACGCCTGGAGCGCCCGCTCCCACGCTCGCGCCCACGACGGCTGGGAGTCCGGCCGGCTGGCCGAGGAGGTCGTTCCGGTGGAGATCCCCCAGCGCAGGGGCGAGCCGGTCGTGGTTGCTCGCGACGAGGGCGTGCGGGTCGACACCACGGCGGAGACGCTGGCCAAGCTGAAGTCGGTGTTCAAGCCCGACGGGACCATCACCGGCGGCAACGCTTCGCAGATCTCCGACGGGGGAGCGGCGGTCGTGGTGATGTCCCGCGACCGCGCCGACGCACTGGGCGTCGAGCCACTGGCCGAGATCGTCGCCCACGGCATGAGCGCCGAACGCTATGCCTACCTCCACACCGTCCCCGCCATCGCCATGCAGAACGCCCTGAAGAAGGCGGGGAAGGACGTCCACGACCTCGGGCTCATCGAGATCAACGAAGCGTTCGCCTCGGTGGCGTTGAACGCCACCAGGATGCTCGGCGCCGACGAGGAGATCGTCAACGTCAACGGTGGGGCGGTTGCCCTGGGGCACCCCATCGGGATGAGTGGGTGCCGCCTCGTCCTGACCTTGGCCTACGAGATGCGGCGGCGTGGAGTCGAATACGGCGGCGCGGCTCTGTGCGGCGGCGGCGGCCAGGGCGACGCCCTGATCATCCGTCGCGTTTCGTAATTCATCCATCGCCACCACTGCACGACGGGTCTGTCAGACCCCGCCGAGTTCTCACATCGCCCAACGGCTATCCTAAATTGCCATTCTCGTTCCATGATCGCGCGACGGTGCCGCCCGGAGCGGTACGGAAGATTCTGGTGAGAGATGTGGGCCTCACAGAGGAAGAGGCCGTCGGCTTGCTGAGAGGTCATCGATGAGCACCGTGACGATCCGATATCACGACGAGCCCGCGGGTTGGTGGGCGGAATCCGAGGAGATTCCAGGGTGGACCGCTGTGGGGTCCACCTTCCTGGAAGTCCGCGAACTGGCCTTAGCGGCGGTCGAGAAGTTCGTGGGGCAGACTGCAGTCGTTGTTGAGGAAGGCGCTCCGCCAGGTGTGAGAATCATCAGGAATGCCTGAGCGAGGATCCAGCCGGGCCAGAGATCGCCGCGAGGGAATCGACGCCTCGTATGTATGGCAAGCGACGCGTTTTTTCCCCGCCGGTAGGTCACTGGGCAGACGAGGGAACGGGCTTCCATGACAGAGAGCGCGTTCGAGCTGCCCCAGGAGCTGGAGGAGTTCCGCGGGCTCGTTCGGGAGATCGTGGAGGAGAGGATCGGACTGGCTCGGGCGGCCGAGATCGACGAGGCCGACGAGTTCCCGTGGGACGTCCACAAGCTGCTGGTCGACAACGAGCTGATGGCCGTGGGGTATCCGGAGGAGTTCGGCGGGGCCGGCGGCGGTTCGCTGACGTTCGCCGTCTTCATCGAGGAGATCTCCCGGGTCTCCGCCGGGTGCGCGCTGATCCCGCTGGTGAGCCGGCTCGGCGCCATCCCGGTCATGCTGGCCGGCTCCGACGAGCTCAAGAAGGAGCTGTTCGGCGGGATCGCCCGGGGTGAGCACCAGATGTCGTACTGCCTGACCGAGCCCGGGAGCGGATCCGACAGCGTCGCAATGAAGACCCGGTATCGGAAAACGGACTCCGGATACGTCTTGGGCGGGATCAAGCGATTCATCACGAACGCCGGAGTGTCCGACGCCTACACGGTCTTCGCCACGGCCGATCCCGAGCAGAAGGCCAAGGCCATCTCCGCGTTCGTGGTGTACAAGCGCGATCCCGGCGTCTCGTTCGGCAAGGCCGAGCACAAGCTGGGCATCCATGGCTCTCCGACCCGCGAGGTGTACTTCGAAGGCACGGAGATCCCGGCCGACCGGCTGATCGGGGAGGAGAACCAGGGATTCACGTACGCCATGCGGACGCTCGACTACTCTCGGCCCACCATCGCCGCGCAGGCGCTCGGGATCGCCCAGGGTGCGTTCGACTTCGCCACGAGGTACACCACCGAGCGGCAGCAGTTCGGCAAGCCGGTCAGCCACTTCGAAGGGCTCCAGTTCATGATCGCCGACATGGCCATGGAGATCGAGGCGGCCCGATTGCTGGTGTACAAGGCGGCGTCGCTGGTCGACGCGAAGGATCCGCGGATGACGCTGTTTGCCTCCATCGCCAAGGCGTTTGCCGGCGACACGGCCATGAAGGTGACCACCGACGCGGTGCAGCTCCTGGGGGGGTACGGGTACATGCGCGAGTACCCGGTGGAGCGGATGATGCGCGACGCGAAGATCACCCAGATCTACGAGGGGACGAACCAGATCCAGCGCGTGGTGATCGCCCGGAACATCCTCAAGGCGATCACCGGCTGATGGCGACGCGCCCAGCCGACGTCTCCGGCTCGGAACAGTGGGACCTCACCCCCAGGCCGCCGTCGGCGTCTTCGGTCCAGCTGGTCCGGCAGATGGAGCTGCCCGATGCGAACCTCCTCGGCAACGTCCACGGCGGCGAGGTCATGAAGCTGGTCGATTCGACCGGGGGCCTGGCCGCCATGAAGCACTGCGGCGGGCCGGTGGTGACGGTGGCGCTCGACGAGATGTCGTTCATGGAGCCCGTCTATGTTGGTGACGTGGTCACCGTCAAGGCGATGGTCAACGACACCGGTCGGACCTCCGTGGAAGTGGGCGTGCGGGTGGAGGCGGACAACTTCGTCACCGGGCGGCACGTCCACACCTCCAGCGCGTACCTGGTCTACGTGGCGCTGGACAAGGAGGGGAAGCCCCGGCCGGTGCCGCCCGTCGAGCCGGAGAACGAGGAGCAGCGCCAGCGCCAGCGCGAGGCCAAGCTTCGCCGTGAGGCCCGGCTGGCCCGCAAGGAGACCATCCTCCAGGCCCGACGGGCCAAGGGCGAGTAAGCGCACCGCACGGCCCCGGACCAACGTCCCCTCGTTTGCCAGGTTGACATCCTTAGCAAAGCTAATTAGCCTGGGTAAACAATGACCCCAACAGCCATCTCGGAGCCTCGAACTCCCCGGGCCGCGGACCGGGGAGCCGATCCCGGGCTCTTGGCCTCCGACCTTCGTCTGGTCGTGGGCCGGTTGGCTCGGCGTCTCCGCCAGCGAGGCGAGACCGGCGTCAGCGCCTCCCTCCTTTCGGCCATGTGGACCATCGAGCGCCTCGAGCCGGTCACGCTGGGGGATCTCGCGTCCTTCGAACGGGTCCAGCCGCCAACGGTCACTCGAGTGGTGGCCAAGCTCGAGGAGCAGGGCCTGGCGATCCGAGAGGGCCATGAATCGGACCGCCGGTCCTTTCGGATCCGCCTGACGCCGCAGGGCCGGCGGTTGCTGGACCGGACCCGTACCCGCCGAACGGCCTATCTGGCGCGCGGCCTCAAGGACGTGTCCGAGGCCGACCGGGAGACGCTGCGGAAGGCCGTTCGAATCCTGGAGCGTGTCCTCGAAGGCGACGGCCCGCGGTGAGGCGGATCCGAGGAGCCGCCGGCCGGACCTTCCGGTCGCTGCGGGTGCGGAACTACCGGTTCTACTTCGTCGGGCAGACCATCTCTATGTCCGGAACGTGGATGCAGTCGGTGGGCCAGGCGTGGTTGGTGCTCAAGCTGGGAGGCGGCGGCCTGGCGCTGGGACTGGTGACGGCGCTGCAGTTCACGCCGATCCTGGTGGCCGGGCCCTGGGGTGGCGTCATCGCCGACCGCGTCGACAAGCGCAGGCTCATCGCGTTCACCCAGGGAACCGCGGGGGTGCTGGCCCTGGTGCTGGGCGTCCTGACGGTCACCGGCGCGGTCCAGCTCTGGATGGTCTACGTGATGGCCGTGCTGCTGGGCGCGGTCAACCTGGTCGACATGCCGTCCCGGCAGAGCTTCGTCATGGAGATGGTCGGACGCGAGGACGTGGCCAACGCGGTCAGCCTCAACAGCGTGGTGGTGAACGCGGCGCGTATCGTCGGCCCGGCCCTGGCCGGGGTCCTCATTGCCACGGTCGGCATCGGGATCTGCTTCCTCCTGAACTCGGCGTCCTACATCGCCGTCGTGGTGGCGTTCGTCAAGATGCGACCGGAGGAGCTCCAGCGCGGCGAGCCCGTCCCCCGGAAGCGAGGCCAGCTCCGGGAGGGGTTCCGGTACGTGTGGTCGAAGTCCGAATTGCGCACCCCGCTGCTGCTGATGGCTGTGGTGGGTACGCTCGCCTACAACTTCTCGGTGGTGTTCCCGTTGCTGGTCCGGGACTCCTTCGGCGGCGGCGCCGGAGCGTACGGCGCGCTGTACTCGGTCATGGGGGCAGGCGCGGTGACTGGTGGCCTGTACATCGCGATGCGGGCACGGGCCACCCGGGCGCTGCTGGCCGTCTCGATGCTGGCGCTCGGCGCGACGCTGCTGGCGGCGGCGTTCGCCCCGTCGTTCGTCCTGGAAATGGTGGCCATGCTGCCCATCGGCGCGGCCAGCACCGCGTTCATCGCCACGTCGAACTCGCTCCTGCAGCTCGAGTCGAGCGGACAGATGCGCGGCCGGGTCATGGCGCTGTTCTCCATGGTGTTCCTGGGATCGACGCCCATCGGTGGCCCGTTCATCGGATGGGTGTCCGAACGGTTCGGTCCGAGGGAAGCTCTGGGGCTGGGAGCCGTGGCGACGATCCTGGCCTCGATGGCCGCGATCTGGTCTGTACGAAGGGGAGCCGCGCCGTACTCAGACGGTCGCGAAGTAGACCGGGGGCGAGGTTGGCTGCCTGCTCCCACCGCGCGGTTCCACGCTGACGGCGAGCGCCACGAACGCCTTCGCCAGCGTGACCGGGGCGGCGACCGCGCCGCCCCGGGGCACGAAGGTCCCGGCCGGGCTCATCGGAGCGCCGGGCGAGGGCTGGAACCACAGCTCGTAGACCTTCCCGTCGGGCGGTGGGCCGAGGCTGGACGCGATGACCCAGCCGCGTCCCGACCCGACGGCGTAGGCCACAGAGACCGCAGGAGCGCCGGCAGAGGACCGAAGCGTCAGCACCCGCACGTCGCCTGAGTTCCGCGCTCCGAGGACGTGGCCGATGACGCCGGAGGCCACGGCCAGCAGAAGGACCGCCGCAGCCACGGCCAGCCACCGTTCTGCGCGTCCCCATCGTCCCCGGGTAGCCACTGGAGCGTCGCGACGAGCCATCGAGATGAGCCGCTCTTCCGCTACGGTCGACAGCGGTTCGGGGTCCACCTCCAGGGCCAGGCGCGCCGCCGCCTCGCCGTACTCCGCGACCAGCCGCCCACACTCCTGGCAGGACTCGCCGTGTTCGGCCATCTGCTGGTGCATCCGCCGCCGCCCCAGCTCGTCCAACCCGTCGAGGGCGTCCGCTGCGATGAGCTCCTCGAGCTCGTCGTGGGACAGGTCGGCCGGGCTCATCCGTCTCCCCTTGGCAGCAGCCCCCGGAGCCGGCGCATCCCCAGGAGGGTCCGGCTCTTCACCGTCCCCAGCGGGAGATCGAGCTCCTCGGCGATCGTGGATTGGGTCTTTCCTTCGTAATACATCATCTCCAGGACCTGTCGCTGTTCAGATGGGATGTCCTCGAGGGCGGCCCTGACCTGCTGCCTGGACTGGGCCATGTCGGCTTGCTCCACGACGTTTTGTGCGATGTCTTCGACGTCGGTCTCCGGCACATGCTCTCTCCCTCGGCGCCGCTGCGCCTCCTCCCGCCTGACCGCGTCGACCGCCCGGTGGTGCACCGTCGACATGAGCCAGGCTCGGAAGCTTCCCCGCTCCTCCCGGTACCTTCCCGGGTCACGCCACAGTGCCAGGAAGGCCTCCTGCACGATCTCCTCGGCGATGAAGGACTGTCGCACCAGCCGGAACGCCAGCCCCTTCGCCGACGAGCCGTATCGTCGGAACAGTGTCCGGAAGGCTTCCTCGTCGCCCGTCCGGACCCTTCGGACCAGGTCTCTGTCGCGAGCGTCCTCGAGGTCACGAACGACCACGATGGTGCCCCCGACACGTTCCTTCAGGCGATGGTCTTGTGCCTGGTCCACCACGATCCGGCGGCTCCCGTCCTTGCGTCCTCACCCCTGGTTCGCATTGGGCGGGGCGCCGGATCACACAAAACGTCATCGAAGCTTCAGATCCTCTCCCGGATGGCGTCCAGAGCCGATGGGTTCTCCAGGCTCGACAGGTCGCCTGCATCCTGCTTCATCACCACGGCGCGCAGCGCCCTCCGGACGATCTTCGCGCTCCGAGTCTTGGGAAGCTCATCGACGAAGACGACCCGAGACGGCTTGAACGCCTTGCCCAGGCGGGTCGCGACGAGGTCCGACAGCTCCTTCGCCAGCGCCTCGCCGCCTGGACGGTCGGGCCCGGTCACCACGAAGCACCAGATCGCCTCGCCCTTGATCTCATCGGGAACGCCCACCGCGGCGCTCTCGGCGACCGCGGCGTGGTCGGTCAGCGCGCTCTCCACCTCGGCGGGGCCCAGTCGTTTGCCCGCGATGTTCATGGTGTCGTCGGATCGGCCGTGCAGGAACCAGAAGCCGTCCTCGTCCACGCTTGCCCAGTCCCCGTGCACCCACACGTCAGGCCACCTTCGCCAGTACGTGTCCAGGTACCGCTCGGGGTCCTTCCAGATCCCGCGGGTCATCCCCGGCCAGGGTTTCTTGCACACGAGCTCGCCGACCTGGCCCGGCTCGACCGGACGGCCTTGGGCGTCCCAGATGTCGACGTCCATCCCCAGGGCCGGCCCCCGCAGGGTGCAGGCCTTGAGCTCGGTGATGGGAAGGGGCGAAAGGAAGCACGCCCCGACCTCCGTTCCTCCGGACAGATTGATGATGGGGCATCGGTTC
The DNA here is from genome assembly GCA_002413185.1 of Actinobacteria bacterium UBA5182. Lineage (GTDB taxonomy): Bacteria > Actinomycetota > UBA4738 > UBA4738 > UBA4738 > UBA5182. The sequence continues at coordinate 32,999 of DHWM01000048.1, forward strand.
CCGCCCACCTCCCGCAGGAACCACATGTATGGCTCCGGGTTCCACGGCTCCCCTGTCGACCCGAGGATCCGAAGGCTCGACAGGTCGTGCTTGCGCACCGGCTCCTCGCCTGAGGGGATCAGGGCCCGGATCAGCGTGGGGGAGATCCCTAGCACGTTCACGCCGTGGCGCTCCACCAGGTCCCACAGGCGGTCCGCGGGGTCGTTGGGCGCCCCGTCGAACAGGAACACTGTCGCGCCCAACGCTCCGGCTCCCACGATCTCCCACGGCCCCATGATCCATCCCAGGTCTGACACCCAGAACAGCGTCTCGTCCTGGTGAAGGTCCGCTTGATGGGCGACCTCCTGGGCGATCTTCACCAAGAAGCCACCGTGGGCGTGCACCGAGCCCTTCGGCTTCCCGGTGGTGCCGCTGGTGTAGGCGATGAACAGGGGATGCTCGGGGTCGAGCCGCGCAGTGTCGAAGAGATCGGACTGGGAGGCGCACAGCTCCTCCCAGGCGACGTCCCGTCCCTCGGTCCAGGGCAGGTCCTCGCGCCCCACCCGGTTCCATACCAGGACGTGCTCCACGGAAGGGCTGGCCGCGACCGCTTCGTCCGCCGTCTCCTTCATCCTGATCACCGACCCGCGCCGGAGCACCCCGTCCGCGGTGATCAGCACCTTGGCCTGCGAGTCGGCCAGCCGCGTGGCCACCGCGTCGGCACCGTACCCGGAGAACAGCGGGAGATAGATGGCGCCGAGCTTGGCGCAGGCCAGGGTCGCGGCCACGGTCTCAGGTGCCATCGGAAGAAAGATGGCCACGACGTCCCCGTCCTCGACGCCGAGGCTTCGAAGTCCCCCGGCCAAGCGGTTCGCCCTGCGCTGGAGCTCGCCATAAGAGACGGTTCGAACCGAACCCTCCTCGCCCTCCCATACCACCGCGGGCCGGTCCGGAGTGGCCTGGGCCCACCGGTCCACGCAGTTGTGGGCCAGGTTGATGGTGCCGCCCGAGAACCACGTGGCCCACGGTTTCCCCCGAGATTCGTCCAGCACGCGCTGGTAGGGCTGGTAGAACTCGATCCCCACGTCCTGCACCACCGCGTCCCAGAACCACTCGATGTCGTCCTGCGACCGCTTCACCAGCTCGTCGTAGGAGGAGATGCCGTGCCGGCGCATGAACCGGGTGACGTTCGCCCGCTCCACGTAATCTTCAGAAGGACTCCACACGATCCCGCTCATCGTTCGCTCGGCACCTCCCGGCCTGTCTGTAGGCTGGGTCAAGACTAATGGCCACGCCACCTTCGAAGAACACGCCCTCGGGCCACCCTCGCGCACGGAAGCTCTTCCTGGTCGTGGCCGGTGTGCTGTCGGTGCTGATCGCGGCTGGGTCGGGCCTTTCCATCACCACCATCAAGCATCTGGAGACCGACTTCGGGCATTCGAAGGTTTCGACCGGCTCCACGTGTGACACGACCGGATGTCTGAAGCACGTGGATTCGGCGTGCGTCCAGAAGCGCTGCAACTTCCTGATCCTGGGGAGCGACACCCGGGCCGGGCTCACCAAGCAGCAGCAGTCCTCCTTCGGGAACAGCCAGACCGTGCAGGGGCAACGGGCTGACACGATCATCGTCGTGCAGGTGGACGCGGCGAAGGGCAGGACCGTGGTCTTGAGCATCCCCCGCGATCTCCGCGTCAACATCCCGGGCCACGGCACCAACAAGATCAACACGGCGTTCGGCTACGGCGCGGACGTGATGGTCCAGACGGTCGAGCACCTCACCGGGCTGAAGATCAACCACTACGTCGAGGTCAACTTCATCGGCTTCCAGAGCCTGGTGAACATTTTGGGCGGGGTTCCCATCTGCATCGACAAGCCGCTGATCGACGTGCTGGCCGGCCTTCGCCTGACCCACCCGGGCTGCTACAACATGTATGGGCGGCTGGCGCTCGCGTTCGTCCGAGCCCGCCACATCCAGGGCGACATCATCCCGGACTTCTCGCGGATCTCCCGCCAGCAGCAGTTCATCCAGGCGCTCATCCACAAGGTCCTGTCGGTGCGGGCGGTGTTCCAGCTGCCGAAGTTCATCGACGCCGCGAAGAACAACCTCATCCACGACGACCACCTCGACCTGTACGGCCTCCAGGACCTCACCATCAAGCTGGCGACGCTGGGCCAGCAGAACGTGTTCTTCCGGGTCGTGCCTGCCCAGCCGATCACCATCAACGGCGAGGACTTCGTCCAGCTGGTCCAGCCGGACGCTTCGACGCTGCTGGAGCGGATCCGGGACGGGAAAGCACTCGGGAACGTAGGGGTGGAAGCTCCGGGAACGCCGATCTCACCGGCCGACATCACCGTCCACGTTCTCGACGCCGGCTCGGGAGGCAAGGCCGACGCCGTCGCTTCGTACCTGCAACGCGCCGGCTTCGTGGTCACGTCGGTCCAGCCGGCCACCGGCGGACTCCCCGTCGACACCATCCTGTGGGGACACGGGTTCGGGAAGCAGCCGAAGGTGGTGGCCTCCTACCTCAGCTCCCTGCGCCTGGTCGAGGACGACCAGCACACCGTCGGGGCCCAGGTCACGGTGGTCATCGGGCCGGGGTTCAGCCAGGCCGGGGTGTAGCGGACCGCTCGGGCTAGACTTCCCGTCCATGCCGGTGGAGATCGATGTCCAACACGTGGCCCGCCTGGCTCGTCTGGCGCTGACCGAGGAGGAACAGGAACGATTCCGCCGCCAGCTCGGGCTCATCCTGGAGCACGCCGAGAACGTGAGAGAGGTGGCGGCGGTCGATGTCCCGCCGACGTCGCATCCCATCCCCAGGTCGAACGTGCTCCGGCCCGATGACCCGGCACCCTCGCTGAGTCACGAAGAGGCGATGGCGAGCGCGCCTGAGGAGGAGAGCGACCGGTTCAAGGTGCCGAGGGTGGTGGAGCAGGAATGACCGCGGAGCTATGCGATCTCACGGCACATGACCTGTCCGCCAAGCTCGCCGCCGGCGACGTTCGCGCGATCGACGTCCTCGAGTCGACGCTCCGGCGGATCGATCAGGTCGATGAACGCCTCCACACGTTCCTGACCCGCACCGAGGGCCAGGCCCGGACCCAAGCCGGCCTGGTCGACGAACGCGTCGCCAGGCGCGAGGAGGTCGGGCCTGTCGCCGGGATTCCCCTGGCGCTCAAGGACGTGTTCTGCACGAAGGGCATCCGGACCACCGCGGGGTCGAAGATCCTCGAGCCGTACGTCCCGCCGTATGACTGCACGCCGTGGGAGCGGCTCCAGGCGGGTGGCGCCGTCCTGGTGGGGAAGACGAATTGCGACGAGTTCGCCATGGGCTCATCGAACGAGAACTCGGCGTTTGGGCCCGTCCGGAACCCGTGGAACCTCGAAACGGTCCCGGGCGGCTCCTCGGGCGGCTCGGCGGCGGCGGTCGCATCGGGCCAAGCGGTATGGGCCCTCGGCACCGACACCGGCGGGTCGGTTCGACAACCGGCCTCGCTGTGCGGCGTGGTCGGGTTCAAGCCGACGTACGGGCGGATCTCGCGGTACGGGCTGATCGCGTTCGCATCGTCGCTGGACCACGTCGGGACGTTCACCCGCGACGTCCGTGACGCCGCCACGATCCTCTCGGCCATCGCCGGCCACGACCCTCGCGACGCCACCAGCCTTCCCGAGCCGGCCCCGCACTACGGGGCCGGCCTCGATGCCGGCGTGCAGGGCCTTCGGGTGGGGGTGATGGAGGACTGGCTGGGGACCGAAGGTGTCCAGCCGGCCGTCCGGGACTCCGTCCGGGCCGCGGTGGACCGCCTGGTGGGGCTGGGAGCCACCGCGGAGACGGCATCGCTTCCGCACGCGGACTACGCGCTCTCCGCCTACTACCTCATCGCGCCGGCCGAGTGCTCCTCGAACCTGGCCCGCTACGACGGAGTGCGGTACGGGTATCGCGCCCCCGGCGGCGGCGACGTGATGGAGATGAACATGCGCACGCGCGGCGCCGGGTTCGGCGACGAGGTGAAGCGACGAATCATGCTGGGGACGTATTCGCTCTCGGCCGGCTACTACGACGCGTACTACGGCCAGGCCCAGAAGGTCCGGACGCTGGTCATCCGCGATTACGAGGAGGCCTTCCGGCGGTTCGACGTGCTGGTGTCGCCGACCTCGCCGACCACCGCGTTCCGGCTGGGCGAGAAGACCGAGGACCCGTTGGCGATGTATCTGTCAGACATCTTCACCATCCCTTCGGACCTCACGGGAACACCGGCCGTCAGCATCCCGTGCGGGCTGAGCCCGGACGGGCTCCCCATCGGGTTCCAGATCATGGGACGGCTGATGGACGAGGCCACGGTGCTCCGGGTCGCGTTCGCCTTGGAGCAGGATCTGAGGTTCGCAGCGCGGCCCCCGCTGTTGGAAGCGCTGTCAGCCTGAGCCCCCCACCTCACCGTCCGAGCTGATCCGGCGGCCGACGGAACGCATCCCGTATCGTGTCGGCATGGCTGAAGCGGACACGGCCAAGGCGACCCGGTTCGAGACCGTCATCGGCCTGGAATGCCACGTCGAGCTCTCCACGGCCACCAAGATGTTCTGCGGGTGCCTGAACGCCTTTGGCGCGCCGCCGAACACCAACGTCTGTCCCGTCTGCCTGGGGCACCCCGGGACGCTCCCCGTTCCCAACGAGAAGGCCATCGAGTACACCATCAAGATCGGCCTGGCCCTGGGCTGCCGAATCGCTCCCCACTCGATCTTCCATCGTAAGAACTACTTCTATCCGGACATGCCGAAGAACTTCCAGATCTCCCAGTACGACCTCCCACTGTGCGTCGGCGGACATCTCGACATCGAAGTGGACGGCGAAACCCATCGGGTCGGGATCACCCGCGTGCACCTGGAGGAGGACACCGGCAAGACCGTGCATGGCGGCGCCACCGGGCGGATCGGTGGGGCCGAGTACGCCCTGGAGGACTACAACCGGGCGGGCGTCCCGCTGGTCGAGGTGGTTTCCGAGCCAGACATGCGGAGCGCTGAGCAAGCCCGCGCATACCTGACCGAGCTGCGGGCCACCCTCGAGTCGCTGGGGGTCTCCGACGTTCGTATGGAGGAGGGCTCCCTCCGGTGCGACGCGAACGTCAGCCTTCGTCGCCCCGGTTCGGAGGAGCTCGGCACGAAGATCGAGATCAAGAACCTCAACTCCATCCGGTCGCTGTATCGAGCGCTCAATTTCGAAGAGGAGCGCCAGCAGGTGGCCCTGGAGCGAGGCGAACCGCTCATCCAGGAGACCCGGCACTGGGACGAAGGGAAGGGGATCACCACGCACGGACGATCCAAGGAGTACGCCTTCGACTACCGCTACTTCCCGGAGCCGGACCTGGCGCCCCTGGAGCCCGATCCCCAATGGATCGAGACGCTTCGGGCCGAGCTCCCCGAGTTGCCCGCCGCTCGGCGCCGCCGGTTCCAGGACGAACTGGGACTGTCCGCGCACCAGGCCGGGCTGGTGGCCTCGTCGGCGGAGTGGGCGAGGTTCTTCGAGGCGACCGTGTCGGCCGGGGCGGACCCACGAGCGGCGGCCAACTGGATGACCGGCGACCTCGCCGCGCTGCTCCGGGAAACCCATCAGAGCCTCACCGCGGCGAAGGTCACGCCGGAGCACCTGGCCGAACTGGTGAAGCTCCTTGACGAACAGGTCATTTCGTCGGCCGGAGCCAAGGTCGCCCTGGCGGAGGCCTTCGCCACCGGGGCGTCCGTGGACGCGGTCGTGGAGGCGAAGGGCCTCCGTCAGGTCGGGGACTCGGAGGCGCTGGGCGGGATGATCGAGCAGGTCATCGAGGAGAACCCCGCCCCCGTGGAGCAGTTTCGAAAGGGCAAGGAGGGCGTCCTGGGGTTCCTGGTGGGGCAGGTCATGAAGAAGAGCGGCGGAGCGGCGAACCCCAAGGTCGCCGCCGAGCTCCTGCGGGAACGCCTCTCCGGCTCCGGCTGAACCCCCTGCCGCTCCCTGGCTCGCCCCGTGGCCCGGTGATCCGAACGGGACGATGATTCGAATGTCTCGCAGGGCGGAAAGGGGAACCCGTGGACGACTTCGACCTCGACAAGTACCTCAGGGCATCGAAGAAGGTCGACCTGGCCGGCGTTCGATGGGACCAGGTCTCGCAACATCCCGTGGCGGAGGGTGAGGCCAGGTCGCTCGCCTACATGATGGACATCGAATCCCACACGGTGATCTTCCTCCGGGACCTTCTCGCCACTCGAGCGGCGTTCGACCCCGACGTGACGGCGTTCCTGTCGTGCTGGGTGTACGAGGAGCTGTGGCACGGCGAGGCGTTCAGCCGCTTCCTGGGCGAGGCAGGCTACGGGCTGGGCCCGGACGGCGAGCGGGTGTGGAGCGAAGCTCCGTATCCCAGCCGGAGGGCCAGGAATACCTGGATCCGGCGGAAGGTGGGGGCGAAGGGCTACGCCAGCCACGTGGCCACCCTCGCCGCGGCCGCCCTGTTCAAGGACTTCGTCGCCCTGCACATGACGTGGGGTGCGGTGAACGAGCTCAGCACGCTGACCGGCTATCACCTGCTCATCGACAAGACCGAGCATCCGGTCCTGATCGACCTGCTGTCGCGCATCATCAAGGACGAACGCCGCCACTTCGCGTTCTACCGGGCTCAGGCCCGGATGCGGCTGGCCCGGAGCCAGGAGGCCCGCCGCGTCACCCGGTGGGCGCTCGAGCACCTGTGGGCTCCGGTGGGGACCGGGGTCCGTCCCCAGGCGGAGACGGACTTCGCCATCGCCTACATCTTCGGCGACGAGGCGGGGGCGAAGGCCTCGGCGGAGATGGACGTCACGCTCGGTGAGCTGCCCGGGCTGAAGGGTTTCTCCCTGGCCCGGGATGCCAGGCTCGACGCGCTCCGGCGTGTCCGCGTGGCCCGCCCAGCGATGCGTGCGCCCACGCCACTGGCCGCGTTCCGGGCCTGAGACAGCCTGATACGCTGCCCCTCGGACTTCCCCGCGAACGCACATCGTGGGGGTGAGGCGACAGTGGACAAGCCCGAGATCATCATGGC
>DHWM01000108.1:0-2437 GCA_002413185.1 Actinobacteria bacterium UBA5182
GTTCAGGCGGAGGGCGGGGTCTTGGTCCCCCACCGGTCGTAGTGGACGACCTTCTCCACGGGCTTGCGCGACGTCGGGCCGTACCGGCCCTTGGGCCATCCAACCGGGATGACGGCGCAGGGCTGCACGCCGAAGGGAAGCCCGAGCGCCCGGCGGGCCTGCGTGGTCGACCACAGGGGCAGCGTGGTGAGCGCCGCCCCCAGCCCTTCGGCCCGGCACGCCAGCAGGAAGTTCTGGATGGCCGGGTAGATCGAGCCGAAGTGCGAGCTCGCGCCCATGGGGAAGAAGGTCAGCCTGGGCCCGCGCAGGCACGGGATCACCAGCACGGGGATCTCCTCGAAGTGATCCACCTGCCACTGCACGGCATCGATGTTCCGGAGCATCTTGTCGTGTCCGCGCATCCTCCGCCGGCCCAGGCCTCCGTAGATCCTCCAGGACTGCCGGTAATACTTGGCGAGCTTCGCCTTCACCTCCGGGTCCCGGACCACGATCCATTCCCAGTTCTGGGCATTGCTCCCGGTGGGCGCCTTCAGCGCCAGCTCGATGCACCGAAGGAGGAGTTCGTTGTCGACGGGGTCGGCCTTCAGCCGGCGGATGGCCCGCTGGCTCTCCATCGCCTCCCGGAGCGGCATGTCCAGTCCCATGACCGCTGCTTATAACACTCGTCGGGTGGGGGTGCTCGGGCGGCCGACCAGCGCCTCAGCCCGATCCGGGTCCGGCCGAGTCGAGATCGCCTCTCTCCGGGGAACCGCCCCCCACGAAGGCCGTGAAATCCGAGAGCGGCGGGATCGCCGCGGGGAGGGGGAAGCCCAAGATCACGTGGAGGTTGGCCATGGACAGCACGTACGCGTGCCGGAGCAACCGGGCCGAGGTCTCGATCCCGAGCGCGGAGAGCGTCGTCTTCACCTTGGGGTCGTCCTTGGCGATGGCCGCCCAGTCGGCCTCGCTGGTGGTGGCGTCGGCACGGAGGAGCGCCAGGACCGCACCGGCCCGTTGAGCCCTGCCCGGCCACGTGGTGTCGGTGGCGAACTTCCCGGCGACGTCGTAGGGGCTCTGCGCGATGTGGACGAGTGCACCCGTGGGTGTCTTCTTCAAAAGCTCGTTGACGTTGAACTGCTCGACCAGCGAGGTGCGACGGACGCTGGTGCCGTTGTCGTAGAGGACGCTCTTGTCCTTCAGCAGGGCCAGCAGCTCGCCGAGGAGGGGGATCCGCATCTTCCACACGGGGCCCCACCCGAGAGCGGCCGACGCGTTCACCACCACGATCTCCCCGGGATCGTGCAGGTCAGGGTGGTGTTGGGCCCACCGCTCGTTGCGCCGCCCCACGCCCTGGGGCCATTGATCGGCCATGTTGTCGTACACCCCCCCGTCGGTGAGGGCCATGAACGCTGCGCGGCCGGCTTCGGCGTCTCCTGGAGAGACGAAGCCGTGGCGGGCGGTCCGCAGCCACCGCACCGGGAACGCGCCCGGCAGCGCGGCGGAGGCCTGCACGGCGAGATGCAGCGGCAGATCTCCTGGCTTGCCCCACCCGAACCGGTACGCGCACACGAACCTCCCCGAGAAGTACACGTGCTCACCGGCGTGCAGGTCGGTAGCGCAGAGGACGTGGTCGACAGTGGCGTGGATCGATGCCAGCGCGGTCGGGGACCCGCCGGGAGAGAACAACGTGCGGGCGAAGGCCCGGGCGCACAGCACGCCCCGAAGCTCCGCGAACAGCGCCAGCGCCACCAGGGCTCCCAGGAAGACCAGGAAGCGGATCCACGTCGCCCACCGCAGGATGGAGAAGTCGACCACCAGGTGGACGGCGAAGAACATCATGGCCAGCCCGATCAACGCCAGGGCGACCACGTACGCCCACGTCAGCGGTGAGGCCCACAGGGTCCCGCCCCGGGCCATGCGGGCGGCGAAGGGCTGAACGGCTGCCCGAAACTCCTCGCCCGTGGCTTCCTGATAGTCGAGGCTTTGAGCCACGAACCCGTTCGTCAACGATCCGCCGGAGACGGACGCGATCGAGGTGACCTCGCTGTTGCTCTTGCTGTCCGCCAGATACAACAGTGCGCCCAGGCCGAACAGCGACGCCCGATGCCCCCCGCCGGAGATCGCCACTCCGGTCCTTGCCACGGCAACCCCCTTGTCTGTGGCATTCTCCCAGCCCCGTCAAGAGGGACCCTCGGCCCCCCCGGTGTGAGCGGCGAAGTCTGAACTTGTCCTACTCTTGCTGTGCACATCGATCCCTGGAGGGAATCGTGGGAGTGCTACCCGACCCGATCGAAGAGCTGTTGGACACCGCGTTGGTGGGCGAGCTTACGGTGCTGGATGAGCGAGGCCGCCCCGTCACCCACCCGCTGATCCCGCTGTACGACGGCCGCCTGATCTACCTCACCTCGAGCATCCTGTTCAGCAGGAAGCTCGAACACATCAAGGCGAACCCGAAGGT
>DHWM01000108.1:2614-2867 GCA_002413185.1 Actinobacteria bacterium UBA5182
CGCTGATCCCGCTGTACGACGGCGAGCTGGTCTACCTGACCTCGAGCGTCCTGTTCTCCAAGAAGCTCGAACACATCAAGGCCAATCCTCGGGTGTCGCTATCGATCACCGACCCCATCGCGGTCAAGGTGGACCGGTTCCGCCGGGCCACCGTCCAGGGCGACGCCATCGTCGACGACACGGACCTGCACTCGGGATGGGAGCGGAAGGGCCTTCCGCTGTGGCGGAAGAAGGAGCCGTCGATCGACTTCTT
>DHWM01000047.1 GCA_002413185.1 Actinobacteria bacterium UBA5182
GCGGCGGTGCGCCGGCTGGTGTACGGACGTCCCGTGCATGCCGGTGACCCCGGGGTGATCCGTTCCTGGTTGAGTCGGGCCGGGGTCGGCGTGATCCTGGTCGAGAGGCCGGACCCGGCAGCCGTCGGCCGCGTGCAAGCGCTCGTCGGGATCCGGCCCCTGGTGGTGGATGGGGTGACGGTCTTTCGGTTGGGGTGAGCAGCCCGCGGGCCACGGCAGGGCCCGGCGCCATTCCCAAGAAGGGTCAAAGATAGGCAGGTCGAGGCGGCGGCCGATTCGGCGAGGCGGGAGCGAGGGAGGGCGGGAGAGTGGACCGCGGACGGGGCGTCGAGCCGGGATCGATCCCGGAGGACGTCGCCCGGCCGACAGACCGGACGGGATCGACGGCCCCGCCGGCTGGGGTCCCCGCGCCGGCTCGGTGGCTGGTTCGAGGGTTCCTCGCCGCCTTCCTGCTCTGTTCCGTCTTCGGGCTCGAGCTCTGGCCGCTCACCGGCTTCCGGCTGTTCAGCCGCGTCCGTCACGAGACCCGGTTCATCTGGACGGCCGACGCCGTCCTCCCGGGGGGACGCGAGGCGGGGGTGGTCTTCACGGCCCTCCCGCGGGCCTATCAGGGGTTCGGTCTGATCATGAACGGATTCCGCCACCTGTCGCCCGACGCCAAGCGGGCGAGTTGCGAGGCGTGGCTGGCCGAGGTGCGCCGCGTCGACGGCCCGGCGGTCGCGCTTCGGCTGTACCGGGTCACCTGGACCGCGCTCCCCAGGAAGGGAGCCAGACCGGCCCGCCCCCCGCCGAGGAGGCTCGATTATGTCTGTCGATGATCGTCCGACCTCGGCGGTGGGGCGGATCGAGCGCTGGATCTTCGTTCCCGGCGACGCGCAGCGGCTGGCCGGGGTGCGGATCGGGCTCTGTTTGGTCCTGGCGGGGCGGCTCTGTCGACCGATGTATCTCGAACTGGCCGGCCAGCCGCGCGTCCTGTTCCGGCCGATCTCGTTCATGCGCATGTTCCCCGGCATGCCCTCGGCACACTGGGTCCTCGCCGTCCAGGTGGTCTCCGTGCTCGCGTGCCTGTTCGGCGCCGCCGGCCTCTTCGCTTCCGTGGCGCTCCCCGTCGCCTGGGTGGGGTCGCTGTTCCTGAATGGCATGTGGGCGAGCGTGGGCCAGCCGATGCACAACGAGACGTTCCTCCTCCTCGGGCTGTTCCCCCTCCTGTTCGCCCCGACGGCCGATGCGTGGTCCCTTCGCGCCCGATGGACGAATCTCCGGCCGCCGGCACCGTCGCCCCGCTATGGGTGGCCCGTTCGAACCGCGATGATCGTCGTGGCAGGCGGGTACTTCTTCTCCGGGCTGAACAAGCTGATCTACTCCGGGCCCGCGTGGTTCCTGAGCGACAACCTGCGGTGGGTGCTGTACGGGATCAGCGACCAGAATCCCCGGCCGATCGGGCCGGCGATCTTCCTGGCCGGCCACCCGCTGCTCTCCCACCTCGCGGCGTCCGGAACCTTCGTCGCGGAGCTCGGGTTTCCCCTCGTCCTGCGGTGGCCACGTTCGGCGTGGTTCTTCGTCCCCGCGGTCGTGGCCCTCCACCTGGGTATCGGGCTGACCATGCACCTCGACTACAGCGCGTGGGCCCTCACCGTCATCGTCCTGTTCGTCCCCTGGGATGGACTGGCCGACCGGCGAGCGCTCGCCGGCCATCGGGATCGCGACCGCCGTATGGCCCTGATCGAGAGGGACCTTGGCGACGTGAAGGCGTGACTTTCGCCTCCATCCCCCGTAGAGTCAGACGCCGGCTGCTGGGGCAGCCGTTTGTCATGCGTGAGCATCGAACGACTTCTCGTGCCGGAGGAACCCGGCGAGCAACCGGAGCCCTCCTCGCACTCCTGACCGGGATCTGTTCCGCGACGGCCGTCACGGCCATCGCCCACGCTGCGCCGGTCACCGGACAGGACGTCTCTGCGGCCGAAGCCCAGCTGACCACGCTCAACCTTCAGCTCGACCTGCTCGTCGAGCGGTACGACCAGGAGCAGGTCGGTCTGCAGACAACCCAGCAACGGCTGGCTGCCGAACAGGTGGCGGCGTCGGTGGCCCGGGGAGAAGCGGACGCGGCTCGGGCCTCCCTCGCCGCGCGGGCGGCCGCAGCCTACGAGGGCGGCATCGGTTCGAACATCGACGTGTTGCTGGGGGCGACGTCGCTGGACGACCTGAATCAACGGCTCCAGTTCGTGAACGCCGTCGCGCAGTCGGATACCGACGCCGCGAACCGGGCTCAGAGCTCGGAGGTCCGGGCAGGGGAGGCCGGCGCGCGGCTGAGCCGGACGGCCGCCACCCTGCAGGGCGAGCTCTCCTCGCTCCAGAACCAGAAGGACGAGATCCTCGCCGCCATCGGCCAGCAGCAGACCCTCGTCCACAGCTTGAAGGACCAGCTCGCGAAGCAGCAGGCAGCGGCTGCGGCAGCAGCAGCAGCTCGAGCTGCGGCAGCGAAGGCGGCGGCCGCAGCCGCCGCGAAACCCCCCGCCCCCGCGCCATCACCGTCGCCCACGGGCGGAGGAGGCGGGGGGCCTCCACCACCTCCTCCCCCGCCCCCCTCCGGTGGCGCATCGGCCGCCGTGTCGGCCGCAGCCTCTGTCCTGGGGGTTCCCTACCAATGGGGTGGGTCCGATCCTTCGACCGGCTTCGACTGCTCTGGGCTCACCATGTGGGCCTGGGCGCACGGCGGCGTCTCGCTTCCGCATTCGTCGGCCATGCAGTACGCGGCGGTCCCGCACGTGGATCGTTCCCAGCTGCAACCCGGCGATCTGGTGTTCTTCTACTCGCCCATCTCCCACGTCGGCATCTACGTCGGTGGCGGCATGATGATCGACGCCCCGCACACCGGCGGATTCGTCGAGGAGATCCCCGTGAACTGGGAGTCGTTCGTCGGGGCGGGACGCCCGTAGGAGCGGCCGGGCCAGGGTAGGCCTAGATTGCAGTCGGGCCGGCATTCGGAGCGACGGCCTCGATATCTTCGAGCTTCTTTCGGGTGATCTCCGCGGAAACCACGTTGCCCTTGGCCTCGTACACCGCGACGGCCTCGCTGAGCGCTTCGCCCGCCTCTTCCGTCCGCCCTGATCCCTGGAGGACCTCCGCCAGCGCGACCTGCGATAGGCCTCGAAGTTCCTCGTAGTCGGTGGCCCACGCTCGTTCGACCGATCGTCGGGCCAGCCGCTCGGCCTCCGCTGCGTCGCCGAGACGGGCCATCGCCCGGGCTCGGGCGGCATCCCACCGAACCACGGCGTC
>DHWM01000160.1:0-1849 GCA_002413185.1 Actinobacteria bacterium UBA5182
AAGGAAACGAGAACGGCTCAGCGCACAGGGGGGTCCGCGGGCATGATCCGGCGTTTGGCTTCGGTCCGACGTTCGGCTTCCAGCCTGGCGAGGTCGACGGCGGTGTGGTCGACGAAGCGCATGGCTGCTGAGAGAGCACGGTGGCCGGCCTGCTCGGCGATCAGGCGGTGCATCTGCTGGGCGACCCTTCGGTAGGCGGGGTGTCCCTGGGGGGTGGAGCGCAGTTCGATCAGGTGCATCGCTTCCCGTGCGTTCATCTCCATGTAGAAACGGACCCTATAGGCCATGGAAACCGCGTACTGGGCGGCCTCGCCGAGCCCCGCTTCTCGCATCGCGTTGAAAAGATCTGCCGACGCTTCCATGACCCGATCCCAATCGCCCCGCATCCCGGCGGCGTCGATCTCGGGTGGAGTTTCGGACCCGTGCTCGACGCCGAGGGACTGCCATTCCAGGGTGAGCGTCCGGTGTCGCTGGAGGTCTCGGAAGACGCCGTAATCGCACAGGACGTCGAAACGGTAGACAGTCCGCTCGAACGCTCGCCCAGGCTTGTGGCGGCGGTTGGCTCGCCGGCCGACGTATGCCTGAAGGATCTCCATCCGTTCCGCCGTGGTCAGTTTCCGAGCCACCTCCAGGAGCTGGTCGTCAGGGAGCCCACTTGTCGCGTACATCGCGGCCGCGGCCACCTTGACCTCACCGTCCGGATCGAAGTCCGTCAGCGTGACGGCCTCTCGAGGCTCGGCCGTCGTCCCTTCGAGGAAGCGCGCCGCCGCCGCGGCGGTGTCCCGTCTCGACTCCCGCAGATAGTCCGTCCACGCCACACCGCGGTCAGAGACGTCCACCCGGGTCAGGAAGGCCGGGATGACCTTGCGGAGTTCGGTGAGGATGAGGTCAGAGTAGGTCCTGACCTCCGCCAGCGGGTGCGCCCGCATCCGCAGGACCATCTGTTCGTACGACTGAGCCGTGGCAAAGATGCCCACATGTGATCGGGTCGCCGCGGGCAGGAGCCCGCGCAACGCGTCACATGCCTTCGCCCTGATGGTCATGCGGTACACGAAATCGGTGTCCGACGGCTCTTGCGGAAAGAGCTCGCGGAGGTGCTCCTGGAGGGGTTCCAGCAATCGGGCATAGGCTTCGAACGCGTCGTCCAGCGTGGCGCGATACCGCGCCGCCAGCATCGGATGGGGATCGAGCTCTTCGGGGACGCGATAGCGCCATCGCCCGCCGGGACGGTCGGCATAGGGAACGTATCGAGTGGACTGTTCGAGGTAGGCGGCCAGTCGGCCCCACTCCAAGACCTTGGCCAGAGGCTGCGAGGCCTGCTCGCACGCCAGGTGGACCCCCCCGAGCTGGGCAACGGAATCGTCGCCGTACTCGAGGAAGACCCGCTCGTAAAGGGCCTCGGCTCGCCGGACGGCGGCGGTGTCCTCCCCTCCGCCGGGTCCGCCGACGCTCGTCGCGGCCAGCAAGGCTCCTCCGGCGAACTCGTCCAGGAAGAGTCTGCGGAGTGACTTGGGGGACCGCGAGTACCGCGCGAACAGCGCCCCCTTGACGACCTCCGGCAGGTCCACCAGGGCGAATACCGGTCCATCCAGGTTGGTGAAGTGAGGGGCGAGAAGCGCTCGCTCCTCCTCGGTGAATGATTCCGCCACGAAGTCCAGCCTCGGCCCTCCAGTCGGGAAGGGAGTTCCGTCGTGTCAGGCGATGCTACATCAGGGTTCTGACACGGCTTGACCTGGGAAGACGTGAGACTGGCGGGCGTTGGGGTCCTGGTCCGCCGCCTTCGTCCCCTCGCTCACGGTGTCGGCGGGGGCGTGGTCGTCGGCGGAGGCGTGGTCGTCGGCGGGGGCGT
>DHWM01000160.1:2092-13460 GCA_002413185.1 Actinobacteria bacterium UBA5182
GGCGGGGGCGTGGTCGTCGGCGGAGGCGTGGTCGGCGGCGGAGAGGGCGAAGTGGGTGTGGGCGAGCTCGCCTGCACGAGGAAGATGGTCACGGTCGACCCCCCCTGCACCCTCGAGTGGGGGCCCGGACGCATCGTCGCCACCGACCCGGGCGTCGAACAGTCCCCATTCGGCCCCGTTTGGCCCACCTGAACCTTCAAGCCGACCGCCTGGAGGTTCGAAATGGCCCGCTGCCTGCTCTGGCAGATGACGTCGGGAACCTCGACCAACCCGGGTCCCGTCGAGATGGTAAGCGTGATCGTGGCGTTGGGGGCCGCCCGCTTCGGGTTGTAGTCGGCCACCGTTCCGGTTGGCTCCGGGCTGGGTACGCGGCGCCCGATCGTGTACCGGAACCCTGCATTCGCCAGCGTGTCCTCAGCCACCCTGAGGGTCTTGCCGGTCACGTTCGGGACCGTGGCGAGGTCGTTCCCACCGAGAAGCGCTCTCGCCAGGAAGAACAGCCCCAGGACCAAGACCGTGGCCAGGAGCACCAGGATCGCGATCGCTCCCCACCGGCGGCCCCGGTAGGTGTCCGCGGTGGTCGTGGCCGGGAGCATCCCCATGGGATGGGTCGCCCGTTCGACCACATCGGTCGCTTCGAGAGGCATGACCGGGGTCGCCAGCACCGGGATGCCCTGCCGGCACCGTTCGAGATCGTCCAGGAGATCCTCGGCGGACTGATACCGGTTGGCCGGGTTCTTGGCCAGGCACTTCATGACGACCGAATCGAGGTCTGAAGGGATGTCCGCGTTCAGGTGGCTCGGAGAGAGAGGCTCCTCCTTGACGTGTTTGTACGCGATGGTCACCGCGTTCTCGCCGGCGAAAGGAGGCTGCGCGGTCAACATCTCGTACAGCACGACGCCGAGCGAGTAGATGTCCGAACGGGCGTCGACCGACTCGCCCTGAGCCTGTTCGGGGGAGAAGTACGAGGCCGTGCCCAGCACGGCCGCGGTCTGGGTGATGGTATCCGAGGCCGTGGCCCTGGCGATACCGAAGTCCACGACCTTCACGTCACCAGTGGAGGTCAGCATGATGTTCCCCGGCTTGACGTCTCTGTGAACGATCCCGTTCCGGTGAGCGAAGGCCAGCGCCGCTGCCACCGCCGCGCCGATCTCGACGGCGCGCTCGGGGAGCAGGGGACCGTCCTCCCGGATGATCTGTGACAGCGTCTTGCCCTGGACGTACTCCATGACGATGAAATGCGTCCCGTCATCCGAGCCGGTGTCGAAGACGCTCACCACGTTGGGATGGTTCAGGGCCGCCGCCGCCTGGGCTTCGCGACGGAACCTGGCCACGAACGACTCGTCCCCGGCGAACTGCGTGCCGAGGATCTTGACGGCGACCTGCCGTCCCAGGACCTGGTCGGTGCCCAGATAGACCTCGGCCATTCCTCCTTGCCCAAGAAGGGAGTCGACCTCGTATCGCTCGCTCAGGACCCGCCCGTCGGCACGCTCAGGCATATCGTTCCCGTCGCTCCCCGCGCGGGTCACGGCCGCTCAATCGCCGTGTCCCTTCCCCTTGCGCTTCCCGTGATCTCCGCCGCTGGGCGCCGGTTGCACGCCCACGTACAAGGTTACGGCCGTCCCGGCCGGCACCGGGGAGTCGGCCGGCGGATCGGTCTTGGCGACGACGCCAGGGGTTCCGGCTGCAGTCTTCCGGGCGCCAGCCTTGAGGCCCACCGCCTCGAGCTTCTTCATGGCGTCTTGGACGGAGAGGCCGACCACGTTGGGAACGGCGATCCTCGAGGCGGCCGGCGAGCCGCTCGGCGACGACGATTGCGAGGGGCTGAGAAAGCCGCCGCCCGAGAATGCCGCCAGCACGATCGCGAGCAGGACCAGTGCCCCGAGAAGCAGAAGCACCAGCCATGCGGTCGGTCGGCGAGATGGAGGAACGACCGCCGGGCCCGATGGAAGCACCTGGGTGGGGGCGGCTCGCGTGGGGGTGAGGACGTCGGTGCTGGCAGCGCTCGCACCGGGCGCCACCGCCGTGCCCGCCTCCTCCGCCGGGATCGCCGGCAGGACGGCGGTGGATCCCGCTCGCGGGAGCACGACGGTTTCGGCTTCCGGTGAGACATCGCGGAGCATGCGAGCGAACTCGGCAGCGGAGGCCGGTCGAAGCGCCGGGTCCTTCGCCAGCGCCTGCTGGCACGCCGCCGCGACATGCGGCGGAACCCCGGGCGCCGCCTCCGTTAAGGGCGGTACGGGTTCGTGGACATGGGCGGTGGCGACCGCCACCGGTGAGACCCCTGAGAAGGGGGGGTGTCCCGCCAGCATCTCGTACAGGACGACGCCCAGCGAGTACACGTCGGACGCCGGGGTGGCGCGGTCTCCGGCGGCCTGCTCCGGCGAGAGATACGTCGCGGTTCCCATCGCCGTCCCGGTGGCGGTGATGGGCGCTGCCCAGGCGGCAGCGGCGATGCCGAAGTCCATCACCTTGATCCCGCCCGAGGGCGTGAGCATCACGTTCCCAGGCTTCACGTCACGGTGGACGATCCCGGAGTCGTGCGCGGCCTGCAGCGCGGCCGCGATCCCCTCCGCGATCCCGACGGCCTCCTCCGGCGGCAGAGGTCCCATCGCCATCCGGTCCGCCAGCGTCCCGCCCGGGATCAGCTCCATCACGATGAACTGAGTGTCTCCGTCCTCCCCATAGTCGAAGACGCCCGCTACATTCGGATGAGACAGCCCCGCCGCAGCCTGCGCTTCCCGGCGGAAGCGTTCGGCGAAGTGTTCGTCGGCGCTCAAGCCCTCGGCGACGAGCTTCACGGCCACCTGCCGGTGGAGCACCGTGTCCTCCGCCTCCCACACCGACCCCATCCCGCCGGACGCGATGCGCCGGACCAGCCGGTACCGCCCGCCCAGCATCGCCTCGCTGTCGACCCGAGCATCGCTCATCCCCGGATCGCCGCTTCCAGGATCGTTTTGGCGATCGGCGCGGCCACCTGGCCTCCGGTGGCGTCGCTCCCGAGGCTCCCGCCGTTCAGCACCAGCACCGCCACCACGATCTTCGGGTTGGAGGCCGGCGCGAAGCACACGAACCAGGCGTGCGGCTTGTTCGTGGAATTCTGGGCGGTTCCCGTCTTGCCGGCCACCTGGATCCCCGGGATCTGCGCGGCCGTCCCGGTGCCGGCGTTGACGACGCTCTCCATCATCGCGGTGAGCTGCGAGGCGGTCTTCGCCGAGATGGGCTGGCCGAACGGGTGCGGGTCGAACCGTTTGACCACCCGGCCGGCCGGATCTCGGACCTCGCTCACCAGACGAGGCGCCATCTCGACTCCGCCGTTGGCGATGGCGGAGGCGATCAGCGCCATTTGCAACGGGTTGGCCCCGACGCTCTGCTGTCCGATGGCCGAGAACGCCACCGCCGGCGGCGCCTTCAGGCTCTCCGGCGCGATCGATCCTTCGGCAAAGGGAAGGTCGAATGGAACGTGTTCGTCGAACCCGAACTTGCGCGCCTGGGCCAGCAGCTTGTCGCCACCAAGCTTGAGTCCCACCTCGCCGAACACGACATTGCACGACACCTGGAGCGCCTGGGCCAGAGTGATCTGCGCGACCCCGCCCAGGCAGTGCTCCCCCCCGAAGTTCTGGAGCCTGTGCGTGGTCTGCGGGAGGCTCAGTTGCGAAGGGTTGGGGAACAGCGTGCTGGGGGCCATGCCGTTCTCCAGCGCCGCCGACGCCGTCACCAGCTTGAACGTCGAACCCGGCGGATAGAGCTCCTGGAACGCGCGTGACAGCAACGGCTTGCCCCGGTCGTGCGTCAGGGCCGACTGGGCCGCCCGGACAGTAGCGCTGGTGTGCGAGGCGAGCGGGGCGGGATTGTAGGAAGGATTGGCCACCATCGCCAGCACGTCTCCGGTGTGCGGGTCCATGGCCACGACGGCACCGGCCAGCGAGCCCAGCGACTTCTTGGCCAGCGCCTGGAGACGAGGGTCGAGCGTGGTCACGATGGTCGCGCCCTGCTTCGGCCTCCCCAGAATCTCGTCGACCAGGTTCTGGGGAAGGAGCTCCGGGGCCCGGCCGCTCAGGTACTCATTCTCAGAGGCTTCCAGCCCGCTCCGCCCGAAGATCAGCGAGTAGAACCCGGTGATCTGGCCGTACAGCGAGCCCCGAGGATAGACCCGCAAGTACTTGTACACGTCCTTGGTCGACTTGCTGTAAGCGAGGATGGTTCGCTCGTCCCGAGCCAGGATCTCCCCCCGCTTGATCGAATACTCGTCCAGCAGCAACCGGGAGTTGGCAGGGTTCTCGGCCAGGCGCTTCGACGCGAATACCTGGATGTAGTTCACCTGGACCAGCAGCAGCACGAACAGCAGCAGGAACGCCATGGCGAGCCTCCGGATCTGCCGGTCCATCAGCCGTCCTCTCCCTGGGGCCTCCCCCGGATGCGGGGGTGGGCCGGGGATGGGCTGGAAACCCGGATGAGCAGCGCCAGCAACACGAAGTTCGCCACCAGGCTCGATCCGCCGTAGGACACGAACGGCAACGTGATGCCGGTCAAGGGGATCAGGCGGGTCACGCCGGCCGCGATGATGAACGTCTGGACGGCCAGGACGGTGGCCAGCCCGGTGGCCAGCAACTTGCTGAAGCCGTCCTCACGGCTGAGGGCGATCCGGAGTCCCCTGCCCACCAGGGCCACGTACAACAGCAGCACGGCCGTCACCCCGAACAGCCCCAGCTCTTCCCCGATGGCGGCGAAGATGAAGTCGGTGGCGGCGAACGGGATGATCTGGGGGTGGCCCTGGCCCAGGCCGGTCCCGGCGATCCCGCCCGTGGCCATGGCGAACTCGCCCTGGGCGACCTGGTACCCCTTGGCCTGGATGAAGCTCGGCTGCAGCGCGTGGAGCCACACTGCCACGCGCTCCTGGACGTGTCCGAAGGCCGCGTAGCCGAGGGCAGCTCCGATGACGAACAGGATCAGCCCCAGCACCAGGTAGGAGCCGCGGGCGGTGGCCGCCCACAACATGACAACGAAGATGGCGAAGAACAGCAAAGAGGAGCCCAGGTCCTTCTCGATGAACAGCACCGCGAGGGACACGAACCACGCCACGAAGAGCGGACCCAGATATCTCGGCTCGGGAAGCCGGATGGGGCCGATACGGCGGGTGGCCACGGCGAGAAGCTCCTTCTTCGCGTTGAGATACGAGGCCAGGAACACCACGATCAGCACCTTGCCGATCTCCGACGGCTGAAAGCTCAGCCCGCCGAGGTGCACCCACAGCCTGGCCCCGTTGATGGTCTCGCCGATCCCGGGTGCGACGGGCAGCAGCAGGAAACCGATGCCGATCAGGCCGATCGTGTACGTGTACCCGTCCAGGGTGCGGTGGTCCCGCACCAGGATCAACGTGAGCGCGAACACGAGGAGCCCGACCAGGAGCCACCCGAGCTGGTTGTCGGCCAGCCGCTCGTTGAGGCGATAGATCACGGCGTAGCCCAGACCGGCCAGAACGGCCGCCACGGGGTATAGGACGGGATCGGCCCCCGGCGCCAGCCGGGCCACCAGGAAATGTCCGACCAGGTATGCGATGGCGATGAGGGCGACGAAGGCTGCCACGTTCGCGGGCGTCTTCCCCGTCAGTCCGAGCGTCACCAGGACGTAGGCGCCGACGGAGAGCACGATCGCGAAGATGGTCAGCGCGAGCTGCGGCGTGCTCCGCGGGCGGGGGTGCAGATTGGCCTCCATCAGCTCCCCGCCACGCCGGACTGGACGTCCCTTCGGATCTGCTCGACCAGCGTTCGGGCGTCGGGCAAGCTGTTGATGTTCGCCGTGATGCCATCGCCCAGGGTGGCGTACGGCCGGAGACGCTCAGCCTGCGCCGCCGAGATGTCGGTTGACTCTTCGACATGCGACAGGTCGAACCCCAGGACCTTCGAGGGGATCCCGTTGTAGACCGCGACCCGCCCGTTCGAGACGCCCACGTACCACTGGTGGTTGAGGAACTGGCGAACGCCGATCAGCGCGCCGACGATCAGCACAACGACGACCGCGAGCCCCGCCACCACCCGGCCCCACCGGATGCCGCGTCGCTTGTCTGGCTGCTCCGGCTGCGACGGTTCGGCCGGTGCGTCGGGGGAGCCCAACACGGGAGTGGCGGCCTGCCGGGCCTCTGCGGCCTTCTCCGCCATGCCCGGGGGAAGCGTGACGATCTCGGTGATGGGTTCGCGCCGTGGCGCGGCGGCGGCCACGGTCGTGGCCTCCGCCGCCCGCGCCGGGGCGGAGTGGGGGGCGACCGGAGCGGCCGTCTCAGTGTCCGCGTCGACGAAGTCCAGCACGATGACCGTGATGTTGTCGTCGCCCCCGGCGGCGTTCGCCGCGTCGACCAGTCGCTCCGAGGCCGCCTGAGGGTCCGATTCGGCCTCCAGGATCTCCTGGATGTTCTCCCTGTCGACCATGCTGGTGAGGCCGTCGGTGCAGAGAATCAGCCGGTCCCCTGCATGCAGGTCCATCGTCAGCTGCTCGACCGAAAGGTTCTCCTCCACCCCGAGCGCCCGGGTGAGGATGCTCCGTTGTGGATGGTTACCCGCTTCCTCCGCTGAGAGCCTCCCCTCTCTCACCATGCGCTGGACCAGGGTGTGGTCCTCGGTGAGCTGCTGCAGGTTGCCGTCGCGCAGGAGGTAGGCTCTGGAATCCCCGACATGCGCGACGTAGGCTCGCTCGCCGTCAGCCAGGACCGCGGTGAGCGTCGTTCCCATCCCGCGAAGCTCCCGGTCGGCCGCGCCCTGCTCGAGGACGCGTCGATTGGCCTGCTTGACGCGTTCCTCCAGCGATGCGGCTAGTCCTTCCGCGGAGAGGTCGATCGAGGAGAGGGTCTTCACCGCCAGCGATGACGCCACGTTGCCACCTCGATGGCCTCCCATCCCGTCGGCCACCGCGAACAGCGGCTCCTGGACCAGGAAGGAATCCTCGTTGCGCTCGCGCGCCCGGCCGATGTCGGAGCTCGCCCCGATCCGGACTCTGATGGTCACCGCCGGAGCTCCATCTCGGTCTTGCCGAAGCGCACACGGTCGCCCGCCCGGACTTCCGATGGCGAGGTGATCCGCCGCTGGTTCACGTACGTGCCGTTGGTCGAGCCGAGGTCCTCGACGAGCCACGCGCCGTCGCGGGAGAACAGCCTCGCGTGGAACGAGGACATGTAGGTGTCGTCGATCTGGACGTCGCACCCGTCGGCCCGGCCGATCTGGAGGTTGCCATCCAGCTTGTACGTTCGGCCCTTGCCCCCACGCTGGTCAAGGAGCACCGCGCTCCGAGGTACCTTCGCCTTCGGCGACGCCGTCTGGGAGGCGCGGATGGGAGGGGAGGCCTGCCGGGCCCGGCCCTCGGCCCGCCGCTCGGCCCGGGCCGGCACCCGCAGATCCAGGGCCACCGTCCTGACGGCGCGATAGACGAAGAAATACAGGAGGAGGAGGAACACCACTTTGAGGACCGTGAGGACGAAGACCGGCACCGGTCAACGCCTCCGGAACTCGAGGACGGTCCTTCCGATGGTGATCCGGTCCCCTTCCTCCAGCGTGCGCTCCCCGATGGTCGACCCATTGACGAGCGTGCCGTTCGTCGAGCCGAGGTCCGAGATGACGAACCCCCCGTCCTGTTGCCTGACCTCGGCATGACGCCTGCTGGCGCCCGGATCCGAGAGGATGACGTCCGACCCTCCCAGTCGCCCGATGATTACCCGTTCCTGATCGAGCGGGAACGCCTTGCCGGCGCGGCCCTTCTCCATCAGGACCAATTGAGCGGACCGAGTGGGCTTGGCCGGGGGAGCCTTCGCGGAAGCCGCAGCCGCGGCCGCAGACGCGGACGTGGCGAGCTGAGTGCCGGTCACCGGCCGCCCCGAGGTGGTGGGACCCTCGACCAGGGTCGCCTGGCACGTGAAGTCGCCCTGCTTCAACGAGGCGTCGGTCTCGAATCGGACCTCAGGTATCCCGACCAGTCCCCAGCCCCGCTCCTCGGCGCCGTCCGCGACGACCTGTTCGAGCTCGCGGCGGAGGGCCTTCTCGGTCCGCTGGAACCGATCACGGTCCGGCGCCGAAAGGCCGAACACATACCGGTTGGGAACCCACACCTCGCGCACGCCGACGGTCTTGTTGACCTCCATCTCCCGGAGGATCCGGGTCGCCAACTCGACCGGCTGCAGGCCCGTCCGGAAGGCCTTGGTGAAGATCCCTTCGATGACCCCTTCGAGGCGCCGTTCGAAGTCGTTCAGGATGCTCAAGATGCCTCGTTTCCGCAGGTGGGGAGCGCTTCCAAGCGCGGTGGATTATATCCAGGGGCTTGCTCCGTCAGTCCTGGCGGCACGTTGAGCTTTCGTCGTCTCGAGCCGCGCGGCTTTCCGGTGAGGGTCGCAGAGGGCCCCCTGTTACCATCGACCCGAGCCCGGGCGAGTGGCGGAAATGGCAGACGCGCAGGATTCAGGATCCTGTGAGGGCAACCTCATGGGGGTTCAAGTCCCCCCTCGCCCACGGATTTCTTGGCACTACGAAGCCATTTGAGCAAGTCAACGGTTCAACTTCGATTCGCGTCGCTCGCCCCTGCGAACGGCGACGGGCACAGGCGCGCGCTCGAACAAGTTGCTCGAGTCTGAACCGCTTCACTCGACGACGAGCGTGGCGCTGAAGTTGCTCGGCATTTCGAGAACCTGGATTAAGTAGGTGCCAGCCTGAAGCGGAGGTATTGAAAAGCTCCCGGTGTCAGGCGCAACTACCGGCGAACCAACAAACGCGGCTCTGGTCTCATCGATAGCAAGGAAGCCGTTGGAGGTCTTCCATATAGCAGGTTTAGCCGTTGGAGAAATCAAGAGGGTCAACGTCGTGGGAGCGTTGTCGGCTGACGCGAATACAGAGTTCGTGAACGTGACTGTGAGGGACTCATCGGCCGCGGCGTAGTAACAGCTCTGGCTGAAGTCGTCAGTCGAGGAGGCAACTTGGAGGTCGACGGTGGAAGAAGCCGCTCCGGGAGCCGAATTGCAGGCGGAGACACCGCTGAGACTGCGGTTGCTTCGGACCGTATGCGGCTGAACGTGGACGAGGAGAACGAGCGCGGAAGCGACGACGGCAAAGGAAAGAACCGAGGCGATCAGGGCGGGCGTCCTCTTCATGGTTCCTCCCTTCTTAGAAAGATCGCGGCCAGCGATATCAGGATGAACGCCGCGTCTGCGCGTCATTCCCAACATAACGTGTAGCTTCCTCCCTGGTTTGAACACGAGAAGCCGTACTGGATCGTGGGGTTCAGGTAAACAGTCCACGCCCAGTAGTCACCTGACAGTGAAGTGCTCTGGTCGGAGCACTGCGCGTAGTTCGTTGAGAAGCCATTTGTGCAGCTATCGATGAGACGGCCGCCCGAATCAAAGTGCTGCACAATGACCTTGACGCTCTGGTTGGTCAGGCAGCTGTTGGACGCCGAAACCTCGTGTTTGTCTGGAGACGACTCGATGTAGAGCATCGTGCCGGCGTCTAAGCAATTGGGCGGGTACAGGGCCGGCGGGTCCGGGAACGGCCGCCCCGAAGTGATCCGCGAAGGCCAGCTTCGCCTCTACTGCCGCATCGAGAAGAATGAGGAAGGACAGACCCGCCAGGATTCGGATCCTCACCACCACCCCGCCTAGGGTGCGCCTTCCGTTGCCGTGGCCGAAGCGAGGCAAGGGTAGCAGAGTCATCGTTGTCCATCAAGAGACAACTCAAGCGGCTTCGCGGACGCGTCACTCCTTCCCTGGAGTCAGCCGCGCCGACCTACCCTTCGGTAGGTTCGAGTAGTCACCATGAGACGGCCGGTCACATCCGTGAAGATCGTGGATCACACGCGGACGGGCCGCGCGAGGAGCCACACGCGGAGGTGGACCGGCCATGGACAACGCTACGCACCTGGGCCTGGACGTGCACAAGGACACCATCGCGGTGGCCGTGCTGCGTCCCGGCCAGCTTGAGCCCGACGAGCGCACCATCCCCAACACGCCGGAGGCTCTGCGCGCGCTCGTGGGTCGACGCCGATCAGGTCTGGTGGCCTGCTACGAGGCCGGCCCGACCGGCTACGACACCTACCGCCTGCTGACCTCTCTCGGAGTCCCCTGCGACGTCATCGCCCCCACGCTCATCCCGCGCCGGGCCGGCCGACGGGTCAAGACCGACCGCATCGATGCCCGGAACCTCGCCCGCCTTCACCGGGCTGGCGAGCTCACGGCGATCCGGGTCCCGACGCCCGAGGAGGAGGCCATCCGCGATCTGGTCCGGGTCCGGGAGGACCTCAAGGACGATCGGCGAAGGACCATGCACCGGATGAAGAGCTTCCTCCTGCGGCAGGGGCGCCGCTACCCTTCGAAGACCAAGGGGTGGACCGACAAGTACGACAAGTGGATCCACGCCCAGCACTTCGAAGAGCCCGCCGCCGAGGCCGCGTTCCGCCACTACGTGGCCACCCTCGATGCTCGCCGGGTGGAACTCCGGGGGATCGACTCCCTGTCGGCGGTGACGATCGCAGCCGAGGTGTGCGACTTCCACCGGTTCGCCACCGCCACACAGTTCATGGCGTTCACCGGCCTGGTTCCCTCGGAGCACTCGAGCGGACGGAGCGAGCACCGGGGCTCGATCACCAAGACCGGGAACGCCCACCTCCGCCGGGTCCTGGTCGAGGCGGCGTGGAGCTACCGCCACCACCCGGCGGTGGGGATCGAGCTCCGCCGACGAAGCGAGGGGCAACCCTCCGAGGTCACCGGATACGCCTGGGCGGCCCAGTGCCGGCTGTGCTCGCGGTTTCGCCAGCTGGCCGCCCGCCGCGAGCACAACGTGGCGGTCGTGGCGGTGGCCAGGGAGCTGGCCGGGTTCATCTGGGGGATGATGACCGACCGGCTGGCTGTGTCCTGATGCAAGCGTGGGAGCGGGCGGGCGTGGACCGCGGAAGGATCCTCGCGGACGTTATGCGGCTCACGATCCGCGTTCTTAGTCAGAGGCAGCTTCCGACGAACCGATGATGTGCGGTCCCGATCCGCGAATACGAGAGTGGTCGATCGTCGCTGCCACGTGCCCGCCCGCCTCCCGCCCCATCGCCTCCCCTACGCGACCGCCCTAAGGGGAGGACTTGACAAGCCGTCTCATACGAGCGCCCCCTTTGGTCCACTGGCAATGGCGAATTACTCGTTTGCGCCTGGCCACAGGCCGCTTTCCGGCAAGCGATCGGAACGAAGCTGAGTATGCTTGCTCGATTGGGCGGTTTGATCAATGAGCACCACACGGCATGATCGGGTTTTCGCGCCCGACGGGCCTCCTCGCCGATGGACCGGACACACCGCCCACGGACGCGGAGCAGCTCGGAGCCTCTCAGGATCGTGGAACCGATGTGGGGGCCCTGC
>DHWM01000198.1:0-5643 GCA_002413185.1 Actinobacteria bacterium UBA5182
ATGGGCGAACGTCTGCAGGGGCGGCCCTCGCGGGGGACCGACCGGTCGGAACCCGACGACCCGCCGGACGGGCGCTACCTGTAGTTTCCCGTCCCCAGGCTCACAGGACCTTCGACAGGAACTGCCGGGTCCGTTCGTGCTGGGGGTTCGCCACCACCTCTCGGGGCTTTCCAGCTTCGAGGATCACGCCCTCGTCCATGAACACCAGCGCGTCCCCCACCTCCCTGGCGAACCCGATCTCATGGGTCACCACGATCATGGTCATGCCTTCGGTGGCAAGCTGCCGCATGACGTCGAGCACCTCTCCGACCAGCTCCGGGTCCAGGGCCGACGTGGGCTCGTCGAACAGCATCAGCTTCGGCTGCATGGCCAGGGCGCGGGCGATGGCCACCCGCTGCTGCTGCCCGCCCGAGAGCTGCGCGGGGTAGGCGTCCATCTTCTGCGTCAGCCCGACCCGGTCCAGCAACTTCTTGGCCTGGTCGCGGGCGGCGGCTCTGCTCTCGCCCTTGACCTGGATCGGCCCGACCATCACGTTCTCGATGGCAGTCATCGGCGGGAAGAGGTTGAAGCGCTGGAACACCATGCCGATCTCCGAGCGCTTCCGGGCGACGTCCCTGTCGTGCAGCTCGTAGAGCTTGTCGCCCTTCTGCTCGTAGCCGACCAGTTCGCCGTCCACCCACAGCCGCCCACCGTCGATCTTCTCCAGGTGGTTGATGCAACGGATGAACGTGGTCTTGCCGGAGCCGGACGGACCGATGATGACGATGACCTGTTTCGGCTCGACCTCGAAGTCGACCCCCTTGAGAACGTGGGCCTTCCCGAAGTGCTTGTGGACCGACTCGGCCTTGACCATGTGCCCGCCGCCGTCATTCGACGTCATCGACGCTCCCCTCCAGGCACTGCCGGGGGCGGGGGCACGCCCGCGTGGAACGTGGTGACGTTCTTCGTGAAGATGGCGCGCAAGCGCTGGATCGGCGTCGGAGGCAGGGTCCGCAGATGACCCCGGGCGTAATGCCGCTCGACGTAGAACTGGCCGGCCGTGAGGACCGACGTGACGGCCAGATACCACAGGCTGGCCACGATCAGCAGCGGGACCGTCTGGAAGGTCCGAGCGAAGATCTGCTCGGCCGTCCCCGTCAGTTCCAGCAGGGAGATGGTGGACGCGAGCGAAGACGTCTTCAGCATCGAGATGGTCTCGTTGCCTGTCGGGGGGATGATCACCCGCATGGCCTGAGGGAGGACCACCAGGCGCATGGTCTTGAGCCGGGTCATGCCGAGTGACTGGGCCGCCTCCGTCTGGCCCTCGTCGACCGAGAGGATGCCGGCCCGAACGATCTCCGCCATGTAGGCGCCCTCGTTCAGTCCCAATCCGAAGATGGCGGCCGTGAAGGGCGTGATCAGGCGGTTCGCGTCCAGGTGGTACACGAAATGGTGGAAGTGCGTGAGCGGGAGCCCGAGCGCCGGGTGGGGGCCGGTCAGCGCCGCGATGTAGAACCAGAACAGGAGCTGCACCAGGACCGGCGTCCCCCGGAAGAACCAGATGTAGACCCACGAGGACCCCGAGATGACTGGCACCGGTGACAGGCGCATGACGGCGAGCACCACGCCCAGGACGACGCCGATGACCATGGCGATCACGGTGAGCTCGATCGTGACGAGCAGTCCGCGCAGGATGGCGGACGTGGTGAAGTACTGCCCGACGATCCCCCACTCGAAGTTCTTGTTGGTCGAGATCGCGAGCAGGAACACGACGACGAACGCCAGGACCAGGACCGTCGCGACCCATCGGCCGGGGTGCCGCGCCGGGATCGCCTTGATCGGCTCGCTCCCGGATCCCTGCCCGGCACCCGCTCCGGGCGCCGACGGTTTCGTGGCCGTGCTCACGGCCTCAGCTGGTCGCCTGGTTGACTCCGGGCGCCGTCAGCGCTCCGCTGGCGATCCCCCACTTGTCGAGGATCTTCTTGTACGTGCCGTCCTGGAACAGCTTCTGCAGGGCATCCACGATGGCTTTCGTGAACGCACCCGACCCCGCCGCCGCTCCTGACGGGCGAGGAACGGCGATGCCGTACAGCACCGGCGGGGCGTAGTTCCCGGCGAACCGCACCTTGCCATTGGTCACCTTGGCCTGGTACTGAGCGACCTCGGAATCGGACAGGCCCGCGACTGCGCGACCGCTGACCACATCGAGGTTGACCTCGTTCTGCGAGGCGTGGTGGAGCACGTTGATGGCCTGCTTGCCTTCAGACACGCATTTCTTGCTCGCCGCGGTCGCGTCGTCGAACTCCGTCGTCCCGTCCTCGGCCGAGACCGACTGGCCGCAGAACTGATCGAGACTCGTGTAGGTCTGGGAGTTGCCGGACTTCGTGAACATGCCCGACCCCGCCTGGAAGTAGTCGACCATGTCGACGACCTTCTGCCGCTCGGTGGTGTCGAAGAACGACGACCACGACACGTCGTACTTGCCCGACGTCAGCCCCGGGATGATCCCGGAGAACGTCGCCTTCACGAAGGTGAACTTGAGCCCGAGGACGTCACCGACCGCGGTGCCGATGTCGAC
The DNA here is from genome assembly GCA_002413185.1 of Actinobacteria bacterium UBA5182. Taxonomy (GTDB): domain Bacteria; phylum Actinomycetota; class UBA4738; order UBA4738; family UBA4738; genus UBA5182. The sequence goes on from DHWM01000198.1 coordinate 2,558, forward strand.
GTCCGCCCCCTCGATCGTCTTGTTGTCCGTCGCCACGAACTCCATCGGGGCATAGCTCGGGTCGGTGGCCACCGTGAGCGTCCCCTTCGACGCGATGTCCTTCGGCACCTCCCCCGCGATCTTGTCGTCCTTGGACGGGGCAGAGATGCCGCTGAGCGGCTTCGCGCTGCTGCCGCTGCTGCAAGCCGCCGCGACCAGGGCGACGGCCGCCACAAGAGCGGTCAGGGCCAAGCGGATGTGGATCCCTCGGTGGGCAGACCGGTACGGCATGCTCCCTCCCCTCTCGGAATTCTTGCCGCGGATTCTATCCACGCGGCGGGCGGAGCGCGAAACGTGGACGCGGGACCGTGGAATCGCTCCCTATACTCGCCGAACGGCGCCTGCGCCATGCGCACCCTGCCGGGATGGCGGAATTGGCAGACGCACCGGACTCAAAATCCGGCGCCCGCAAGGGCGTGGGGGTTCAAGTCCCCCTCCCGGCACCCTGTTCGGCGTGGTGGAACGAGTCCTCCGGTCAGGTGGCGACCATGAACTCGCCGGTATCCGCGTTGAGCTCGATGGACCCCGTGCAGTTGGACGTGTCCGAGGAAGCGGAAGCGGTAGGCCGGGCGAGCAGCGGATTGCCGAAGTTGATGCCCATGCAAACACCCGTGTACGTCACAACCCATACCGGGGTTCCATCGGGCAGGCTGGCCAGGGTCGCGGTTGCGCCGGTCGGCTCGGCGGACGGCCCCAGCTGCTGCCAGGCGAGGCCGAGCGCTTCCGTTCCGGAGATCGGGGGAGTCGTGTCGGTTGCGGCCCGCAGGCGGTTCCGGTCCGTGCGGAGGACCGTGATTCGCCATTGAATGTCGTTGGGATCGCCTCTGGCGGAGCCGGTGTAGTTTGCTCTGGGGACGCCCTTTGGAGGCCCCGTGAAAACAGGAATCATCGGCTTGCCACCGGTCGAAGCTGCCGCGGCTGCAATCACCACACCGGAGGTCACCAAGAGGCTTCCGAAAATGATCCATCGGTGAGGTTTCACCGAAGCCTCCCTCTGCCCACCCATTGAGCCGCGTCCACGATTGTAGCTACCTGCTGGTCAGAGGTTGGTCCGTGTCAGCCGATCGTCTGGGCGATCCTGACGAGCGCATCGTCGGACATGTCCAGGCTTACCAGCTCGACATTGAGGTTCCCCAGGTAGAAGGCCAGGGCCGCCGGATTGTTCTGAGCCGGAACGCGGATGCTCCCCTCGCACCCATTGCCCGGATTCTTGGCAGGCAGCGCGAGAGCGGGAACGCCTTGCACGTTCTCCACCGCCCCCCCCATCTCGGCGGCCAGTTCCTTCGCGTCGCCCCCAGGATCCTTGGGGGGATCGACGACCGTGAGGTACAGCCGGACTCCGGGTGCGTAATCGATCGCAACCTGCTGGTTCTGGGTGTTCATCCAGACACCTGTGATGGAATCGTCTGACGCGAGCGGATCGGACGGGCGGAGAACCTGGAAGCTCACGCCTTCTTCGGCGTTCCTCAGTGTGGTGGCCGTCGCTCCGGGAAAGGGCTCGTCGCTCGGGAGGACGAACCCGGCAGGGGGCTGCGGCGCGCCTGCGGTCGCGGTCCCGTCCGGGATCAACGCTCGCACCCCCAACAAGATGAGAGCTCCTACGACGAAGGGAGCCAATTTTGAAAGCGGCGGCACCGTCACCCTGCCGCTCCTTCACCGGCCCGCGTCCGGACTCTCGTGGAGGCGAAACCGAGGGCGACGGCGACGACCGACCCCGCCACGGCCGCAACGACCCTCTGGCCGATCCGGCTGCGGCAATAGAAGATGTCGTGGATGGTGCCAGTCGACACGTAGCATCTGGTCGGAATCCACAGGGCCACGGCGATTCCGGCGAGGAAGCTGACCACGGAGAGCAGGTAGAGCCAACGCCTCATCGTGGGTCATCGTAGTGCTGCTCAACCCCCTGAGCGAACGATCCGATCTTCACAACTTGGCCATCTCCCGGGGCTGCCTCTTTTGACGATCCGCAGTAGCGTCGGTGGCGATGTCCTTGCACTGGTTCGAGCGGCTCCGCCACCGATTCCGCAAGTGGCGGCTTCGGCGCAAGTTCCCCTGGTGGTACGAGGGCGGAGAGTCTCCCTCGGGCGGACGCTGAACCGTCCGCGGATCCGCTACCAGTCGGGATCGAGCGGGCGACCGTAGTCATCCTGGAGACGGAAGGTGTCGTCCTCGGTGGTGTAGCCGTACGCCACCTCCAGCACCCGCCCGCGGGTCGTGCCTTTGTTCTGGATCCGGTGGGGCTCCTCGGCGGAGACCACGAACTCCTCACCCGGGTGGGCTTCGACCTCCCGGTTGCCGACCTGGATCAGCAGGCCCGGGTCGAGCACCACCCACGTCTCGTCACGGAGCTGATGGTAGTGCTCGCTGGTCTCCTGCCCGGGCTCGATGGAGATGACCCGCACCGAGCACGGTTGGTTGAGCGCGTACGTCGTCACCTTCCCCCAGGGCTTCTCCACGATCACGTTCGGATCACTCCTTCTCAGGCAGTTGGTCCAGGACGCTCGCCATCTGCATGGCGGCCATGGCCGCGTCCCATCCCTTGTTCCCGTGTTTCCCGCCGGCCCGGTCCAGGGCCTGGGCCATGTCGTCGGTGGTCAGGACGCCGAACGCGATCGGCACCCCCGTTTCCAGCATGACGTCCTGGATTCCATGAGCCGCCTCCCCCGCCACGAACTCGAAGTGCGCCGTCTCCCCCCGGATGACCGCTCCCAGGCACACCACGGCGTCGTGGCGCCCCTCCTGGGCCAGGCGCTTCGCCACCACGGGCAGCTCGAACGCGCCCGGAGTCCACACGATCAGGAGGTCGTCCTCGGCGATCCCGTGAGCCCGAAAGCAGGCCGTGGCGCCCTCCACCAGCTTCGCGACGACGATCTCGTTGAAGCCCGCCGCCACGATGGCGAAGCGTCGTCCCCTCGCGTCGAACGTCCCCCGGATCTCTGTCACGACAGCGATCCCTCTGTCCCGGCCGGCGCCGCCGGCGACGTCGCTTCGACGTCCAGGTTCTCCAGCAGATGCCCGAGCTTCTCCCGCTTGGTGGTCAGGTATCG
>DHWM01000198.1:5785-7550 GCA_002413185.1 Actinobacteria bacterium UBA5182
GCCGTAGCCCTCCAGCCCAGCGCGCTTGGACGGGTTGTTGGTGAGCAGGCGCATGCTCCGTACCCCCATGTCGTACAGGATCTGCGCCCCCACCCCGTACTCGCGCGGGTCGGCGGCGAACCCCAGCGCGACGTTCGCCTCCACCGTGTCCTGTCCGGATTCCTGGAGCTGGTAGGCACGGAGCTTGTGGGTGAGGCCGATGGCCCGTCCCTCGTGGCCCCGGATGTACAGGACCACGCCGCGCCCCTCCGCCGCGATCTTGGCCAGCGCGTCCTCGAGCTGGGTCCCGCAATCGCATCGCAGCGAGCCGAACACGTCCCCGGTCAGGCACTCCGAATGCACCCGGACCAGGATCTCCTCGCCGTCCCCGATCTCCCCGAGCGCCAGCGCCACGTGGACCCTGCCGTCCACCAGGCTCTCGTAGGCGAACGTGGTGAACTCCCCGTGGCTGGTGGGGATCTTCGCTTCGGCCACCTTGCGAACGAGCTTCTCGTTCCGGCGACGGTACGCGATGAGGTCGGCGATCGAGATGAGCTTGAGGCCGTGCTCTTCGGCCACCCTGTGCAGCTCGGGGAGCCGGGCCATCGTCCCATCGGGATGCATGATCTCGCAGATGACGCCCGCCGGGTACAGGCCGGCCAGCCTGGTCAGGTCGACGGCCGCCTCTGTGTGTCCGGCCCGCTTCAGGACTCCGCCCTCCTGCGCCCGCAGAGGGAACACGTGGCCGGGCATCTGGATGTCCTCAGGGGTGGTCTCCGAACCACACACCGCCTTGATGGTGGTGGCCCGGTCGTAGGCGCTGGTCCCGGTGGTGGTGGTGCCCCGGGCGTCGATGGAGATGGTGAACGCGGTCTCGTGCGAGCCCTCCTTGGGCGCCACCATCAGCGGGATGCGCAGCTCGTCGAGCCGAGATCCCTCGCACGGCATGCAGATGATGCCGCGCCCGTGGGTGGCCATGAAGTTGATCGCCTCGGGAGTGACCTTCTCCGCGGCCATGATGAAGTCGCCCTCGTTCTCCCGATCGGCGTCGTCGACCACGACCACCATGCGCCCGGCCCGGACCTCCCCGAGGGCTTCCTCGATCGTGTCGAAAGTTTCCTGGTCAATCCGGTCGTTCATGCCGTTCTCCCCATCAGGCCCTCCACGTATTTCGCGAGGACGTCAACCTCCAGGTTCACCGGGTCGCCCGCCTGGAGGGTCCCCAGCGAGGTCGCTCGCAGGGTGAACGGGACCAGCGCCACGCCGAATCCGCGTTCATCGATACCCGCCACGGTCAGGCTGACGCCGTCTACGGCGATGGATCCCTTCTCCACCACGTAGCGCCGAAGATCCTCTGGGAGCGTGACGGTCACCACGACTCCGGGCGGTTCGCCTTGCACGGCCACGATCCGGCCCACGCCGTCCACGTGCCCCTGGACCAGATGGCCGCCCATCCGGGTCAGCATGGTGACGGGGCGCTCCAGGTTGACCGGAGCGCCGGCCCGGAGGCTTCCCAGCGACGTTCGGGCCACCGTCTCCGCCGACACGTCGAACCCCAGCGTGTCGCCACCGATCTCCACGACGGTCAGGCAGACGCCGTTGACGGCGATCGACGCTCCCGGGCCTGAATCGGCCGTGACCTTGGCGGCCCGCACCACCAGGCGTTCACCGGCCGCGGCGGCCTCGGCGACGGTCCCGAGCTCCTCAATGATGCCCGTGAACATCTGCCACCACCTTGAGGTCGTCCCCCATCCGCTCCACCGCGATGATCTCGGCGCCGATCGCC
>DHWM01000198.1:7720-10166 GCA_002413185.1 Actinobacteria bacterium UBA5182
GGTCCGCCTTCGATCAACACCGTCTGCGCGTCGCGCTTGGCCAGGAACTCCACGAGCTCTCCGAGCGGGACCCGGCATTCGGGCCGATCTTCGGCTTGCTCGAACGTGGCCACCTCGGCTCCAGCCTTCTCCCAGGCCTCGCGGCGGTCCTCGGGGGCGCCGGGCGTCGTCGCGACCAGCGTGGGCGCCGCGCCGTCGAACAGGTGCCCACGCGGCTCCAGCCTCCCCCGGCCGTCCACCACCACCCGGAGGGGCTGCCGACCCCGATACCCCTCCAGCCGCACCGTCAGCGAAGGATCATCCGTGACCGCCGTACCCGCGCCCACCACCACCGCGTCGGAGCCTGCCCGGAGGCGGTGAGCGTCCTGACGAGCCGCCCCCCCCGTGATCCAGCGAGACGAGCCATCCCTGGCGGCCACCTTGCCGTCCAGCGACGAGGCCATCTTGAGGACGACCAGGGGAAGACCCGTTCGAACGACGTGGACGAACCCTTCGACCAACCGTTCGGCTTGGGAGGCCAGCAGGCCCTCCTCGACCGAGACACCTCCCTCACGGAGGAGTTCGAACCCGCGGCCGTCGACCAGCGGATAGGGATCGCGCATGGCCGCGACCACCCTGGTCACCCCGGCTTCACGCACGGCCGGCGCGCACGGCCCCGTGCGGCCGAAGTGGCTGCACGGCTCCAGGGTGATGTACAGCGTCGCGTTTCGAGCCCGGTCGCCGGCTCGGGCGAGGGCCATGGCCTCGGCGTGCGGCGTACCGGGGCCTTCGTGCCAGCCTTCGCCGATCACGTCGCCGTCCTTGACCAGCACGGCACCGACCATAGGATTGGGCGAGGCCAGGCCGAGGCCGCGGCGGGCCAGGGCCAGGGCCCTTCGCATGAACGAGTCGTCCGCTTCCGCTGTCACCCACGAGCCTCCATGGGGGCAGGGACGCGGAAGGGTCGAGCGACCGGAAACGGCGCTCGGGAAGAGCGGCCATCCCAGTTGCTCGTCCTCTCCCATCCCGACTTTCACGGTCGGTCCCGGAGTTTCGCCGGGTCAACCCTCGAGTGGCACCCGAGGGGTCGCGGACTCTCACCGCCGGTGGGGAATCGCACCCCGCCCCGAAGACGAGCTTGCTTGGTCTTCGAACCCGAGTATACGCGGGGGAACGGCCTCAGCCGTTTCGACGTGTCGGGCCGGTCAGGGCGTGGCGGCCCGGCGGTCCACGGCGAAGGAGGAGCCTGCGCTGCGCTTGGCGAACTGCTTCATCTCGGTGGCCACGGCGACGGCTTCGCCGTAGTGCGAGAACCGGCGACTGGCCGTCGTGGCCACGCCCAGGGACAGCGACAACAGAGGGAAGTTGGTGAGCGTCCCTTTTCGGTCCTGGACCTCAATGCTTCCGCGTTCGGCGTCGATGGAATCGTACAGGTGCGGGACCTGGTCGTCGAACCGCTCGCACAACTTCTCAGCCACCATCTCGGCGACATCAGGGTCGACGATGAGGATGAAGTCATCTCCCCCGACGTGGCCCACGAAGCCCTGGGGACCGGCGATGTCGTGGACGACCTCGGTGGACAGCCTGGCCAGCACCTGGATGGCCCGGTCTCCCCGGACGAAGCCGTAATAATCGTTGTACGCCTTGAAGTGATCGAGGTCCGCGTACAGGATCGCCAGGGGCTGGTCCTCCGCCACCCGGCGGCGGATCTCCTCCTGCACCCGGATGTTGCCGGGAAGCCCGGTCAACGGGCTGAGCGCGCGCATCTCCCTGGCCCGCCGGAGGGTTCCCTTCACCCGCGCCAGGAGCTCGACCGGGTCGAACGGCTTGATGATGTAGTCGTCCGCCCCGCTGGAGAGCCCCAGTACCTTGTCCGAAGACAGGGCCTTCGCCGTCAGCATGATGATGCTGGACGAGGACGTCCGGGGGTCCCGACGGAGCCGCTGCGCCACCTCGAAGCCGTCGAGCTTCGGCATCATCACGTCGAGCAGCACCAGGTCGGGGCGAAGCTCCACCGCCCGCTCCAGCGCTTCCTCCCCGTTCGACGCCACGCTGACGTCGTAGCCCGCCGAGCGAAGGTTCACCTCCACGAACCGCGCGACGTCCGGGTCGTCGTCGACGACCAGCACCGTCTCAGCCATGCCTACCTCCCTGCGATCGCCGCCAGGCGACGGGCAGCGTCGCCGGGATCCTGTGCCTTGAAGATGGAGGACGCCGCCGCAAGCACCGTCGCGCCGGCCGCCAGGCACCGCGGCCCCGTCCCCTCGTTGATGCCACCGTCCACTTCGATCTCCACCGACAACCCCTGCCGCTCGATCTCCTTGCGGGCCGACTCGATCTTCGGCAGGGCCTGTTCCAGGAAGGGTTGCCCCGACCAGCCGGGCCGGACGCTCATGACCAGCACCCGGTCGAGCGATTCCAGGAAGGGGAACATCTCCTCGACCGGCGTGTCGGGGTTGACGGCCAG
>DHWM01000193.1:0-1608 GCA_002413185.1 Actinobacteria bacterium UBA5182
CCTCAGACAACCGGCTTCGGAGCGCTCCCCATTCGTCGCCCCCGCCAGGCGAGGCGGCACTAGCAGCCGACAACCACTGGCCCGTCTGAGGGGTCCCTGGTCCCCGCAGGCTCAACCTGGCACTGGCAACTATGAACCCAGTCCTTCGGCGGCGCAACGTACGTTCGGCCTCATGTGGAACGGGTGACCCAAGTGGTCAATGCCCTAATTGGCCGGGTTCGGTTCCCTCAGGTAGCTGATCAGGTTTTCAAGTCGCATCTTCCGGCCATTGCCGATCTGGGTCCGGCCACCGCACCACTCGACATTGGCCTTGCCGACCCGAAGCCTGCCGACCTTCTTCCCGGAGTTGTCTGCAACGTGCAGGATGATCCCGGTGTTCCCGAGCTCCGCCCGCCCGTCACCTACGTCAATCCAGACTTTCATGGAGACCTCCCTTTCGTGGGAGGACAACCTAGCCGCACTGCGTCAAGTATGTCAATGCCGGGAATTGGCACAGGGAAACGCGGAGGAGGGGGGGCGGGCTCCTCCTGGGATTTAACGGGCCCGTAACGTGGCGGCTCGGCGGCCCCTCTACCCTGGCCTGTGCCGGGGAGCATGGAGGCGGGCATTGACCACACTGAGCGACGACGCGGAGTTCGTCCTGCGGACCGTGGAGGAACGCGGGATCAAGTTCATCCGGCTGTGGTTCACAGATGTGCTGGGCTACCTGAAGTCCTTCGCCATCACGACGCAGGAGCTGGAGGGAGCGTTCACCGAGGGGATGGGGTTCGACGGTTCCTCGATCGAGGGATTCAGCCGGATCCAGGAGTCCGACATGGTGGCCTTCCCCGACGCATCGACCTTCCAGATCATCCCGTGGAGGTCCGAGGCGCAGGTCGCCCGGATGTTCTGCGACATCCACGATCCGGACGGCTCTGCGTTCGACGGCGACCCCAGGTTCGTCCTGAAGCGCCAGCTCGACCGGGCATCGGCGCTGGGGTTCACGTTCTACGTCGGACCGGAGCTCGAGTACTTCTACTTCAGGGATTCGGCCTCGACGGTGTTCCTCGACAAGGGGTCCTATTTCGACCTGACCCCGCTCGACGTCGCCACGGACTACCGGAAGCGAACGGTCGAGTACCTGGAGGCCATGGGCATCCCCGTGCAGTACGTCCACCACGAGGTGGCGCCGTCCCAGCACGAGATCGACCTCCGGTACACCGACGCGCTGTCCATGGCGGACAACGTGATGACGTACCGGCTGACGGTGAAGGAAGCCGCGCAGGAGTTCGGCGTGTACGCGACGTTCATGCCGAAGCCCGTGGCCGGCGTGAACGGCAGCGGCATGCACACCCACCAGTCCCTGTTCGAAGGCGACCGCAACGCGTTCTTCGACGCCACCGACGAACATCACCTGTCGAAGACCGGCAAGGCCTACATCGCCGGCCTCCTGAAGCACGCCCGTGAGATCACGCTGGTCACGAACCAGTGGGTGAACTCCTACAAGCGACTGGTGCCCGGATACGAGGCGCCCGTGTACATCTGCTGGGCCCGCCGGAACAGAAGTGCCCTGGTCCGCGTCCCCATGTACAAGCCGGGGAAGGAGGAGGCCACGCGCATCGAGTTCCG
>DHWM01000193.1:1823-2860 GCA_002413185.1 Actinobacteria bacterium UBA5182
GGGCTGGACGGGATCGAGAACGAGTACGAGCTGGCGCCGGAGGCTTCGAACAACATCTACGAGATGAGCGAGGAGGAACGCCGGGCGGCAGGGATCGAGTCGCTCCCGGAAAACCTCCACGAGGCCATCAGCGTGGCGGAGCGGTCCGAGGTGGTGCGGGAGGCCCTGGGTGACCATGTGTTCGAATACCTGGTCCGAAACAAGCGCCAGGAATGGGACGCCTACAAGTCCTACGTGACGCCCTACGAGCTGGAGCGGTACCTCCCGCTGCTGTAGCCAGCGGGTCAGTCTCGGACCTGACCGTCTCCTTCGACCACGTACTTGTAGGTGGTGAGCTCCGGCAATGCCATCGGCCCCCTGGCGTGGAGCTTCTGGGTGGAGATGCCGATCTCGGCACCGAACCCGAACTCGCTGCCGTCGGTGAACCTGGTGGAGGCGTTGACGATCACCGCCGCGGCGTCAACCTCTTCAGTGAACCGCCGGGCGGCCTCGGGATCTTCGGTCACGATGGCCTCTGTGTGTCTGGTCCCGTACTCGGCGATGTGGTCGAGGGCCTCGTCGAGTGACCCCACCACGCGGGCGGCGATCCGGAGGTCGAGGAATTCCGCGCGGTACTCCGCCTCGGTGGCGGGCTTGACCACGGCACCGCCCGTCCCGAGGCTTCGCGAAGCCGACACGACGGCGTCGTCGCCGTAGACCTCGACGCCGTGCCGGCCCAGCGCGGCCAGCGCGACCGGCAAGAACCGGTCGGCCACGGCTTGGTGCACTAGGAACGTCTCCGCAGCATTGCACACCCCGGGCCGCTGCACCTTCGCGTTCACCAAGATCCCGAGAGCCTTGTCCAGATCGGCGGCCCCGTCCACGTACACATGGCAGTTGCCGACGCCGGTCTCGATGACCGGCACCACCGACTCACGAACCACGGTCTCGATCAGGTCGGCGCCGCCCCGAGGGATCAGCAGGTCGATCAGGCCCCTCGCCCGCATCATGTCGGTGGCGCTCTGGCGCGTGGCGGGGACTGCCTGGACGGTTCCTTC
>DHWM01000193.1:3113-3258 GCA_002413185.1 Actinobacteria bacterium UBA5182
ACGGTGACGTTGGGCCGGCCCTCGTAGATCACCCCAATGACGCCGAACGGCACCCGGACCTTTCGGATACGAAGACCGTTGGGGCGGGTCCATCGGGCCAGCACGTCGCCGATCGGGTCGGATAACGAAGCCACGTCGCGGAGGC
>DHWM01000193.1:3555-9337 GCA_002413185.1 Actinobacteria bacterium UBA5182
CGCCGCCTCCAGGTCCGCGCGGTTCTGTTCGAGGATCTCCGGTGCCGCCTCCACCAGCGCGCCGGCCCATGCGAGCAGCGCCGCGTTCTTCGCCTCCGCGCCGCACGACGCGAGGGACCGGGCCGCCCGGCGGGCCGCGAGCGCCAGGTCCGCGACCGCCGGCTCGCTCACCGCCCGGCCTCCCATTCCTCTGAAGGCATGAGGACCAGCTCGTCGCGATGGATGACCTCGCGGTCGGGCACGCCCGGCAACGCCTGGAGGCCGAGGCTCGACCGTCCGGCCACCGGCGGGAGCTGTTCCGCCGAGTAACTGCACACGCCCCGGGCGAACGCCCGCCCCCCCGGGCCCGCCACCTCCACGGTGTCCCCGGCCTGGAACGAGCCCTCCACGCCGGTCACCCCCGCGGCCAGGAGGCTCCGCCCGGCCGTTCGGAGCGCCCGCTCGGCTCCCTCGTCCACCAGGATCCGTCCCCGGGGCGTCGCGGCGAAGGCCATCCACGCCTTGCGGGCCCGGGTCCGCCCGGCCCGCGCCGGGATCCACGTCCCGACCGGTTCGCCGTTCAGGACCCGCTGGAGAATGGTTCGCCGGGCGGCATTCGCCACGACCGTGGGGACGCCCGCCGACGACGCCAGGCTCGCCGCCTCGAGCTTGCTGGCCATGCCACCGGAGCCCAGCGCTCCCGGGCCGGCCGTCTGTACTTCCAGCGGCTCGACCAGCTCTTCGACCAGTCGCGCACCCCGCAGGCCCGGCCGCGCGGTGAAGACGCCTTCGACGTCGGACAGCAGGATCAACAGATCGGCCTTCACCATGATCGCGACCAGCGCCGCCAACCGGTCGTTGTCGCCGAACGTGATTTCCTCGGTTGCCACGGTGTCGTTCTCGTTCACCACTGGCACCACGCCGGATGCCAGGAGATGCTCGAACGTTCGCTGAGCGTTGACGAACCGGCGGCGCCGAACGAAGTCGTCCTGGGTCAACAGCACCTGCGCGGCCACCAGCCCGCGCCGGGCGAACAGCCGGCCGTACTCCGCCATCAGCCGACCCTGTCCCACCGCCGCCGCCGCCTGGAGCGCCGGCAGCCGCTTGGGCCGGGACGTGAGTCCGAGCGGCGACAGTCCCGTGGCGATGGCGCCCGAGGACACCAGGACGCAGGACCTCCCGGGGGTCCCCCGCACCGCCTCGGCCACCTCGCGCACCACCTTGGCCAGGCGGGCCCGCGAGATCGTCCCGTCCGGGCCGACCAGGCTGGACGTGCCGACCTTCACCACGAGCCGGTCGACCGGCGGGATGGGTCTCGACCCGGGCTGCTCGCCGCGGACGGTTCGGGACATGGAACTCCCTCGCTCCACAGGATGAGTAGCGATGCTAGCGCGCTAGGCTTGCCTCGTGGTGCGCATCGCGCTCGGCCAGATCAACACGACCGTCGGTGACCTCGAAGGCAACGTTGGCAAGATGGCCGAGTGGGCGGAGCGGGCCACGGCTGCGGGGGCCGACCTGGTCTGCTTCCCCGAGCTCGCCGTCACCGGCTACCCGCCGGAGGACCTGGTGCTTCGGCCGGAGTTCGTCCGCGACAATGTGGAGGCGCTGGAGAGCCTGGCCCGGCGAAGCGGGTCGGGTTGCGCCGTGCTGACGGGCTTCGTCGAACGGAGCGACGCGGGGCTCCACAACTCGGCGGCGCTGATCCACGGGGGGGAGGTCGTCGCCACGTATCGAAAGGTCAAGCTCCCCAACTACGGCGTGTTCGACGAGCAGCGGTATTTCGTGCCCGGATCCGAGGCGTGCCCAGTGCGGGTGGCGTCCTCTGCCCTGGGACTGTCGGTGTGCGAGGACGCGTGGCGGCCGGGCCCGCCCTTCGATACCTATCGCGGGCAGGGCGTGAGCGTGATCCCCAACATCAACGCCTCGCCCTACCACCGCCACAAGATCTCCGAGCGCCTTCGGATCTGCCGCGACCGGGCCGCCGAGACCGGCGCGTGGATCGTCTACGTGAACGGGGTGGGAGGACAGGACGAGCTGGTCTTCGACGGAGGCTCCATGGTGGTCTCGCCCCAGGGTGAGCTCAGGTGGCACGCCCCCATGTTCGAAGAGGACCTGCTGGTCGTCGACATCGACGTCCCAGAGGCGCGAGAGGGGTTCCCCGGCCCCCGGGTCCCGGGCGGGAGTGACCGTCCGATGCTTCCCTCCACCGGGCGCGATCCGTGGCCGGAGGGCCCGGCCGAGGTGTACGGCGCCCTGGTCCTGGGCCTGGGCGACTACGTCCGCAAGAACGGGTTCCGGGAGGTGGTGATCGGGCTGTCGGGCGGGATCGACTCGGCCCTGGCGGCAGCCCTCGCCTCCGACGCGCTCGGGTCCGACGCGGTTCGAACGGTGGCGATGCCCTCTCCGTACTCGTCTGCGGAGAGCCTCCTGGACGCCCAGGAGGTGGCGGACCGGCTGGGGGTCCGCCTGGACGAGATCCGGATCGACGACGTGTTCAAGTCGTACCTGTCGGCGCTGGAGGAGGTGTTCGCGGGGACCGAGGAGAACGTGGCCGAGGAGAACCTCCAGGCCCGCGTCCGGGGCAACCTGCTGATGGCGATGTCGAACAAGTTCGGCTCGCTGGTCCTGGCCACCGGCAACAAGAGCGAGATGGCCACCGGGTATTCGACCCTGTACGGGGACATGGCCGGCGGGTTCGCCCCGATCAAGGACGTCCCCAAGACGCTGGTGTACGAGCTGGCCGAGTGGCGCAACGGTCGATCATCGCCCCCGCCCATCCCCGAGCGGGTCATGACGAAGGCTCCCACCGCCGAGCTGCGGTTCGATCAGAAGGATTCCGACAGCCTCCCACCGTACGAGCTGCTGGACGCCGTCCTCGAGCAGTACGTCGAACTCGACCGCTCGCCCGAGGAGATGATCGAGGAGGGCCTGGACGCGGAGCTGGTGCGGAAGGTGGTGGGGTTGGTCGACCGGGCAGAGTACAAGCGCCGCCAGGCGCCGCCCGGGGTGAAGATCACGCCGAAGGCGTTTGGCCGCGACCGCCGGCTCCCCATCACCAACGGGTACCGCCGGGCCCGACCGCCGGAGGGTCCGGAAGGACCGACCTCCACCCGCGCCGAGTCCTGAAGCCGGCCCGAACCCCGAAGCTAGAATCGCTCACGGGGCCGTTAGCTCAGTGGCAGAGCAGGGGGCTTTTAACCCTCGTGTCGAAGGTTCGATCCCTTCACGGCCCACCGTCGGGTTGGCCCACCGTCTGTGAAGGTTCGGCACCTCTATCCCACATCGGCTCCGGCTCCCCTGTCCCACCCCGCGGATACTGGCCCGCCCTACAGACTGTTCACTGGCTACCATTACGATTCCAGCGCGCATCCGGCCCGCGGAGCCTCGGCGAGCATGAAGGTTCAAGACATCGACCTCTGTGGAAATGCGACCACGTATCCAGTCTTCTCTGCCATTTGGACAATGGTGTCAGGAACATTCTACAACTCGGGCTATGCTCAGATCGGCTGGAACAAATTTTCGGTAAACGGGTCGATCCTTTTCTACAACTTTTGGGAGTGGACCGAGTGCATCGGGGGCTGTGCGGATCATGCCGCGTTGACCGCATCATCTCCCGATGTGGGCTCTTATCATGAGTACAAGGTTTCATATAAATCAGATAAGAGTCTCCACATGTACATCGATGGTTATCAGTACGCTGCGACAACGCCACCCAGCATTTTTGGCGGGTTTGACCCGGTCGCCGAGTGGGAAGTTTCGGGCTGGCCGCTTGAGGCGGACTGGTTCAACGAAACCGACCACCAGGGAAACGACATTGCCGGGTCCTCAACTGCGCTTCAGGTGAATTGGACGCACGACAACGTGAAGTGGTCAACCGACTCGACCGACTGGCACGACATGCTGACGAACGGCGGCCAATCACAAAACGACTTCCCTTGCGCCTACAATCGCACCGTCGACCTCAGTCCTCCCGGCGGCATTCCGAACTTCCAGACGTGGACATGGAAGCCTTCGCATGCGGGTTGCCCAACTCTGTGAACCGACAAGGGACCCCACGACGCATTCCGGTTCTTGCTATCTGCGCGATTCTCTTGAGCGCGTGCCAGGTCGACCGGCTTGGCACGCCCCGCGTAGCTCCATCTGCTTCCTCTGCTGCGCCACCTTGCGAGACCCAGACCCTGGATCACACCGAGACCGACACCATAATTGGATATTCGCTGGCCCCTGCTGGAGGCCAAACCGCTGCCTTGGATGCATCGCAAGGATGTGATGCAGCGTGGTCGGTCCACGGGGTAGCGGGAGGAGGGGACCCGCAGCACGCCACGATCACATTTGGACTCCTCACCTATGGTCCGAACGGAACGGAGGACAGACCAGCCTATCGAGTGGAGTATTCCGACGGGGTATGTGTCCCGTACAACCCTCCTCCGAATCGCTCCTATCCACCGGGCTACACGCCCCCTGCCTGCGCGTCGAATACAAGCTTCGGGGTCCTCGTCGACGCCAACACTGGCGACCTCATCTTGGGCTTCAGAGGAGGGAGCCTTGATTCGAGCTCTGCTTCACCGACCCCGGAGCCAAGCGCGAGCCCGTAACGAATACGAGCGCTCGCTCCGCCCAGCCTCGACGTCGCTGAGCGCGAAGTAGACGCAGAGCTCGCGGCTGCGTGGGGGTACGAATGCCCTGCAGGTCGCCGGTCGAGGTTCTGCGTGATCACGAAGCTCGTCCTGAGGGCGACGGCGAGGCCCGTGTGCGAGGCGCTCTTGGAGGCGCTCGGCCGCCACGGCGTCCCCGAGCAGATCCTCACCGACAACGGCAGGGTCTTCACCGGCAGGCTCGCCCGCAAGTCCGCGACCGTGGCGTTCGATCCTGCCTGCCTGCACAACGGGATCCGCCACCTCCTGACCGCCCCCTACTCGCCGACGACCACGGGCAAGATCGAGCGGCTGCACAGGACGATGCGCAAGGAACTGTTCGACGGGCGTCGGTTCACCTCGATCGAGGGTGCCCAGGCCGAGCTGGACGCCTGGGTGGCCACTACAACCGGGAGCGGGAGCACGAGGCGATCGGTGACGTTGCGCCGATCCGACGGTTCGAGCTCGCGGAGAAGACCTCCACCGACGTCGTCGATCCTGACGCCGGCACCGACCAAGCGACCGAACCCCCCAGGCGCACCGTGGGCCGCAGGGTGGACCGCGCGGGACGGATCAGCATCCTCAAGCACCGCTACCACGTGGGACGGCATCTCGCCGGGCGGGCCGTCACCGTCGAGTCCGCCGACGGGCTGCTCCACGTGAGCCACGACGGCGTCCTCGTCGCCACCCACGCCCGGCGGCACCTGGCGGATGATGAGGACCGGATGGACCGACGAACCAAGGCATCCAGACCGGCTCGACCCACCGCCGGTGAGGAGGTCCTGCGCAAGGTGGACTCTTCAGGCTCGGTGAGCTTCGCCGGAACGACCTACAGGGCCGGCAACCACTACGTCGGCCAGGTGGTCGGGGTGCGCGTCGTGGGTGACACCGTTCAGATCACCCAGGACGGGCTCCTGCTGCGCACCCATCGGACCCGACACGACAAGCTGAAGGAGTTCGGAGCACTAAAAAACCCCGGCGGTAGACTCCGGAGGACCACTCAAGATGTCGGATAGGTACCGGAGCCATTCCGGGACACGTACCGAGACTTCACAGCAGTCAGGGCGCGTCGACGGTGGTCCACACGGCTCCGTCGCCGGCGGCCACCGCGTTGACGCCGAAGCCGACCTGCACCGTGCCGCCCACCTGGTCGACGAGCGGGTTGACCC
>DHWM01000193.1:9499-9792 GCA_002413185.1 Actinobacteria bacterium UBA5182
CCCCCCCCCCTGGTCGACGAGGGGGTTGCCCCGCCACAGCACGCTGCCCAGCGAGTCGGTCACCCAGACGTTCCCGGCGGGTCGATTGCGATGTCCGTCGGGAACCCCGTCACCTTGACCCGATTCGCGAACGACCGAGAGGCCGCGTCGATGTGGTCGATCTCGCTGCTGTTCGAGTTCGTGATCCACAAGGCGCCGGTGCCCGCAGCGATCGATCCGTGTCCGGGCAGGAGGAAGGACGGGTCGGGATGCCCGGGCTACTGAACGAGTCCTGTTCATGCGCGCGGCTAGGG
>DHWM01000193.1:9988-20336 GCA_002413185.1 Actinobacteria bacterium UBA5182
TTATCGTGGGCAGTACGGGCTAGGGTACGCGGCGTGCCACGAACGGGCCAGCCTGGGCGGACGTTCGATTCGGTACGCTGCCGGGCTGCCGATTCCTTTGCCGATCGTGGAGCGATGACGTGACGGAGCGAACCATATCCAGCCAGACTGCTCGCCGGCTGGCCATAACCAAGCAACGCCTGGCCGGTGCCCGGCCTCCACCCACTCAGGAAGGGATCACGGAGGTGGCTCGAAGCCTCCGGTGCCTCCAGCTCGACCCGATTAGCGTGGTGGCCCGAAGCCATCAGCTGGTCCTGTGGAGCCGGCTCGGGCCCTACGACCTGCTCGATCTGGATCGGCTGCTGTGGGAGGAGCGGTCGCTGTTCGAGTACTGGGCGCACGCAGCATCCATCGTGCTGACCGAGGACTACCCGATCCACCGGATGCTGATGCGGAAGTACGCCACCACCGACCGGCTCCGCCATCAGCGGCTGCGTATCTGGCTGTCCGAGAACGAACCGCTTCGCCGCCACATCCTCACGTCGCTTCGCCGGAAGGGCGCGCTGCGATCCCGCGACTTCGAAGGCGACCAAGCGGAGCGCGACTGGCACTCGGGCGGCTGGACGTCGGGGCGGAACGTCAACCAGATGCTGGATTACCTGTGGACGAAGGGCCGGGTGATGGTGGCGCGACGAAACGGCCTGGAGAAGTGGTGGGACCTCGCGGAGCGATGCCTCCCCGAAGGGACGCCTCGGGACCGACTATCGGACCGGGAGGTCACGCGGCGAGCCGCCCAACACTCTCTGCGGGCGCTGGGGATCGGGACCAGCCGGGACATCCAATGGCACTTCACGGCGGGCCGCTACCCGGGCCTGCCGGCCGTCCTCCGTGAGCTCGAGAGAGCCGGCCTGATCGTGCCCGTGCGGGTGCGCGACGACGATGCCACCGTCTGGCCCGAGCGACGGTTCGTCCATGCCGAAGACCTGCCGTTGTTGCAACGCCTCGAGCGCGATGACGGCTGGAAACCTCGGGCGACGCTCCTCTCGCCCTTCGACAACCTCATCATCAACCGGGCCCGCACCGAGGAACTGTTCGGCTTCCACTTCCGGATGGAGATCTACGTTCCCGCATCGAAGCGTCGGTACGGCTATTACGTGCTCCCGATCCTCCTGGGGGACAGCGTGATCGGGCGCATCGACCCGGCCATGGACCGACGGAGCGGGGTGTTTCGGATCAACGCCGTGCACGCCGAGCCCGGCGCGCCACTCGACCGGGCCACCGGCGGAGCCATCCGTGGCGCCGTGCAGGATCTGGCCACGTTCCTGGGCGCCCGCGAGATCGCGTATCCGGCCGATCCGCCGAAGGGATGGAGGGCCGCGCTGCGCTGACCGGCCTTGCCTCCGGCGCCGTCTCGGGGGCGGGCAGGGGGGGCGCTATACTGGCTCGCGCTGCCCCCGGGCCGGGGGCGGGTGGGTTCTCGCCCCCATCGTCTAGCGGCCTAGGATCTCGCCCTTTCAAGGCGGAGACACGGGTTCGAATCCCGTTGGGGGTACGCGAAATCGCATACGGTCCGGTGGTGTAGCCTGGTCTAACACGCCGCCCTGTCAAGGCGGAGATCGCCGGTTCAAATCCGGTCCGGACCGCGGATCCCCCGTCCTCAGGGGGCGGGGCGTCGTCCCCGGCGAGGTAGCTCAGTTGGCAGAGCACGCGGCTGAAAACCGCGGTGTCGGCAGTTCGATTCTGCCCCTCGCCACTAGTTCAAAGATTCGCGGTTCATCGCTTCGGCCCACCGGTTCGACACCGACTGGTAGAGTTCGGCGGCGCGCAGCACCCCGCCCGACGCGGGGTCGACGATCGCCTCGATGGCCTCCTGGATCTCCCGCCCGCTGTGGTCGTTGTCCAGCTCGTCCCACGTGAACAGCGACGACACCGACGAGTAGTCGAGCTCGACGAACGAAGCCGGATGGAACGCCGAAAGCCACTGGGCCATGTCCCGGATCAGCTCGGCCAGCGGGGAGAGCTCGGAGCGGCGAAGGACCTGCAGAGCTCGTTCGGCCCGGCGCCTCGCCGACTGCACGGGCGTCCAGTAGTGCAACCGGAATTCGCCGTCCGGTGATTCGGTGAGCCGGCGTTCGGGCTCATCCACCAGGACGAACCACCGGATGGGGACGTGCCACGCGCTCTGGAGCATCGAGGGCGCGGCGGAGGGGTCGCGGCGCTTCAACCTGGCCAGCTCGCGGGCGGCCCGGCGGGCCTCGGCCTCCGGTACGAACGCTTCGGCCACCTCCGTGGGCGCGGACTCCCGAAGCGACAGGATGCTGGCCAGGACCCGCAACCGAGTCCGCCACGGACAGATGAAGTAGGTGCCGTCGACCAGCCGAACGTCCGCATACTCGCCGTCCGCGGACGCCAGGAGGCCCACCCGGGCTTCCTTCATCGAGGACTCCTCCCGGTACACCGGGCGCGGGGACGGCGGCGGGCCTCCCGAGAGGATGTACCGCTCCCACGCGGCTCGTTCGGGCTCCGGATAGGTCTCGAGGGGACGGAACACCCGCAGGTACGCGCAGGGGATCACCGCCGCATTATAGGTTCGACGTTCGGGCGGGCCGTGCCGGCGAGCGTGGCGCGGCCCTCGGTGGGATCGACAAGGCGCGGTGCTAGACTGCCCGACGCGCCCCAGCGGAGCGAGAGGCCGTGAGATGACACGAGAACCGACGCCGGTGCGGGCACCCCTCAGATAGTGCCGGTCTTCGACGCGCTCGGTGGCGAGTACGAGGAGGTCGTGTTCTTCCACGACCCGCCCACCGGACTCAAGGCCATCATCGCCATCCACTCGACCACGCTCGGTCCGGCGCTGGGCGGAACGCGCTTCTATCCATTCGCTTCCGAAGAGGACGCCCTGCGCGATGTGCTGAGGCTGTCCCGCGGCATGACCTACAAGGCCGCCGCCGCCGGCCTGGACCTGGGCGGAGGCAAGGCCGTCATCATCGGCGATCCCAAACGCATCAAGACCGAGGAGCTGCTTCGAGCGTACGGGCGGTTCATCGACTCCCTCGGCGGGCGCTACATCACGGCCGAGGACATCGGGACCGCCCGCGACGACATGGACATCATCCGAAGAGAGACCCGGTACGTGACGGGCGTGGCGCCGGAGTTCGGGGGGTCCGGTGACCCGTCGCCCGTCACCGCGTACGGGGTGTACCTCGGGCTCATCGCGTGCGCCGAGGAGGCGTGGCAGGAACACTCCGTGTCGGGACGGCGGGTGGCCGTGCAGGGCGTGGGGAAGGTCGGCTACCACCTGGTCAAGCACCTGGTCGAGAACGGGGCCACCGTGGTCGTTTCCGATGTCGACGTCGACGCGGTGGCCCGGACCGTTCGAGACTTCGGCGTCGAGACCGCTGAGCCTGAAAAGATCCACGCCGAGGAGTGCGACATCTTCGCGCCGTGCGCCATGGGAGGCGTCATTCGCGACGACACGCTTCCCGAGCTGAAGTGCCGGGTCGTGGCGGGCTCGGCCAACAATCAGCTGGGGCGGCCCGAACACGGCGAGGCGCTGGCGGAGATGGGCATCCTGTACGCGCCCGACTACGTCATCAACGCCGGCGGACTGATCAACGTGGCCGACGAGCTCCAGGGCTACAACCCCGAACGGGCCAAGTCCCGCGTCGAGGGCATCTACCGCAACGTCCGCGAGATCTTCACGATCGCCCGAGAGCGTCGCATGAGCACGGCTGCGGCCGCCGACAAGTTCGCCGAGGAGCGCATCGGGAAGATCGGCCGGGTCCGTCTGTACTGGGTCCCGGGCGGGCGGGGCTGGGCGAAGATCTGGGGCCGGGCGTGATCCTCCGCGCATGACGGATCCCTCCCAGAACTCCACCGCAGGAGACGGCGACGACACCCTCCGGGTCCTTCCGACCGGGAAGGACGAAGGCCCGGAGCCGGATCTCGACCAGCTCGGCCTGAAAGACGAAGAGCTCCGCGAGCTGTATCGCCTGATGGCGCTGACCCGCCGGGCCGATCTGGAGGCGACCGCCCTGCAACGCCAGGGAGAGCTGGCCGTGTACCCGCCCCTGATCGGACAGGAGGCGGCCCAGGTGGGAAGCGCGTTCGCCCTGGAGGAGTCGGACTGGATCTTCCCGTCGTACCGCGAGCTGGGAGCGGCGGTGGTTCGAGGCGTCGACCTGGTCGAGTACCTCCACTTCTACCGGGCCACGTGGCACGGCGGGACGTACGACGCCGCCGCGCACCGGTTCGGGTACGTCAGCGTCCCTGTCGCCTCGCAGATCATCCACGCGGTCGGGTACGCGATGGGCGCGAAGCTCGACGGGGTCTCGCTGGCGTCACTGGTGTACTTCGGTGACGGCGCCACGTCCGAGGGCGACTTTCACGAGGGCTGCAATTTCGCGGCGGTGTTCCGGGCCCCCGTCGTGTTCTTCTGCCAGAACAACCAGTGGGCGATCTCGGTGCCGGTTTCGGCCCAGACCGTCGCCCCGATCTGGAAGAAGGCCGAAGCCTACGGCTTTCCAGGCGTGCGAGTGGACGGGAACGACGTCCTGGCGGTCTTTCAGGCGACGAAGGAGGCCGCCGCCCGTGCCCGCGACGACGGCGTGCCCACGCTGATCGAGGCCGTGACCTATCGGATTGGCCCCCACTCCACGGCCGACGACGCCACGAAGTACCGGGAGCAGGCGGACGTGGATCGTTGGGCCGAGCTCGACCCGTTGAAGCGGTACCGCGAATGGCTGGAGTCCTCCGGCAACGCCGATGGCTCCTTCTTCGACGACGTGGAGAAGGAGGCGAAGGAGTTCGCCGCGAAGACGCGGGCGGGCGTCATCTCCTCGGAGCCTCGGCCGGTGTCCGAGCTGTTCGAATGGGTCTTCGGCGGGGAGCTGCCACCCCATCTGGCCCGCCAGCGCGACGAGGCGCTGCGGTTCGCCGGACAGGAAGGCGACGGCCCGGATGCCTGAGGTCACCATGGTCAAAGCGTTGAACGAGGCCCTCCGGGACTCCCTGGCGGAGGACCCCCGGACGCTGATCCTGGGCGAGGACGTCGGGAAGCTGGGCGGGGTGTTCCGGGTGACCGAGGGGTTGCAGGCCGAATTCGGGACGGACCGCGTGTTCGACACGCCGCTGGCGGAAGCGGGGATCGCCGGCGTTTCGCTGGGACTGGCCCTGGCAGGATGGCATCCCGTGGCGGAGATGCAGTTCGACGGGTTCTCCTATCCAGCGCTCGACCAGGTCATCAGCCACATCGCGAAGTACCGGTACCGCTCGAGGGGTCGACAGCCGATGCCGCTCGTCATCCGCATCCCCTTCGCCGGAGGCATCGGGGCGGCCGAGCACCACTCGGAGAGCCCTGAGACCTACTACGCGCACACGGCCGGACTAAAGGTGGTGGTGCCGTCCTCGGCCATCGACGCCTACCACCTGTTGCGAGCCTCGGTGGCCGACCCGGACCCGGTGATCTTCCTCGAGCCGAAGAGCCGGTACTGGTCGAAGGAGGCGGGTGAGCTCAACGGAAAGGGCGGCGATGGCGGGCTGCCCATCGGACGGGCTCGGGTGGTCCGGGAGGGCACGGATTGCACGATCATCACGTACGGGGCGATGGTGGCAAGGTCGCTGGCCGCTGCCGAGACCGCCGCACGCAACGGGACCGAGGTGGAGGTCCTGGATCTTCGGTCGCTGGTTCCACTGGATCTAGACGCGCTGGCCGATTCGGTGCGCAGGACGGGCCGGGCCGTCGTCGTCCACGAAGCTCCTCTGACCCTTGGGTTTGGCGCCGAGGTGGTGGCCCGGCTGGTCGAGGACGCCTTCGACTACCTGGAGGCGCCGGTCCTCCGCGTCACCGGCTACGACACGCCCTATCCGCCGGCCACCAACGAAGCCCACTATCTGCCGAGCGTCCGGCGGATCCTGGCGGCCGTGGAACGGGTGACGAGCTACTGATGGCTGCTCGCGAGTTTCTCCTGCCGGACCTGGGCGAGGGCCTGGAGGACGCCGAGATCGTGACGTGGCGCGTGGCCGAGGGCGACCACGTCGAGCTGAACCAGGCGCTGGTGGAGGTCAACACGGCGAAGGCCCTCGTGGAGATCCCCTCCCCCTGGGAGGGCGTGGTGGAGAAGCTGTTCGCGGCGGAAGGCGACGTGGTGAAGGTGGGGCAGCCGGTGGTGTCGATCAGCGTGGACGACGCCGCGGCCACGGAAGTGGCTGTCCCGCAGGCTGAATCGACGAAGCCCAAGCGCCGGGCGGTGCTGGTCGGATACGGCGTGGAGGAAGAGGAAGGCCCGGCGGTCGCCGAGGGGGAGGGATCATCCCGCTCAAAGGCCACCAGGGAGGAGGGCGGGGGCGACCGCTCGCCGGTCGCCGCGTCACCTCCCGTGCGCCGCCTGGCCAAGGAGCTGGGGATCGATCTCGCCGCCGTGGCCGGCACGGGCCCGGGGGGGCGTGTCACCAGGGAGGACGTGACGAACGCGTCCCAGGGAGAAGCAGACCCGAACGGACGTGCGGTCTTCGCTGCGGCGACGCCGGCGGCCGGAGACACCGACGTGATCCCGGTGAAGGGGACGCGACGGCTGATCGCCGAGAAGATGACCCGCTCGGTCCGCGAGATCCCACACGTCACCACCTTCCTCACCGTCGACGCCTCGTGGGTCCAGGCGCTCCGGGCCGAGCTGACCGAACAGAGCGGCGAACGGATCAGCCCATTGCCCATCGTCGTTCGGGCCCTCGTCGAGGTGATCGGCGACCACCCCAAGCTCAACTCGTCGTTCGACGCCGAACGGTCGGAGATCACTGTGTACCGGCAGTGCCATGTCGGGATCGCCACCGACACCGAACGGGGCCTGGTGGTGACCGTGGTCCGGGACGCGGGCGACCGCGGCATCCTCGACATCTCGAAGGAGATCGCCCGGCTGGCCGCGGCGGCCCGGGCCGGAACCGCCAGGCCGGAGGAGGTGGTTGGGGGGACGATCACAGTGTCCAACGTGGGATCCTTCGGGGCGGACTCCGGGACCCCCATCATCAACCACCCCGAGGCGGCCATCCTGGCGCCCGGCGTGATCGAGCCCCGAGCCTTGGTGGTCGACGGCCGGGTCGAGGCGCGGCCGGCGATGACCCTGTCCCTGTCGTTCGACCACCGGGTGCTGGACGGAGCCGAGGCCGGGCGAGCGCTGCGCGCTCTGGGGAACCTCCTGGAAAGCCCGTTCAAGCTCGGATCCCTCCCCCGCTGAGCGCGCGACGTGAAGATCGTCTCGCTGCTCCCCTCCGCCACCGAGATCGTGTTCGCCCTCGGGCTGGGGGACCAGCTCGAAGCGGTGACCTACGAATGCGACTTTCCGGCTGAAGCGCGATCCAAGCCCGTGGTCTCCGAGACCGGCCTTCCCCAGGATCGGCCGCTTTCGGCGGGAGAGATCGATGGGCTGGTGGGGGAGTTCATGGACCGCCGGGAGCCCATCTACCGGCTCGACAAGGACCTGATCCAGAAGATCCAGCCCGACCTGATCCTGGCGCAAGACCTGTGCAAGGTCTGCGCCATCCCCTCCGGCGACGTCGCCGATGCCCTCTCCGAGCTGGGATGCCAGGCCAACGTCATCTCCTTGGATCCGAACACGATCGAGGAGATCCTGGGCTGCATCGAAACGGTGGCCGACGCGACGGGCACGGCGGCCCGTGGCGCCGAGCTGGTCTCCTCGCTTCGGATCCGGGTCGAAGCAGTGCGGTCGAAAGCCCTCCGGCTCCCCTCGATCGGCACCCTGTGCCTGGAGTGGTCGGACCCTCCGTTCGTGGCGGGCCACTGGCTGCCGGGGATGGTGGAGATCGCCGGAGGGACGAACCTGCTCGCGGACAAAGGAGCGCCGTCCCGGAAGGTCGGATGGACGAACATCGCCAACTCGGCGCCCGAGGTGGTCGTGTTCATGCCGTGCGGCTACTACCTGAACGAGGCGGAAGCCGAGGCCGAGGGGCTCTTCGCCCAGCCGGACTTCGCGGGGACGCCGGCGGCCCGAACCGGGGCAGTGTTCGCCGTCGACGCCTCCTCGTACTTCTCTCGGCCCGGCCCCCGCATCGTGGACGGTCTGGAGACCCTGGCGTGGGCGATCCACCCCGAGGCCTTCCCCAGGCCGCCGGCCGAAGCCGTGAGCCGGGTGGGCCCGAGTTGAGGCTCGTCCCTTCTTCCCGGTAGCGTTGTCGGGCGATGCCGCCCCGACAGAACCTGGTTCGTCCCGAAGACCTCGGCCGGCGCGTCTCATTCCAGTACGAACTGCCCAACGGGTTCGTCGGCGAGGCGGTCGGCACGCTGGAGGCGTGGGACGACGCAGCCAACACCTACCTGGTCCGGAGCAAGCAGGGCGATCTCCTGCGAGTCCCCGCTCTGGGGGTTCGATTCGGGAAGGTGATCCCCGGGTAGCTCCGAGCTGATCCGTGACGTGGGACCGGCCGTGCGCCCTCAGGCAGCGTCCAGGGCCTCGCCCACCAGCCGCACCAGGTCGTCCATGTCGAACGGCTTGGCCAGGAACGATCCCATGCCGAGCCGCTCCGCCCTAGCCTTGTCGCCCACCCCTGCCAGCGCGGAGACCAGGATGACCTTGGGCCGCCGTTCGTCGGGGAGCTCGCGGGTCTTGGCCAGCACCGCCCACCCGTCCACCTGCGGGAGCATCACGTCCAGCACCATCAGATGGGGCGCGAACGTATCCAGCGCTTCGATGGCTGTGCGCCCTTCGGGGGCCACCTCGACCTCATAGCCCTCGGTTTCGAGATTGAATCGCTCGACCCACGCGAGATCGGCCTCGTCCTCGACGATGAGGATCCGGCGGCCCCGCAGCGGCGTGTCGATTTCCTCGTTTTCCATAGGCCCGCGTACGACGAGGATGGTCCTGCCTCAGCCCCTACGGTATACGATCCCGCTCGCCCGCGGGTTCACACAACGGGTCCGGTCCCCCGCCCTCTCAGGCGAACTCGACCCCGCTGCCCTCGACCACGTCTCCGATCACCACGGCCTGGACGCCCGCCGCGCGGCACTCCTTCACCACGGCATGCTCGGCGCCCGCGGGGGCCACCACCACCATCCCGATCCCCATGTTCAGCACGTTGTACAGGTCGTACGTGTGGATCCCCGTGGCCTTCGCCACCAGGGGGAAGATCGGAGGCTGTTCCCACGAGCGACGCCGGATCCTGGCACCGAGCCCGGGTGGGAGCGCTCGGGGGACGTTCTCCTTGAACCCTCCCCCGGTGATGTGCGCGGCCGACCGAACGAAACCCAGGTTCACCAGCGACAGGAGCGGCCCCACGTAGATGGCCGAGGGCTCCAGGAGCTCTTCGCCCAGCGTCCGACCCAGGGCCGGCACGAACTCCCCGAGCGCTTGCTCGGGCTGATCCTTCAGCAACACCCGCCGGACCAGGCTGTAGCCGTTGGAGTGGAGGCCCGTGGACGGAAGGCCGATCAGGGCGTCGCCCCGTTCAACCGAGTTCGGGCTGAGCAGCCTGTCTCGATCGGCGATGCCCACTCCGAAACCCGCCAGGTCGAACCGCCCCTCGTCGATGGTGCCCGGATGCTCGGCGGTCTCCCCGCCCAGCAGCGTGCAGCCGGCCCGCCGGCAACCCTCCGTCACCCCTTCCACGATGGCGGCGACCTGGTCCGGCACCAGCCTCCCCACTGCGATGTAGTCGAGGAAGAACAGTGGCTCGGCGCCGGTGCACACGATGTCGTTCACGCACATCGCGACCAGGTCGATCCCCACGGTGTCGAGCTTGCCAATCAGCCGAGCCACCTCGAGCTTCGTTCCCACGCCGTCGGTGGCCGCGGCCAGGACGCGCCCGCCTCCGATGCTGATCAGCCCGGCGAACCCGCCCACGCCCGTCACCACCTGAGCGATCTCCGCAGGTCGAGCCAGGTCCCGGATCATGGCCATGGCCGCCGTAGCAGCCTCCAGGTCCACGCCCGAGTCGCGGTAGGCGGCGGCCCCGGCATCCACCGGCTCGACCGCGTACCGGTACTTCGAAGGTGTCCCGGCGGGCGCGGCTGCCGGAGGCTCGTGTCCGGATCGGGGCGGCTGGGGAGGCTTGGGCCCGGTGCTCACGCGGAGGCTGAGAGAGGGGTCACCGGGCCTCGAGAGCGAACTTCGAAGGCTCGGATTCTCCCACTGGGACCGGATAACGACCGTCGAAGCACGCCCTACAGAACGCGTTCTTGGGCGCGTCGGTGGCGGCGACGAGCTGGTCCAGCGAAAGGTAGGACAGCGAATCCGCTCCCACGAAGTCCCGGACCTCGTCCACGGAGGCACCCGCCGCGATGAGCTCGCCACGCGTCGACATGTCGATGCCGTAGAAGCATGGCCACTGGATGGGCGGGCTGACGATGCGAAGGTGGACCTCG
>DHWM01000008.1:0-6249 GCA_002413185.1 Actinobacteria bacterium UBA5182
GAGAAGATGAACGACCTCAAGCCCGCGTTCCAGAACGAGAGCTTCGAGCAGATGTTCCCCGGGCAGCTCCACTGGACGGTGACGGCGGGGAACTCCTCCCAGATCTCCGACGGCGCCTCGGCCGTGCTGATCGCGTCCCGGCAGAAGGCCGAAGAGCTGGGGCTGACCCCGCGGGCGCGGTTCGTGTCGTTCTCTCTGGCGGGCGACTCGCCCATCTTGATGCTCACGGCGCCCATCCCGGCGACCAGGCGGGTTTTGGACCGGGCCGGCTTGACGCTCTCTGACATCGAGGTCGTCGAGATCAACGAGGCGTTCGCGTCCGTGGTCCTGGCGTGGCAGCGAGAGCTCGGCGTGAGCGACGAGTGGCTCGACGACCACGTGAACCCCAACGGCGGGGCCATCGCGGTCGGCCATCCGCTCGGCGCCACCGGGGCCAAGCTCATGACCACCATGCTGCACGAGCTGGAGCGCCGCGGCGGACGCTACGGCCTGCAGACGATGTGCGAGGGCGGCGGCATGGCCAACGCAACCATCATCGAGCGTCTCGGCTAGGTCCACGCAGTCGTAGGCTCGATGGGTGCTGGCGCTGACCCTCGTCCTTCGGCTCGTCGTTGCCGCGGTCATGTTCCTGCTCATCCTGTTCTTCGGGATGACCTTCCTGCGGGGTGTCGGGCGGTTGATCCCGAAGGAGCGGATCGAGGTGGAGGACGTGGCAGATCTGGCCGTCTTCTTCGTGTGCGGAGAGTGCGGGACCGAATTCCAGGTCACCCGGCTGGGTGAGGTCCAGGTGCCTCGTCACTGCGGCGAGCCCATGCAGGTGGTCCGTCGCCCCCGGCCGCAGCCGCTCGACACGTGAAGGGCGCCGTCAGCCGTCGGAGATCTCTTCGGCCTTCTCTCTCAGCGCTTTGAAGTCCTTCCGGGGGCGGTCTCCGGGCACCAGAGAGTCGGTGCGCCGGAACCCCCAGCCGGAGAACTTGACGGCTACCCGGCCGTACACGCGACGAAGCTCGCCGGCACACTCCGGGCATGGCCCCGGCGGCCCCGATCCCATCGGCTGCACCTCGTCGCGGGCAACGCCACACGAGCGGCACCGATACTCGTAGACGGGCACCGGGCTAGCCCATTGGGATGGCGGGATTCCCCACATGGGGAAATCCGGTGGACAACCGCAGGAGCGGGTGGGTCAGCGCCATTGCGTGGCCGCCAGGAATCCCGCGGCGATCAGCCCCAGCCCCGCAAACAGGTAGAAGTTGTTGGTGTCACCCGAGACGTGCAGAGGCGAGAACCCCGGCATCAGTCCGAGGTAGTTCAGCACCACCACCAACACGCCCAGGCCCCACAGCGAAAGGATCAGCACTCCGTACCACTTGGGGCTTGGCTTGGGCTTCTTCCTGGGCGGCGGCTGGTACCGGCGCTTGGATTTCGACTTCGGCATGAACGGATCGCTCCGGGGTCGTGGCCCGGGCATAGTAACAGCGGCCCCTCGCCGGGCTGCCCGAGCCCGCGGCCCTAGCTCGGAACCAGGTTCAGCGTCGTCTCGGTCTCGGCCTCCACCGCCCGCCGGGTGAACGGGAGGGGGTGGTGCCGTCCCGTCGACCACAGCGGGAACAGGTCGTTGTAGTGCGGGCTGGCCGGGTTGCCCGACTGCCCCACGGTGTGCGTCCCGAGCGAGGCGTCCAGGTCGGACAGGTCGATGATCTCCCGCCAGGACGCGACCACGACCGTGTCGTAGGTCCCGGCGCCCGGCTCGAAGATGCCCTGGTTGATGGTCTGCTCGTCCCCGCCGTGTGGCGCTTCACCGCCCGTGAACAATTCCGCCAGATCCGGCACCCTCTCCCCGATCTGCCCGACGAAGCGAACCCTGTGGATTGCGCCCCATGACCACGCGCTCATGTCCTCCCCCATCCGTGAGGCCAACTCGTCCAGGGCTTCGTCCAGGGTCCGCCTGAGCACTTCGTCGCGGGCTTCCTTCCCGTTCCGGCCGAACCACGTGGCCGTGGGGAGCTCGAGCAGCTTCGGCAGGACCATCACCTGGAACTCGTTCGTCCACTGCCGCTTGCTGTAGAAGTGCTGGTACAGCGCCTCGCCCAGGCGCGGTCGGAGCATCGCCTCGGACAGACGGATGCACCACACCTGGTACAGCGCGGCCGGGGCGGAGTCGGGCGACAGCTCGAAGTCCCACTCCCGGAGCATCGCCAGCGCTTGCTTCTGACGGTCGCCTTCGGGCTCGAGCTCCAGCAGGTTAGGGACGATCTCCATCGCCGGCAGGGACCGCCAGTCCATCTGCATCCGGGCGAACGACGCGGCGTCGTGGGTCTCCCGTTCCGTGATGAGCTGAGCGATGCGGCGAGCCCGGAACGGCGCGATGAAGTCCCGTCCCAGCAGGTAGGGATACGAATCGTCGTGGGGCCTGGCGTTCGCCGTGCAGATGAAGCCTTCGTCGGGGTTGTAGGACCACGGCATCTCCTCGAAGGGGACGTAGCCCTCCCATTCGTTCTCCCCGGTCCATCCCGGCACGGGCACCGTCCCGTCCCCCCGCCGGCGAATGGGATGCCACCCCGTGCACTGGTAGCCGATGTTTCCGTCGACGTCCGCGTAGACGAAGTTCTGGCCGGGACAGGACCACTGGGAGAGCGCGGCCCGGAATTCCTCGAAGGTCGAAGCGGTGTTGAGGCGATGGAGGGTGCCCAGGCTGACCCCTTCTTCGGCCCCCACCCACCTCAGCGAATACGTCTCGGTGACGCCGCCCTCGATTACTTCGATGTCGCCCAGGCCGATGAGGTACGAACCGAGGATGGGCCCGTGCCGGGTCTCTCGCACCTCCAGAATCTCGGGCTCAGGGCGCCCTCGCACCGCGATCTCCTCGCGGTGGACGGTGAGCGGTTCCCACATCCCCTCGTACAGCGCGGCGGTTCCCTCGTCGTTCAGGCGTTCCCGGTACAGGTCTTGGGTGTCTCCACCCACATTCGTCGCGCCCCACGCGATCCGATCGTTGTGGCCGAGCGTGACCCCCGCGGCGAAGGGGAGCGCCACGCCCCGAACGTCGATCCCGGGCGCGTTCAGGTGGACCTCGAACCAGATCGATGGGACCTGGGCGAAGATGTGCGGGTCATTGGCGAGGAGCGGCATCCCGGTGGCGCTGCGACGTCCAGCCACCACCCAGTTGTTGGAGCCCTGCCCGGATGGGAATCGGGGCGCCTCGGCCAGGAGGTCCAGTCCGAAGCGCCGTCCCTGAGGACCGCCATCCTTCCCGGGCTGCATCACGGCCGGATTCGCCGGCACGTCCGGAAACAGCGTGGCCATGGCCTCCCAGCCAAGCGCGTCGGCGATCTCTGCTCGAAGGAGCTCGGCGTCCCAGTTCGTGGAGAGGCTCCACGCCATGAACACGGCCGCTGCGCCGGCCGCTTCGATGCCCTCGTTCCCGGCGGGAAGATCCGGGTCGAGCTGGAGAATCTCGTATTCGACGGGCTTCGCCGGCATCCGGTCGATCCACGCGTGGATCCCCTCGCTGGTCGCCTCGGCGATCTCGAGCGACAGGTCGTCCCACTGCTGGATGTGACGGCGGCCGGCCCGGTTCCAGCCCATGGCTCGGATGAAGCGGTCCAGAGGAAGAGCGAGTTCTCCGAACAGCCCGGCCAGCCGGCCGGTGCCGAGGCGGTACATGAACTCCATCTGGAACAAGCGCTCTGAGGCCGTGACGTAGCCCTGGGCGAAGTACAGGTCGTGCGTGTTGCGCGCGTAGATGTGGGGAACGCCCCACCGGTCCCACAGGACTTCGACGGGCTCGCGGAGGCCGGCCAGTCGCACCTCGCCTTCGACCTCGGGGAGGGCAGCCGCCGCCCGCGCCCGGAGGATGTCCGTGAGTTCGCTCACCTTGGAAGCCTCCTCGTGGAGTCTCGCCCCTCGCCGAACACGAGGCGGCGATCGGTGAGCTTACCGCCGTGTCGCGTTCTACCAGATGCTGGCTCCGGCGAGCGTGCCCGCGGGCGCCTCGGTGGAGTGCTTGCGCCCGGTGCCCTCGCAGTCGATACACCTCGTGCTGAGGTTGCCGCGGCCCTCGCAGCCGGGACAGAACTCTCCGTACCGCAGGCGCGTGGAACCCCCGCAGTACACGCAGACCTCCCGGCCCGATCCGCGGCACGTGGGGCACCGGGTCTCGGTCCAGATGGAGGGAAGGGATGACTCTGCGCTCATGTCCTCTCGCCTCCTTGGCTTGTCTTATGACGGAACGTCGGCACGGGGCCGTGGACCTGAAGCGAGACCTTCGACCTAACCGTTCCGCAGTAGCGGCGTTGCGCTCGTTGAAGGGCCCGCCCTAAGCTGCGGCGATGCTCGACGATCTCGGCGTCCTCGACGCGACGGCGCAGGCCGAACTGGTCCGAGCCGGTCAGATCTCACCGGTGGAGATGATGGAGGCGGCCATCGTCCGGATCGAGAAGCTCAACCCCGAGCTGAACGCCCTGGTCCATCCAATGTTTGACACGGCGCTGGACGCCGCCCGTTCCTCCAACCTTCCCGAGGGCCCGTTTCGGGGCGTGCCGATGCTGCTGAAAGACCTGACCTGCCACTCGGCCGGCGACCCGTTCCATGAAGGCATGCGGTTCTTGAAGGACCTCCACTGGGTCGAACGTGAGGACACGTACCTCGCGGCCAAGTTCCGGGCGGCGGGGTTCGTGTTCGTGGGGAAGGCGAATTGCTCGGAACTGGGGATCCTTCCCACTGCGGAGTCCGAAGCGTACGGGCCGGCCCACAATCCTTGGAACACCCGCCACTCGACCGGCGGGTCGAGCGGCGGGTCGGCGGCGGCCGTGGCGTCGGGGATGGTCCCGGTGGCGCATGCCAACGACGGAGGGGGTTCGATCCGCATCCCTGCCAGTGAGTGCGGGCTGTTCGGACTGAAGCCCTCGCGTGGAAGGACGTCGCTGGGGCCTGAGTTCGGCGACGTCATGGCGGGCCTGGTGTGCGAGCACGTCCTGACCAGTTCGGTCAGGGACTCCGCGGCGATCCTGGACGCCGTGGCCGGCTACATGCCGGGAGACCCGTACGTGGCACCGCCGCCCTCGCGAGCGTTCGCCAGCGAAGTCGGGGCGGACCCCGGTAGGTTGCGCATCGGTGTGTTGACGGAGGCGCCCGGTGGGACCGCGGACGTCCACCCGGATTGCCTGGCCGCGGTGGAGGACGCCACGGAGCTGCTGGAATCGTTGGGGCACGTCGTGGAAACGTCCTCCCCACCGGGGCTGGGCGACCCCGAGTACATCGGGCAGTTCCTCACCGTGTGGGCCGGCGGTGTGGCCTGGGAGCTCGACTTCTGGGGTCGAAAGACCGGCACGCAGGTTCGGCAGGAGGACGTCGAGCCGTTGACGTGGGCGCTCGCCGAGATGGGCCGAAGCTATTCGGCGGCCCAGTTTCTCCAGGCGCTCGAGTGGTTGCAGCGGGGAACCCGCACGTTCGCCGACTGGCTGGCGGGGGGATTCGACCTGCTGCTCTCCCCGACCATCGCCGAACCGCCGCCCCCGCTCGGGGAGTTCGAACAGCCGCCGGACAATCCGCTCCAGGCGATCTTCCGAGCCGCGACCATCGTGCCGTTCACCCCGCTGTTCAACGCCAACGGCCGCCCCGCCGTTTCCCTGCCGCTCAGCTGGAACGACCAGGGGTTGCCGATCGGGGTGCAGCTCGCCGCCGACTACGGCCGTGAGGACGTGCTGATCCGAATCTCCTCGCAGCTCGAGCAGGCCCGACCGTGGAAGGACCGGCTCCCCCCCGTTCACGCCTGAGCACCCTGGTGCCTCCGCGTGGCGGCCGCGCGCTCCCTTCGGACATAATGGCCGCGATCCGGCATTGGAGGGAGTTTCGATGAATGACCGTCCCTGGCTGGCCAGCTACCCCGACGGAGTCCCGAAGTCACTCGAGCCCTATCCGGAGAAGTCGCTCTACTCGATCCTGGCCGACGCGGCGTCGAAGCACCCCGGCGCGCCCGCCGTCTCCTTCTGGCTCCCCGGCGCCCCCATGGGCAAGACCCTCTCGTACCGGGAACTGGAGAAGCAGGTCGACCAGTTCGCCCGCGTCCTGGTATCCCTGGGCGTCCAGCGGGGCGACCGGGTGGGGCTGCTTCTGCCCAACTGCCCGCAATACGTCATCGGCTATTACGCCGCCTTGCGGATCGGCGCGGTGGTGGTGGGCAACAACCCGCTCTACACTGAACGCGAGCTGACGCATCAGCTGAAGGACGCCGGCATCGAGGTGCTGGTG
>DHWM01000008.1:6292-6841 GCA_002413185.1 Actinobacteria bacterium UBA5182
CACCGACTTCATGCCGTTCCCCCTGAACTTCCTGGCACCCCGTCAGATCAAGAAGCACCACATCGCCGAAGGTGGAATCTGGCCCCCGGTTCCCTCCGACGCCAAGGTCCGTTGGTGGAAGGACGTCATGACCGGGTCGTACCCGGAGGCGCCGGTCGCGGAGGTCGACGCGAAGAACGACCTGGCCGGCCTCATCTACACGGGAGGGACCACCGGGCTGTCCAAGGGCGCGATGCTGACGCACTTCAACCTGCTCTCGAACGTCATGCAGGGCGCGGCATGGTTCCCGGGCCTCCACGACGGCCAGGAGGGCGTGATGTGCATCATCCCGTTCTTCCACTCCTACGGGATGACGGTGGCGATGAACATCGGCATCTACAAGGCCGGGAAGCTGGTGCTGATGCCGCAGTTCCAGCTGGAGCCGACGCTCAAGGTCATCCAGAAGGAGAAGCCCACCCTGTTCCCCGGCGTGCCACGCCTGTACATCGCCATCAACGAGGCGAAGGAAACGGGGAACTACGATCTCAAGTCCATCAAGGCCTGTCTCTC
>DHWM01000059.1:0-2084 GCA_002413185.1 Actinobacteria bacterium UBA5182
TTCATCGAGCCCATGTTGAGCGCGCCGATCTCCGGCTTCAGCTCGGTGATGTGCGCGACCCGCTCCGCCATGGGCAGCCCGACCCACCCGGTGGAGTAGTTGATGATGATGTCGGGGGTCTCGGCCAGGACGGCCTGCGTGATCGCCTTGTAGTGCTGGGGCTCGACGGTGGGAGTGCCGTTCGGCTCGCGCGCGTGGATGTGCACCATGCTGGCGCCGCCGTCGCGCGCTCGCCTCACTTCCTTCGCGTATTCCTCCGGGGTGTAGGGGATGCCCTCGCACTGCTGCTTGTTCGCGACCGCGCCGGACACGGCGCAGGTGATGATGCAGGCTTCCTCGACGGTCATGCCGCTTCTTTCAGCTCCCGGAGCACGGACAGGATGGCATCGTTCGAGGGATTATCGGCCACATCGCGGTTGCGGTGCGCGAACCGCACGATCCCCTCCGTGTCGATGACGAACGTCCCCGGCATCTGCATGACGTCCTCGCCCGCCTTGATGGACGGTGGGCGCACGTCCTGCGCGAGCATCGCCTTGGCCGACCGGAGATAGAGCTGCGGCCCGAGGACCTGGCGGAGCGAGCCGCGCTTCAGCCCGAACGCCCGGTGGGCGCTGTTGTCGGGATCGGAGAGGCAGACGAAGGGGATCTTGCGATCCTCACAGAACCACTTCGCCCGCTCCGCAGTGCCGACCCCGATAAGGACGACGCGGGCGCCGGCCCGCGAGAACTTGCTCCGATCGTCGCGCAACTGCACGGCGTGCTCCTGGCAAAACGTTCACCCGTAGTGCCGAAGAAAGACGGCCACGATGGGCCTGTCCTTCCAGAACGTCGAAAGCCGAACGTTCTTCCCATCGACATCGATGACGCGCGCATCCCAAGCGGCCCCCCCAGTGTCCGGTTTAGGCATCAGCCAAGGATACGTGTCGCCGGTCTCAGCAACCCCAGCGCAACGACGTCGGCGACGCTGAATCAGAAGATTGGGAGGTCTGTCGCCAGAGGAGTGGGGCGTCTAGTTGGTTAGGTAGCTGCGCATACCCACAGGGCAGGGCCGGATCGAAGATGGGAGGCTGACCGAGGAGGATACGGCTTTCAAGGCCGGGACCATGGTCGACTCTGACAGCAGCAGCGCGATCTGCTCCCCGGTCTCCGATGCTGACCGTAATTTAGATCTGGCTCAACGAGAGCGCGGCTTACCGAAGCAGTTCCTCGACCCTGAGGATCGGAGCTCCGCGACGAACGCATGCCGAAGGTGATGGATCGCCGCCTTGGAGTTTCTTCTGGTTCTTGTTGACAAGCGATTTGACTCTGTGTTGAATGCCGCCATCTCATGGAGAGGAGCGGCAGAGTGACGAAACGCCTGGTGGTCTTCGCGGGTTTCGTGTTTATGACGGTAACCATCACTGCGATCGGTGTGAGCGCGCAAACGACAACCCCTACGCCGACTCCAACGGAACCGTCCGGGAGTGCGCCGACCACTGTGCTCTTTGGCCCAAACAGCTGGCGTGGATTTGCCCTGGTGGCCGGCCTGATTCTCCTCTTCGTACTGGTCTGGCTGATTCCCTATCTGCGGGACATCCGAATGGCGTACACGGCCCGAGCAGCCCAGACGGACCAGCTCGTGAAGTCACTCATCACGGCCGCGAGGCAGGATGGCCTGTCCATCGACGAACTTCGCGAGCTAAGCACGATGGTCCAGGAACCCCCCTCAGGAGTCATTGGGTTGACGCGAGCGCTCATCGCACTGACAGTCTTGACCGGCGTGGGCATGGCGCTCGTCCTCACACTCATCTCCAATGCCGCCGACGCGATCGACTTGAGGAAGACCATCGTGACGAGCCTTCTCTCGATTCTTGCCACGATCGCAGGCTTCTACTTCGGGAGCCGGACGAGTCAAGACGCCACAAACGCTGCGACGGCAGCGTCCAGTCCTCCGCCGCCACCTAGCAACGGGGGTAACGGGACCACAACCGGAAGGACGACCACAACTGGGACAACGACCGACAAGGGCACGACGACCGATACTGGCACGACCGGCGGAACAGACGTCGACTGGGGCCTGACGTAGCCGCCGAGCCGCAGTTTGG
>DHWM01000059.1:2362-3954 GCA_002413185.1 Actinobacteria bacterium UBA5182
CTTCTTGGTCTGGGCTAGCTCCAGGCCTCGGATGACCGTTGAGCGGGTGTCGGCGGGGTCGATCAGGTCGTCGAGGAACGACCATCCGGCGGCGATGTACGAACTGATCTGGTCGCGGACCGTCGCCACCAGCTGATTCCGGACGGCGTTCTGCGCCTCCTCGTCGCCGGCCGCTTCGATCTGCTTACGGAAGATGATGTTGACGGCGCCCTCGGGCCCCATCACCGAGATCTCGGCGGTGGGCCAGCCCACGATCAGGTCCGGCTCGTAGGCCCTCCCGTTCATCACGTAGTACCCCGCGCCGTATCCCTTCCTCAACACCACCGTCACCTTCGGCACCGTCGCCTCGGCCACTGCGAACAGCATCTTGGCGCCGTGGCGGATGATCCCCTGCTTCTCCACCGCCGAGCCGACCAGGAACCCAGGGCAGTCCATCAGGAACACCAGGGGGATGCCGAACGCGTCGCACAGCCACACGAATCGGGCCGCCTTGTCCGCGGCGTTCACGTCCAGGGCGCCGCCCAGCATCATCGGCTGGTTCGCCACGATGCCCACCGGCCGCCCTCCGAACCGGGCGAACCCCGTCACCAGGTTCCTGGCCCACTCGGGCTTCATGGGGAAGAAGTCGCCGTCGTCGGCCAGCACCTTGATCACCTTGTGCACGTCGTAGGCCCGGCGCGGGTTGGCGGGCACGATGTCGTACAGCTCCTCGCACCGCCGCTCCACCGGATCCCCGGTCTCCGCCACCGGAGGCGCGTCGGTGTTCGACGAAGGAAAGTACCCGAGGTATTTCCGCACCACCGCCAGGCATTCTTCGTCGTCGGCGACCTCCAGGTCGGCCACGCCGCTCACCTTCGTGTGCACGGCCGAGCCCCCCATCTCCTCCGCCGTGACGTCCTCGCCGACCGCGGCCTTCACCAGCGGCGGGCCGCCCAGCGCCATGTGAGAGGTCCCCCGAACCATGGGCACGAAGTCCGCCAGCCCGGGGATGTAGGCGGTCCCGGCCGCCCCCGGTCCCATCATGGCGGCCACCTGGGGGACGACGCCGCTCATCACGACCTGCTCTCGGAACAGGTCACCGGTGCGGGCGAACATCGACCCCGAGGCCTCCTGGATGCGGGCGCCGGCCGAATCGATCAGCCAGACCACGGGGATCCGTTCGCGCAGCGCCAGCTCGCGGATCCGGGTCGCCTTCAGCTCGCCGACCATCCCCAGCGATCCGGCCATCACCGTGAAGTCGTACGCGATCACGGAGACGCGCCGCCCGTCGACCAGCCCGATCCCGCAGACGCATCCGTCCGCGGGCGTCACCTTCCCCTGCATCGAGGGCGACGCGGACTGGTGATGGGCCAGCAGCGAGAACTCGGTGAACGAGTCGCGGTCGAACAGCCGGTCGAGCCGCTCCCGCACCGTGAGCTTGCCCTGGGCGTGCTGTCGCTCCACGCGCTCGGGTCCGCCCATCGCCAGGTATTGCCGGCGCTTCGTCCGGAGCTCCTCGGCGTGACCCTTGAGATCGGGGCCCTCGTACGTGTAGGCGACCGAACGGTCGGGGGTGGGCGTCGAAGGGGGCTCGGCGGGAGCCGAGGGATCAG
>DHWM01000059.1:4214-7871 GCA_002413185.1 Actinobacteria bacterium UBA5182
TGCCCGGGCCGTTCGGTTCGAACTGTAGCCCGACCTAGGAAGCCCGGCCAGCCAGGACGTCGTGCAACGGCTCGAGAGCGATCCCAGCCGCGGCCCAGATGGGGAAGTAGTCGGGACGGATCAGGCCGTGGAGGTGGCGGCGGGCGTACCCGTAGTCCCACGGGGCGGCGCCGAGAACGCGCCGCAGGATTCGACCCGTGGCGTATTCGACGCCCAGAAAGCCGACGCCGTACGCGGCGGCCCGGACCGGGAGCGGGGCGTTCCGACGGCGCAGGGCATCGTGCAGTGGTTCGTACAGCGGCTGGCACAGCCCGTAGATTCCGAACATCCAGATGCTGCTGCGGGAGGGAAGTCTGGGGTCGCGGGTTCGGATGAAGTCGTGGATCCCGGTGAACAGGACCTCGGCGCACCATCCAGCCAGTCCGTAGGCGGCGAACCTACCCAGCTTGCTCGGGATGGCGAACCGGCCGGTCGCTTCCCGGGCCGTCACCGACCCTTCCACTCCGGCACGCGGCGCTGGAAGAACGCGGTGACGCCTTCGATGACGTCCTCGCTCTCCAGGTTCACCGTGAGCATCGAGTTGAGATATGCCAGCGCCTGCTCGAACCCCATGTCCTGGGCCCGGTAGAACGACTCCTTCCCGAGCCGAAGGATCAGGGGGCTCATCCGGGCAAGCTCCTCCACCAGCTCGTCCACGCGCCGGTCGAGCTCGAACCGAGGAACGATGGCGTTCACCATCCCCCACCGCGCCGCTTCCTCCGCCGACAGTCGGCGACCGGTCAGCATCATCTCCAGGGCGATCTTGCGTGGAATGCTGCGGTGGATCAGCGCGCTGATCATGTATGGCCAGAGTCCGAGCTTGAT
The DNA here is from genome assembly GCA_002413185.1 of Actinobacteria bacterium UBA5182. Taxonomy (GTDB): domain Bacteria; phylum Actinomycetota; class UBA4738; order UBA4738; family UBA4738; genus UBA5182. The sequence continues at coordinate 5,079 of DHWM01000059.1, forward strand.
CTCCGGCGTGCCAAATTTCGCGTCGTCGGCGGCCACCACCAGGTCGCACGCCAGCGTGAGACCGAACCCTCCGGCCAGGGCCAGCCCGTTCACGCGGGCCACCACGGGCTGCGGGTGCTTCACCAGCGCCAGAAGGAGATCGACCATCCGGCCTCGGCGTTCGTGCTCCTGGACCCGCCCCGACTCCGGCGCCACCACGCTGAGGTCGGCACCGGCACAGAAGGCCCGGTCGCCGGCGCCGGTCAGCACCACACACCGCACGGCGGGTTCGGCCCCGGCCCGCTCCAGCCCGGCCAGGAGGCCCTCGATCACCTCGGGGTTGATCGCGTTGCGCTGATCCGGTCGGTTGACCGTGAGCCAGGCCGCAGGCCCTCGAACCTCGTACAGGACGGCGTCGAACTGCTCGGTCTCGACCTCCACCGGGGCCTCCTGGACGCGGGTGCGCTTCGGCATAGCGCGAAGACTACTTCCCGAGGCCCGGTGTCGTCATCGCCGGCAAAGACTCGTTCAGGCCTTCCCAGGGGCGAGCCGTTTGCCCCGGTAGTTGGGAAACACCAGGTCGGTGTGCTGCCAGCAGGTGGCGCTCAAGTTGTAGATGGAGAGCTTCGTGGAGCATCCGGGTGCGGCGCAGGTCCTCCCGCCTCGAGACGTGGGAGACGGTTGGGGCAGTTTCTGGGGGCGGCTTCCCTTCATGCCGGCGTCAGGGCGCTTCGGTGACGAGGTGGGCGCCCTCCTCCTCATCTCTATTCGCGCGGGGGAGGCCAAAGGTTTCGTGGTCCCAGGGAGGAAGGTGTGAAGAAAGGGTGGCGGGCCCGCCCGGTCAGAGGTCGGCGACCGGAGGAGACCCCGACGGGGGCATCTGGTGGGCGTGGGCTTCGACCCTTATGGCCACGCGGATCCGCCCCACCAGATAGTCCGGTGTTGCGGCGTGGCACTTCATCCGAACGATCTCTTTCAGCTTGCGCTGGAACTCGGCCCGGTGCAGGCACGGACCGCACTCCCCGAGATGCGCCGCGAGGTGCGCCGAGCGTTCGGCGTCCAGCTCGCCGTGGAGGAAGTGCTCGATCTCGTGGAGCACTTCGTCGCAACCGATCCCGCTAATCTCTGACAAGTCCTCGCTCCCTGACGACTTCCCACAACCGCTTCTCGAGGGCCTTTCTTCCCCTGTGCAGCCGGGACATGACGGTACCGATCGGAACGTCGGTGATCTCGGCGATCTCCTTGTAGCTGAAGCCTTCGACGTCGGCGAGCAGCACGGCGATCCGAAACTGCTCCGGGAGCGACGACAGGGCTTCCTGCACGTCCTCGTCAGGAAGGGACTCGAGCACCGTCGACTCGGCCGAGGGCTCCATCCCCTCCTCCGACATCTTCGAGTACAGGTACCACTCCTCGACCTCGTCGTCGGAGATGGTCTGGGGCTCGCGCTGCTTCTTCCGGTAGCTGTTGATGAACGTGTTGGTGAGGATGCGGTACAGCCATGCCTTGAGGTTTGTTCCGGGCTCGAACTGGTGAAAGCCCCGATAGGCCCGGAGGAACGTCTCCTGCACCAGGTCCTCGGCGTCGGATGCGTTGCGGGTCAGGCGGTAGGCCGCGGAGTACATCCCGGGCAGCAGCGGCAGCGCCTCGGCTTCGAAGCGCGACTCGAGCCCGTCCTGTCCGGCGCCGTCCCTGGAACTCATCCCATCTCCCGTGCGAAGGCGAATCCCAGCCAGGATACGGCGAGGCCATGCCATCGGGGCGCCCAGGGGTCAGCTTTTCGCCGTGCCGGTGGGAAGATGTACGGTAGATGATTCGCCTCCCTTCTGAGGGAAGGCGAGCGAAAGGAAGCCTGGGGATGGCCAACGGCAACAACAACAACCGGCGAGGGCGCTGGCAGGGGTTCGACTTCGGAGGTGGAGGCGGACAGAACGGCGCCCGCAGCCCCTGGCGTTTCTCCATGGTCTACATCGGGGTGGCCGTCCTGGCGCTCCTGTTGCTGCGGGGAATCCTCGCACCCGGCCCCCAACCGGTCCGGCTGAACACCTTCTTCTCCCAGCTCAAGACGGGGAACGTCAAGGAGCTCACGATCGCCGGGGACTCCATCGACTGGACCACGAAGAACGGTGACGCGTTCAAGGCGACACTGCCTCCGGGGTATGACCCCACGGACCTGGTGAAGCAATCCATCGACGCGGGCGCCCAGGTCAACGGGGAGCAGCCCAGCGCGCTCGCCAGCCTGCTCCTGCAGTGGGTCTTGCCATTCCTTCTCTTGGCGGGCCTGTACGTGTTCCTGTTCCGGCGGATGGCGGGGGGAGGCGCGGCCGGCGCCCTCAACCTCGGCAAGAACCGGGTCAAGATCTACGACCGCAAGGAGATGAAGACCACGTTCGGCGACGTGGCCGGGCTCGACGAAGCGGTCGAGGAGCTCAAGGAGATCGTCGAGTTCCTTCGCACGCCCAAGAAGTATCAGCGCCTGGGGGGGCGGATTCCCAAGGGCGTCCTGCTGTTGGGGCCACCGGGGTGCGGCAAGACGCTCCTGGCGAGAGCGGTTGCCGGTGAGGCGGCCGTGCCGTTCTTCTTCATGTCGGGTTCGGAGTTCGTGGAGATGTTCGTCGGCCTGGGCGCGGCCCGGGTCCGCGAGCTGTTCAACCAGGCGAAGGAGAAGGCGCCCTGCCTGGTGTTCCTGGACGAGCTCGACACGATCGGGAAGTCCCGCGCCGGCGCCCTCGGCGGGTCGTTCGGCGGGCACGACGAACGCGAGCAGACCCTGAACCAGCTCCTGGTCGAGATGGACGGCTTCGACTCCTCCAAGGG
>DHWM01000059.1:8083-11046 GCA_002413185.1 Actinobacteria bacterium UBA5182
ACGCTGGCCGCCCGGACCCCCGGCTTCACCGGCGCGGACCTGGCCAACGTGGTGAACGAAGCGGCGCTGCTGGCGGCCAGGCGGGAGAAGGACTCGGTCGGCATGGAGGAGCTGGAGGAAGCGGTGGACCGCACCGTGGCCGGGCTCGAGCGGAAGAGCCGGGTGATGTCCGAGAAGGAGAAGGGCCGGGTGGCGGTGCACGAGATGGGCCACGCCCTGGCCGCGCTTCGTTCCAAGAACATCGACCCGGTGCACCGCGTCTCGATCATCCCCCGCGGCGCCGCAGCGCTCGGGATGACCATGGTCCGGCCGCTGGAGGATCGCTACACCATCACCGAGCCGGAGCTGCGGGACCGCCTGGTGTTCGCCATGGGGGGACGGGTGGCCGAGGAGGTCGTGTTCGGCGAGATCTCCACCGGTGCCTCCGACGACCTCCAGCGGGCCACCGACATCGCCCGGGCCATGGTCGTGGAGTTCGGCATGAGCCCGAAGATCGGCCCCACGTCGTTCGGTCGCGACGGGTTCCGCAGCGGCGACGGGCGGCCGATGTGGCCCGGGGAGCGGCCCGACTTCTCCGAGGAGACCGCCCGGGTCGTGGACGAGGAGGTGTCGCGGCTCCTCAACGAGGCCCACGAGCAGGCCAAGGTGATCCTGGAGGGCGACCGAGACCTCCTGGACCGGCTGTCCGTCGTCCTCATCGAGCGGGAGGTCCTGGACGGCGACGACCTCCGGCGGTACGCCAGCGGGGAGGCGCCCATCCCGACCAAGGAGGAGCTCGTCCGGGAGCGCGAGGAGAAGGCGGCCGCCGAACAGAACGGGAAGAAGCAGACCGAACGGATCGCCACCGGGCCCTCCATCATCACCTCCGCTCCCCCGCCGGTCCTGCCCGAGCCCACCGATCAGATCCCGTCTCGGCCCGACTGAGCCTCGCCGGCCCCTACGGTCCGCGGGTCTGTTTCGGCTTCACCAGCAGGTCGCTCCGGCCCCGCCACCGGTCCAGGAAGCGGTAGTGGTTTCGCTTCGAGAGCTGATCCCGGCGCTCCTGGGGGGTGTTTGCCCACATCCGGTGCTCGTGGCGGACCACCGGAACCGGGGCCACGGTGGCTCGCAGCCCCATGGCCTTGATCTGGAATGAGAGCTCGATGTCCGCGCTGCGATAGAACTTGAACTTCTCGTCGAACCTCAGGCCCTGTTCGACCAACTCGCGGCGGAACGCCATGAGGTATCCCTCCACCGCGTCGACCTCAGGACCCTCCGAGGACACGAATTCCCGCAGATCCTGAGTGACGATGCCGAACGGGCCGGTCACACCCACCGTGGGATCTCTGAGCGCCTCCGCCAGCGGCTCCAGGAGGTCACCGGTCGCCTCGACGGAGCCGTCCACGAGGACCACGATCTCGCCGGCGGCTCTCTGCAATCCGGCGTTGCGGGCGGCCGCCCATCCCGATTCGGGTGGAACACGGATCACCTCGGCGCCCGCAGGCCATTCCTGGTCGAGGAGTCCGGCGGCGTCGACCACCACCTGCTGAACGTCGCCAGACGTTGTCTGCCGGACCGACTCCATGCCCCTGATGGCGTCCTCCGGCCATCCCTGGACCACCCATTGCACGCTGGCCGCGTGCCGGGGAGGCTCTGCCAGGGAGCTCGTGGACGCGCCGAGTTGGGCCGGGCCGGCTGATCTTCCTCCTGACGACCCCGGGCGACGAGGCGTGAGCTTCGTCCCTTCGGCGGTGTCGGTGACCTCGAATCCCGCCTGGCCGATCCTCTCCCGTAACGCGTCCGCCGTCTGGAAATCCTTCCCTCGACGGGCGGCGTCCCGTTCGGCGGCCAGCGCCCGGACCTCTTCGGGCACGTCGCCGGTCACGGCGCCCCCGTGGCCCGTCCAAACGTCTCCAGGATGGCCCGATGGTTCTGGGCGGCCCGCTCCTGGGACGGGCCAATCCAGGCTCCGCCCAGAATGACCCGGTCGGCCACGGCCTCGAACGCCGACAGCCGGTCCCGGCATTCCTCCGCCGTACCGGCCATCGCCAGCGAGTCCACCATCGGCACGGCCAGCTCGACCATGGCTGGATAGTCGCGCTGGACGAACGCCCGACGGAGCGGATCGAGGCGGTCGTCGAAACCGTGGAGCGCCAGGACGGGGCGGTAGGTTCGGGTGGTGGCGTAGAAGGCGATCTGCATGGCCGCTTCCCTTCGAGCCTCCTCCCGGTCCTCGGAGATGGCCATGATCACCCCGGTGGTGATGCTGACCTCGGAGGGATCCCTCCCGGCGTCTCGGGCTCCTCGCTCCACGGCCGGACGAACCACCTCGGCGAGGTAACGGGGGCTGGTCATGGGATGTCCGAGCACTCCGTCGGCCACCCGGCCGGCCGTCTGGCACATCAACGGGTTCACCGCGGCCAGGTAGATGGGCACGCGGCCCGGGGCCGGCCCCGCCCCGGGGAACGGAGGCATGGTCAGGGTGTAGAACCGCCCACGGTGATCGATGGGCCTCCCCTCAAACGCCGCCAGAACGCCCCGGATCGCCTCCACCGCTTCCCCGATCTTGGGGGCCGGATGCTCGAAGGCCACGGAGAACCGTTCCTCGTTGACCCGCTTGACCTGCGTCCCTAGCCCCAGGACGAAACGGCCGTCCGACAGTTCCGCCAGGTCTCGCGCGGCCATGGCGGTGAGGGCGGGGCTGCGAGGAAACGCCAGGGCGATGTCGGTGCCGACCGTGATCCGGGACGTTGCCGAGCACGCCACGGCAGCTTGGACGAAGGCGGAACGAGCGGTCTCCGCCACCCACACGCTTTCGAAGCCTGCCCGTTCGACCTCCCCCGCCAGGTCGGCCAAGTTGCGGAGGTCGCCCCCGATGACGACCCCGAGGGTGGGCCGGCCCGTCAGTGGGTGAGGCCCGAGGGGGCTCGAAGGCGCGACGCCATGACCTTCAACATCTTCATGGCGATCGAGGGGTTCTGTTC
>DHWM01000059.1:11266-14693 GCA_002413185.1 Actinobacteria bacterium UBA5182
GGGCCCTGGTCGAGCAGGGAGATCTCGCCGAAGAAGTCACCAGGCCCGAGCTTGCCGCGGGGACGGCCACCCACGGTGACCTTGGCCGTTCCGTCCTTGATCAGGAAGAACCCCAGCCCGGAATCTCCCTCCCTGGCCAGGACCGCCCCCTCCCGGTGGTTGACCTCCTTGGCCGCGCGAGCGATCGACGCGAGCTCTCTCTTGCTGAGCTCGGAGAACAGAGGGACCTCTGACAACAACCTGACCGCGTCGTTCTTCGCTGCCGTTCTCTTGGCCACCGCTCGCTCCTTGGAATCGAGGGTTCCCCCCGGACTTGCCGGGGATTCTATCGAAGCAGCCTCCCGCAGAGATAGCCCCCTCGTGGGGGACCGTCGGAACGCGAAAGGGCGCCTCCTTCGCCGACGCCCAGTGCAGTCACCGGGCGGGATTTTAACCTGTGACCTCCGGGTCATGAGCTTTACGAGTTCCATGACGTGGGGCGGCTTGGTCCCCGAGATGTATCCCCGCCGAGCGCCCGAAGCCTCTGCAGTCCGTCCATCTCACCGCCGAGCAGGGCATCGACAAGACGAAGCTCTGCGGCTTAGCCTTCAGCCAGCGCAACCTGCTGACAGGGAGGCCACGATGGATGTAGCGCTCACCCCGCTGGAGTTTGCTCGTCGAACCAGGCGGCTCTATCCCGAGCGCGAAGCCCTCGTGGACGAGGACCTTCGGCTCACCTACGCGCAGTTCTTCGACCGGTGCGACCGTTGGTCATCGGCCCTTCAGGGCATGGGCATTGGGCAGGGAGACCGAGTGGCCTCCATCGCTCCGAACACCCACGCGCAACTGGAGTCGTTCTACGCGGTACCCCAGCTGGGCGCGGTGGTGGTCCCCATCAACTACCGGCTGACCCCCGACGACTTCGCCTACATCATCAACCACTCGGGGACCAAGATCGTCTGCGCACACTCCGATTCCCTCGAGGCGGTGGACGGCATTCGCGATCAGCTGCCTCAGGTGACTCACTTCGTGGCGTTCGAAGGCGTTCCTCGCGATGGGTGGGTCGACTACGAGAGCGTGCTGGCCGGATCGGGTCCGAGCTTCGATCGCCCGCGGATCGAGGAGACAGATCTCATCTCGATCAACTACACGAGCGGCACCACCGCGCGCCCCAAGGGGGTCATGATCACCCACAGGAATGCCGCCATGAACGTGGTGGGCACCTTGATCCATCTCCCCATCCGGGTCGAGGAGCGGTACCTGTGGACGCTCCCGATGTTCCACGCCAATGGATGGACCTACACCTGGATCGTAACGGCTGCCGGCGCCACTCACGTGTGCCTTCGCAAGGTGGAGCCGGCCCGGGTGTTCGAGCTGATCCGGCAGCAGGGCGTGACCTGGCTCTGCGCCGCGCCGACGGTCCTGATCGCCCTGGCCAACGCACCGACCGAGGCCAGAGGGGCCGTCCCGCGCGGCATCCATGTGGTGACGGCGGGAGCGGCACCCGCGGCGGCCACCATCGAGCGGATGGAGGGCGAGCTGGGGTGGGAGGTGACTCAGGTCTACGGTCTGACCGAGACCTCCCCGTTCATCACGATTTGCGAGCCGCGGCCCGAGCACGACAAGCTCACGCCGGAAGACCGCGCGACCATCAAGGCGCGTCAGGGCGTCGAGCTCCTGACCTCGGGAGAGCTGACCGTCCACGACGAAGCGGGGAGCGACGTGCCGTGGGACGGCGAGACCATCGGCGAGATCGTGGTCCGAGGGAACGCGGTCATGAAGGGCTACTTCGAAGACCCCGAAGCCACTGAGAAGGTCATGGGGGACGGGTGGTTCCACACCGGAGACGCGGCGGTGGTTCACCCGGACGGCTACGTGGAGATCCGGGATCGCATGAAGGACGTGATCATCAGCGGTGGGGAGAACATCTCATCGGTGGAGGTGGAGGGGACGCTCCTGCGGCATCCCGCGGTCCAGGAGGTGGCCGTGGTCGGGCTGCCCCATGAGAGGTGGGGCGAGGCCCCCTATGCCTTCGTCGTGCTGAAGGATGGAGCCCAGTGCTCGCAGGAGGACCTGATCGGTTTCTCTCGTGACCGGCTGGCCCACTTCAAAGCGCCTCACGGGGTCACGTTCGTCGAGGAGCTGCCCAGGACCGCCACGGGGAAGGTCCAGAAGTTCGTGCTGCGCGGGAAGGCCCCCAACCTCACTCGGCAATAGTCGGTTCCCATGACGATGCGCCTAGTGGCCTGCGTTTCGAGAGCGGGATGATGTTCATGCGAAGCGTGTCAGCGCACGCCGTTGTGGAACCACTCCCCGATCGCGCTGGCGATGAAATGGACCGCGATCGCGGCGACCAGGAGACCCACGACGCGGGTAAGAGCCCGAGCCAGCGAAGGTTTCATTCTGGCTGTGATCAGGGACGCGAATCGGAATGCTGCGTAGACGATGGCAAGGGCCACGAAGGCGCCGGCGCAGACGGCGATCCGATCCGCCGTCTCCTTATACTCGTCGAGGAGGACCAGAAGAGCAACGATCGTTCCGGGACCGGCCAGCAGCGGTGTTCCGATAGGCACCACCGCCACGTTGGATTCCTCCGCGACGGTCGAGGATTCCGAGCCGCCGATCATGCCAACAGCAACGATCAGCAGCAGGATCCCTCCCGCCACCTGGAGGTCTTCGATCGTGATCTTCAAGTAGGCGAGCAGCGATTCGCCAACCACAGCGAAGATCCCCAGGATCACGGCAGCCGCCACGACTGCGATGAGCGCGGTTCTGTTTCGGGCTCGCTGGTCCTGGTGCTCGGTCAACGACAGGAACAGCGGGACATTGCTGAACGGCTCGAGCAGGACGAGCACCGTGATCAGTGAGGCTCCGAACGCGTTCGGCAACTTGGCTTCTCGTGGCCTAGGGGATGTAGCGAAGCCTACGGGAAGGTTGGAGCGGAATCCAGCAACAAGGGCAGGCACCGCCACCAGTCCGGTTACACAGCCACGCCGGATTGTTCCAGTCCCGGGGTACACCGGGGTACGTCCGTGGCGCGTTTGTAATCCGTTTGCAGGAGAGCCCAAAGGGAAGGAGTGCCGGTCTCCGACACCCCCTTGACGTGCTCTTTTGCTAGTCGCGGGGACAGGATTTGAACCTGTGACCTCTGGGTTATGAGCCCAGCGAGCTACCGGACTGCTCCACCCCGCAGGTCGATGCTACCAGCGCCCGGGGGGTGCAACAAACCGTCCTCTCAGCCCGAAGGCGAGGGTGAGGGCGTCGGCGTGGCGCCCGGGGTGCTCCCCGAGAGCTGATTCGCTTGCTGCACCAGGGCCTGGGCTTTTTCGATCTCGCTCTGGTATCCGGCCAGGTCGCCGTTCTTCAGATCCTGCTGGGCCGTCTGGAAGTGCTGGAGCGCCTCCGCCAGGAGCTGACTGATCGTGCCCGTCGGCGGGGGGGTGGGCCC
>DHWM01000059.1:14966-17572 GCA_002413185.1 Actinobacteria bacterium UBA5182
ACCACGATGACCCGCTTCAGCTCGGGGATGGCGCTCTGCTGTGCGGAGATGACGAAGACCGGCTGCACGTACAGGAACGAGTTCTCGATGGGGACGACCAGGAGGTTGCCGAAGGCCACATGGGAGCCCTGCTGGCCCAGCAGCGAGCGCTGCTGCGACCAGATCGGGTCCTGGTTGATCCGGGCAAACACCTGCTCAGGACCGTCGACGATGCCGCCGGTGGGGAACTCCACCGCTTTCAGTCCCGGATACAACCCGGGGTCGGATTGCCCCACCATGTAGGACACCATGTTGGGACGCTGGAACGGCGTGAAGGGCATGAACAGGACGAACTGCTCCTGGGCCGCCCCGGGGAGCTTCGACAGCACGTAGTACGGGCGCAGCGTGCGCCCGTTCGCGGATGGGTTCGGGTCGTTCGGAAGGGCCCAGAACTTCTCCTTGCCGTAGAACGTCTGGGCGTCGACCACGTGGTAGTTCGCGTACTGCGACGCCTGAACCAGCATGAGGTCCTCGGGATATCGGTAATGGGCTTGCAGCTCCGGCGGCGCCGGGGTCGCGGTGAACAGGTGCGGGAACGCCCGCATCCACACCTTGATCAGCGGGTCGGTGGGATCGACCACGTAGAAGTGGATCGTGCCGTCGTAGGCATCGACGACGGCCTTCACCGAGTTGTGGATGTAGTTGACCTGGCCGGCCATGTCCCCGCTGGTGACTCGGCTCAGATCCACCCGCTGCGAGTACGGATAGAGATCGGTGCTGGTGTAGCCGTCGAGGATGTACACCAGCCGGCCGCCCACGATCGCCGCGTACGGGTCGGCATCGTACTTCAGGAACGGAGCCGCCTTCGTGATTCGAGTGACGATGTCCCGGTTGATGAGGATCTTGCTGTCGCCGTCGATCAATCCCGAGATCAACAGGTTGAAGTCGCGATACCGGTACGCGAACACCAGCCGCTTGAAGAATCCGCCGAGGGGGATGCCCCCCGCGCCCTGGTACGACGTCTTCCTCAGTCCCTGGCCGTTGGGGTCGGGGAAGTTCAGCTCGGACATCTTCGTGTCGGTGACCACGTAGGGGACGTCCGACCTCTCGCCGTAGTAGATCTGCGCGCCTCGGGCGGGCGAGAGCGGGATCCCCGAATCAGGAGACGGCGGCACGTTCTGCAGGACGAAGACAGGAAGCCCCTCGCCGGTCACCGTGTTCACCGGCGACGCGACTGCCCCGTATCCGTGCGTGTAGAAGAGGTGCTGGTTCTGCCAGGTCGCGCCTCCGCCAGGGATCTGGCTCTGACGAACCTCACGAGCCGACAGCATCACCACTCGCGACTGACCCTGGATGACATACCGGTCGACGTCGACGTCGGAGAACTCGTAGTACGGCTGGATCCGTTGGAGGTTGTCGTAGGTGAGGCGGAGGATGTCGGGACTCCACAGCCGGATGTTCGAGACGGTGGGGTCGTTCGCCGAGATCTGGGCGGAAGTGACATCGTCGGCGACCTGGGTCTGCTGTGTCAGCGCCACCCGGTCCAACCCGAAGGCATGCCTGGTGCTGAGGATGTTGCGCTGGATGTAGAGCTCCTCCTTCTGGAACTCCTGAGGCGAGACCCGGAACTTCTGGACCACGGCGGGGACGATGGCGCCGGCCACGATGGAGGTGAGGGCCAGGAGCCCGATCCCGAGGATCGGGAAGATCCAGCCGCGCAGCCGGATGTTCACCAGGAACAGCGCCGCGCAGATGACGGCGATCACCACCAGGAGCTTCAGCGCAGGAAGCTGGGCATGGATGTCGGTGTACGACGCGCCGGTCACCACACCCCGGGCCGAGAACAGCAGGTCGAACTTGCCGAGGTAGTACCCCCACGCCTTGACCAGCACGATGATGCCGATCAGCACCGACAGGTGGGCCTTCACCTGCGGCGTCACCTTCTCGCCGGCCGTCTGAAGCCTGATCCCCCCCTGCAGATAATGCGCGATCGCCGTGATGACGGTGATGCCGACCAGCGCCGAGAACAGCCAGCCCTGGACGAACTGCAGGAACGGCAGCCGGAAGATGTAGAACCCCGGGTCACGGTGGAAGAGCGGGTCGGCCAGCTTCGGCCCGAAGGACCCTGCCCCAGCCGAACGCCACAACAGGAACGTCTGCCACTGGGCGGAAGCGGCGAGCCCGACGAAGAGTGCGATGACGGCCGAGAACCCCGGGATGATGAACTTCGCGTACGGTTCGAACACCACGCGGTACCGCTCCATGACCTCCTGCTCGGGCGAGAAGGGCCGGAACTTCGGGGTGAGCCATCGCGCGATCAGCAGGTTCACCAGCAGGATGACGAAGAACAGCACACCGAAGATCAGCCCGAGCAGGATCTTCGTCCAGAAGACCGTCCAGAACACGCCCGAGAAGTGGACTTCGCGGAACCACTGGAGGTCCACGTAGAAGCCCGACAACGCCGAGAGCACCACGGCCACAGCAACGATGGCCGTGATGGCCGTGATGACCCAGCGGCGACGCACCCTGTTCAGCTGTTGGGACACTCCTCACCCTCCGGAGAGCGCCAAGGGTACCCCATGCCGCGAATCATGGGAGCCCCAAGCGGGCTATGGATTCCGTTGCAG
>DHWM01000059.1:17884-42999 GCA_002413185.1 Actinobacteria bacterium UBA5182
CCTCCGATGGGCAGGACCCGCCCGTTCGGCTCGATCTGACCCGTTCCGGCGATGGTCCGCCCTCCGGTGAGGTCGCCTGGGGTCAACAGGTCCACCAGGCCGACGGCCCACATCAGGCCCGCGGAAGGCCCACCGATGTCCTCGCTGTCGATGGAGAGACGAAACGGGAAATTGTCCACCGTCTCCACCCCGATCTGGAGATGGTTGCCGCCCTTGGGGATGGCCGGCGTCACCGCGACCCGGCGGGTCCGGCCGCCTCGCAACACGGTCAGGTCGAGGGCCGTGCCGGGACCGCCCTGCTGGATCAGCCGGCCCAGGGCGTCGGGATCGGCCACGACCTTCCCATCGACTTCCGTGATGACGTCCTGGGCCAGGAGGCGGCCGGCCGCCGGTGTCCCGGCCAGGACCGACACGATGAACGCGCCGGGTGCGTGCGTCTTCGGATACCCCGCGTATCTGCCCACCACCAGGAGCGCGGCGCTGAACTTGCTCTCGTCCATCTGGGACTGCGCCACCTGTACGGCCTGTTGCGTGGTCTGGCCCGGATACAGGATCTCCCGCTCCGGAACCACCACCTGGCTCGGGTCGATCCAGGCCCGCAACGCCTGGTAGATGGTGACGCGCCCCCGGGACTCGTACACCGAGGTCAGCAGGAGGTGCCCCTTCGGCTCGTACACCGTCCTCCCGCTGATGTGGATCAAGGGAAGGACGTCCTCCGCCGGGCCGGGGCTCAAGACGAAGTAGGGGATCCGCACCAGGTCGAGCACGACCACCACCAACAGAAGGGGAACGAGGACCAGGAACCATCGGTTCCATCGACCCGCCTCCGGCTCGCCATGGACGAAGGAGCCCGGCGTCGACTCGTGGTCCGGGGATGGAGCAGGGGTCTGCGAGGGTGGGCTCTCCGGCACGTCCACCAGCTCAGGGCAATCGCCGGTGCGACAGGACTTGAGCCTGCCCGTAGTCGGGAAGGTAGTCGAGCAGACGCCCCGCCCCGACCACCACCGTGCTGAGGGGTTGCTCGGTCAGGTGGACTGGGACCTCGCACTCCTGGGCCATCCGCATGTCCAATCCCCGAAGCATGGCTCCCCCGCCGGTGAGGAACAGGCCGGTGTCCAGGACATCGTGCGAGAGCTCGGGAGGGCTCTCCGCGAGGCAGTCACGGGTGGTCTCGACGATGATTCGGATCGGTTCGCTCAACACTTCCCGGATCTCCTCGGGCGAGACCGTGACCGGCTTCGGCATCCCGCTGCTGAGCTCCCGTCCCGTGACCTCGAGCGCCCGCGCGTCCGCCGCGGGGTACGCCGAGCCCAGGTGGAGCTTGATGCGTTCGGCGGCGCGGTCTCCGATGGCGATCCCGTGGCGTCCCCGCAGATGCTCCTGGATCGCATCGTCCATGTCGAACCCTCCGACCTTGATCGCTTTGGTGACCACCACGCCTCCCATCGCGACCATGGCGATCTCGGTGGTTCCCCCTCCCACGTCGACGACCATGTTGCCGATGGGCTCCTGGATGGGAAGCCCCGCTCCGATGGCGGCAGCCAGCGGTTCGTCGACCAGGGCCACCGAACGGCCCCCGGCGACAGTGACGGCCTCCTGCACTGCGCGGCGTTCCACGGGGGTCAGGAACGAAGGGACGCACACCAGGATGCGCGGCTTGTTCCACCGACCGGCCGCGCCGATGCTGCGAAGGATCAACCGGACCATCTGATGCGTCAGGTCGAAGTCGGTGATGACCCCCCGTTGGAGGGGCCGGGCCGCCACGACGTCCGCCGGGGTCTTTCCGGCCAGCTCCCACGCGGCCCGGCCCACGGCCAGGACGTCGCCTTTCGGCGAGCCCAGGGCCACCACGGTGGGCTCGTCGTAGACGATGCCGTGCCCGTGCGCGTACACCAGCGTGTTCGACGTCCCCAGGTCGATGGCGAGATCGCGGCCTTTCATGCAGCGCTCGCGCCCCGCGACGGCCCGTGGACCCTCACGGCCCCATCACCCAATGGGCCTCGCCGGATCGAAAACCTTCCTTCTTCCAGATCGGCACGTCCTCCTTGAGCCGCTCGATCCCGTGCCGGGCGGCCTCGAAGGCCTCGGCCCGATGCGGCGCCGAGCAGCACACCAGCACGGAGGTTTCCCCCACCTCGAGTCGCCCCGTCCGATGAAGGATGGCAACCTTCCGGACCGGCCACCGCTCGAGCATCTCCAGCCCGATCGCCTCCATTCGTCCGATCGCCTGTTGCTCCCAGGCCTCGTACTCGAGCGAGACGACCTCCCCCGCGGACGACGCGTCGCGAACCGTGCCCGCGAACAGGACGGTGCCGCCCGCGCCGGCGTCGCCCACGAAGGACAGGGCCTCCGCGGGGTCGAGCGGATCGACCGTCAGTCGAACGAGCATCGGGTCCGGCACCTTGCCGATTGTATCGGCGGGCCGGCTTCGGCCATTTTCGGGCACCAACCTAGAATGGCCCTGATGCCGAACGAACATATCGATGAGCCCGTCAGCCGGCCGCCGGAGATCCCGATGTCGGACGTGATGAACGACGTGCCGCTGCTCCGGGAGATCCAGCGCGTGCTCCTGTCGGGGTCCGGGCCCATCAACTGGGAGTTGGCCAGACAGGTCGGGATCGCCATGGCCACGTGGGGCGCCGAGGATGCGCCCCCCACCGACGAGGATCGCCGGGGCCTGGCCGACACGGTCCGCGCCGCGGAGCTCGCCGTGGGTGGCTTCACCGGGCTGGAGCAGCCCCGGGACCTGGTCACGGTGGAAGCGTTCCGGCGGGCCCAGTGGGTGGAGGCGAATGTGCGCGCCCTTCGCCAGCTCCTGGACCCGGTGGCCGAGAAGCTGGCGACTGCGCTGGCTGAGGCCCAGGGCTCGCAGCTCCCCGTCGGGGTGGAGGGCGGAGAAGAGATGCTGCGGACCCTGATGTCGCGCATGATGCCGCTGCTGCTGGGCGCCCAGGTCGGTACGGTGCTCGGATATCTTGGCCAGCGCGTGCTCGGGCAGTTCGATCTGGCGGTCCCCCGCGAGGGCGGCAGCCTGTACTTCGTCATCCCGAACATCGCCGGGTTCGAACGCGACTGGAGCCTCGATCCCCGGGAGTTCCGGGCCTGGGTGGCGTTGCACGAGGTCACCCACCGCTTCGAGTTCGCGCGGCCGTGGGTTCGTCCGCACTTCCTGCAGTTGGTGCGTGACCTGGTCGAACACGCCGACCTCGACCTGGCGGGGCTGGAGGAACGGCTGGGGGACCTCGACATGTCGAATCCCGAGTCGCTGACGCAGGCCTTCGAGGGTATGGGGAACCTCTTCGGTCAGGCCACCGACGCCGAGCAGGCGCTCCGCGTGACCCGGGTCCAGGCGTTCATGGCGGCCGCGGAGGGATATGGCGACCACATCATGGAAGCGTTGGGCCGAACCATGCTGCCGACGTTCTCCCGGATCGAGGAGGCGCTGCGGCGTTACCGCGAAGGGCGCCATGCGGACCAGGCTATGGAGAGGCTGTTCGGCCTCGAGATGAAGATGGAGCAGTACCGCCTGGGCGAGGCGTTCTGTGCTCGGGTGGCCGAGCTGACGGGCGAGGCCACGCTGGCCCGTATGTGGGAGTCGGCGGAGGCCCTTCCCTCCATGCCCGAGCTGGAGGAACCTACGCTCTGGCTCGCCCGGACGACCTGAGCGCCCCCATCCCTCCCGGGCCGGGATGACCCCACCGGAGGATTTCCACTATCCTCCCGCGCGTGCCAGCCGGTGAGCTGATCTTCGCCAACGTCCTGGACGTGCGGCAGCGCGCGGCCGAGGGCGACATGGCCGACGGCCTGGTCTACGTGGTCGCGATCCCGGCCCGAGCCTTCCCGTTCGCGGCGCTGCGCGACTGGAAGGCACCGACGGGGCTCCTGGCCGAGGAGGTCCAGCTGATCGCCCCCTCCGGCACCATCGCGCACCGCGTGGGCCCCAGCCCGAGGCACATGCTGGGCTCCATGGATCTCACCCGCGTGGAGACGGTGGTGGAGGACGCGGTGTTCGAGGAGCTCGGCGGGTACGTCGCGTCATTCCTCCTGTCCGGCAAGTTGCTCGGCCAGACCGAGTTCCAGGTGGTGCTCCAGGCGGTCCCCGAGAGGCTTCCCAAGGAGATCGAGGACGGCCTGAGGAAATCCGACGTGGTGTGGGTCGGGGTCGAATACGAGGGCAAGGACGTGACGATCCCAGCCTGGTTCGTCTACCGCCAGGGGAAGATCTACGTGCTGTCGTCCGTCCAGCCGAGCCTGGACGAACAGACGGTCCCGGGGCTCCCGGAGGCAAAGGAGGCTGTGGTGATCACCCGGCGCAAGTACCGGGAGACCTCCCTCGACCGGTTCCGCGCCTCCGTCCGCGTGCTGGAGGGAGCCGAATGGGACCAGGCGGCCGGACTCCTGGCCGACCGTCGCCGCTCCAGGGTCGGGCCTCCCCAGGAGTCCATCAAGCGATGGCGGGGATCGTGCGCCATCGCCGAGCTCACCCCGCTGATCTCCGTTTGACGCCGGCGTGCCGCGGGAGGGCTCAGTCCCCCAGCAGGGCCGCCTCCGGAAACAGATCGGCGAAGTGCCTCGCCGTGTCGTCGTCGGTGTTCGGGGACTCTGCTAGCTGGATCAGCACGCCGTGAGCCGTTGACGGATGAAGGAACAGCTCCTTCCAGTTCGCGTTCTCGAAGTTCGTCAGCGTCAGGGGCACGCCGGCCTCCCGGAGTCGCTCGGCCTGCCGTTCGATGTCGCGAACCCGAAACATCACGTGATGGACGCCTTCCCCCCGGCGCTCCAGGAACCTCGAGACGAAGCCGTCGGCCATGGGAGTCACCAGCTCGATCTTGCCGCCACCCGGGAACCGGTACTGGACGAACCGGAAGGCCTGCCCGGGGTTGGGCGCACCGAACAGGAACTCACCGCCCAGGACGTCGCGGAAGAGTTCGGCTCCGGCCCGGATGTCCCGCACCGCCACGGCCACGTGATCCAGCTTGGCCCCTTCGATCAAGGGATGAAGCGCGGGGACGGCCGGAGGCCCTTCCTCAGACAGGGGGCGTAGACCCTTGTCTCACGGACGGTCGACCGGGGGATCACCGGAGAGCCCACCGGATGCCCCGAACGAGTCGAGATCGGCCAGGCGGCGGGCCGCCTGCTCGACGAGCGCGTGGTTCCCGATGGCCGCAGCCTCCCGGCGAGCACGGTTCAGCAGCTCGCGGGCCTGATGGGCGCGGGCCGCGGCCTTGGCCTCGGTGGCGTACTTCACTGCCTCGTCGGCCTTGATGATCAACTGGAAGATCTCGTTCGGCTCCAATCGGCTCCTCCGCGTCGCCAATGATATTGAGTTACGCCCCCGACACGGCGCCCGGATAAACTCACGCCAGGCGAGGCGGGAGGTGACTGTGGACGACGAAGTCGGACCTGGGCTCGACCGGCGACATCTCGAGGACCTCACCGAGCGGGTCCGGCGGTCTCCGTTCCACCAGTGGGCCGGGCTGGAGCTCCTCTCGGTGGGCGAGGGCACCGCCGAGCTGTCCATGGAGCTGCAGCCGCACCACTTCAATCCACAGGGGATCGTCCACGGCGGGATCATCACGGCCATCGCGGACACCTCGATCGGGCTGGCCCTTCGGTCCAATCTCCGGCCCGGCCTGACCCATCGAACGGCACAGCTCAACGTCCACTTCCTGGCCAAGGGCGAAGGCAACCTCCTGGTCGGGCGGGGTCGCTCGCTGCACCTCGGCCAGCGGATGGGCTACGGCGAGGCGGAGGTGCTGGACGGCGAGGGCCGCCTCCTGGCCAGGGCGACCGGCACGTTCATCGTGCTGCCCGCACCCGGCGCCTTCTAGCCCCAGGGAGTCGAACCAGGCAGCCGGACGACTGCCGCGTTCAGTACTCGACGTCGAGGTCCTTCAGCGCGGCGGGCATCTGGCCCAGGGCCCCCTGGAGCTGCATCAGCTTCATCAGGTCGCCGGAGACACGAAGCTTCCCGCTCATGTATGCGGCCGTGCCGGTGAGCTCGTTCTTCGCCAGGGCTTCGGCCGTCGCATAGTCCTGGGTGATGGTCGCGTCGACCGGCTCGGGCGCGTCGCCCATCCCGAGATTGGCCTGGCCGCCCCCGAGCTTGAACCAGTACTTCTTCTCTCCCTCCTCGGTGGTCACGACCTGCTGGATCTTCGCAGTCTGCGAGCCCGCCGAGCTCTTGAACGCGTCGTTGGAGTTCAGAGCCTCCTGTACGGCTTGGGTCCATTCCTCGGATAGGAATTTCACGCCCATTTCGTCCTCCTTCGGGTTTGGATCCGGCGAAGTATACCCAAGAGTAGGTTGCGGCCGCTCCGGCAGGGCCGCCGGCGGCTTCACCCGCCCTGGATCGGACCTTGGGCGTGGTCGCCCTGACGGCCTGAGCCTTTCCGGCGTGCCTGCCTGGCGTGCCACTCCGCCGCGAACTGCTCGACATCAGATCGTCGCCACACCCGGCCGGACGCGAGCGCCTGAATGGGCTGGGGGAACCGCCCCCGGTCGATATAGGTGATCACGCGTCGCTTGTCCCAGCCCATGACCTCCGCGGCCTCGGCCACGCCGGCCAAGACGGGCACTGTCTCCACGGCGAATATCGGTTGCTGTCCCTCCTCTCCGGCACTCGATCCGCCCGCGGCCAGGGCGGCCCGAAGCGCCGCGATGCACGCTTCCGGCGAGGGACCCCGCGCGGTCACCTCAGGACTGCCGACGACTTCGGCGAACCACTCTCCGCTGCCTTGCTGATGTATCCGGACGAAGATCTCCATCGGCGTCGGCGAGTCTCCCCCACCTTCGCGCGCGCTGTCAGTCGAACGTATGTTCGGTATGGTCTACACTCCAGCGATGCGATGGGACAACCTCAAGCTCGTCGATCCGGACCCTCAGGGCAACCTGACGCCTTCCCTCTTCAAGCAGGGGGCGGTGCTCAGGACGTTCGACACGCCCGAGTTCCGGGGGATCACCTTCTACGAGGTCAGGGCGCGCTCGATCATCAATCGCGTCCCCGAGGCGTCCCGCGTCCCGTTCCGATGGACCATCAACCCCTACCGAGGATGCTCGCACGCGTGCTTCTACTGTTTCGCCCGCAACACCCACACGTATCTCGACCTCGATTCCGGAGAGGACTTCAACTCCCAGATCGTGGTGAAGGTCAACGCCGAACAGCTCGTGCGCAAGGAGCTGGCGGCCCGGGCGTGGACCGGCGAGCACATCGCGATGGGGACGAACGTCGATCCGTACCAACGGGCGGAAGGCCGGTACCGCCTGATGCGGGGCATCCTGGAAGCGCTCCGCGACTTCGCCAACCCGTTCTCCATCCTGACGAAGGGATCCTTGATCCTGAGGGACCTCGACCTGCTGCAGCAGTGCGCCGCGGTGGCCGAGGTCGGGACGAACGTCTCGGTCGGCTTCACCGATCGCGAGCTGTGGCGCTCCCTCGAGCCCGGCACTCCCGGTCCGGGGAAACGTCTGGAGGTCTGCCGCAGGCTGAACGAGGCCGGCATCCCGTGCGGCGTTCTGATGGCCCCGATCATTCCCTTCCTCTCCGACTCTCCCGAGCAGCTCTCCTCAACCGTGGAGGCGATCGCCGAATCGGGAGCGACGCACCTCTCTCCCATCGTGTTGCATCTTCGAACCGGCGCCCGCGAGTGGTTCATGCAGTGGCTGGCCCAGAACCACCCCCGATTGGTCGAGCCGTACCAGCGCCTGTACCAAAAGGGCGCGTACGCCCCCAAGCCCTACCAGGCCGAGATCACCGCACAGGTTCACGAGCTGGCAGGTCGGTTCCGGGTGGGGCGAAGGGGGCCCGGGGATGCCCGACGGATCCGCCCTCGCTCGACTCACGAACCGCAGGCGGAGCGCGCGGAACAGCTCTCCATCCCGTAGACAGGCCACGGTTCGGCTACGTGCCACGCCCCAGCCGGCGAAGCTCCGTCCGCCAACATGGCGTGTGCCAATGACGACGCCCCTCCACGTCCCCGTCGGCGACCACCACCAGATGGGGCGTGCCGGCCCGGACGAGCTGCTGGCAGCCAGGGCAACGGTACGGCTTGCCCTTCTCGCCCGAGACCGTCCTGATCGTGAAACCATCCAGGATGGTCCACTCTGGTGCGACGCCCAACGGTCGCTGGGTCGAAGGAGGCGGGGCCGATCGCTCCCGGGCCGCCCGATGCTTTCGCGGCATCAGCCCACCACCTCCAGGATGAACGCTGCAGCCACCGACCCCAGTTCAGCCCCGATCTCCTCGTCGGGACGACGCCGTCCCCGTTGCCGGAACGAGTGGTCCCCTCCCTCGATGCTGTGCAATCGGGCCAGGGGTGCCAGCCGTTCGACCAGCGCCGTCATGAGGTCGAACCGGGCGAACGGGTCGAGGGTGCCCTCGATGAACAGCATCGGGACGGTGATCGAGGAAAGATGGCCATCGCGCCGTTGGTCGTCCTTCCCGGGCGCATGCAGCGGGTAGCCGAAGAAGACCACCGCCGCAGCACCCAGCCCCGGACCCTCCTCGGCGGCGAGCATGGACGCCATCCGTCCGCCCAACGACTTGCCCCCGAGCACCAGGGGAAGCCTCTGACGTCCTGCCCGCTCGAGCCCGGCCGCGATGGCCGAACGCCAGGAATCCAGGAGGACCCGCGCCGGATCGGGGCGCCGCCGCCCCGCCGCCATGTAGGGGAACTCGAACCGCAGGACGTCGACACCACCTCCGGCGAGCCCGGCGGCGGCGCCCTCCACGAAGGGATGCCGCATCCCGGCGCCGGCGCCGTGCGCGAGGACCGCGACCGCCCGGTGGTCACCTCCGCCCGCAGACCAGATGTGCGGTCCGATCGATTCGTACACGAGAGCGATTATGCCGAGCCGGATGCAACAATCGCCCGGTGGCTGGGACGCCGTACGTCGGCACCTCGGGGTTCGCCTACCCCGAATGGAAGGGGACGTTCTATCCCGCGACCATCAGGCAGAAGGACATGCTCTCGTACTACGCGGAGCGGTTCGGCTCGGTGGAGATCAACTACACCTTCCGCAAGGATCCCACCGAGGAGGTCCTGGCGAGGTGGTGTGCCTCGGTCCCCGACAGTTTCGTGTTTGCGCTCAAGGCGCCCCAGCGCGTCACCCACTGGATGCGGCTGGCCGGCGCGGGCGAGGTGGCCTCGGCGTTCTTGCGCAAGGCTGGGACGCTCGGTGACCGTCTCGGCCCCGTCCTGTTCCAGTGTCCCCCAACTCTCCCTTTCGACGGGCCGTTGCTCGAAGCGTTCCTGGCCGATGTCCCCGCGGGGTTTCGAATCGCGTTCGAGTTCCGGCATCCGTCGTGGACCCAGGCACGTCCGATGCTGCGGTCGAAGGGTGTGGCATGGTGTCACGCGGAGACCGACCAGCAGCCCACGTCGGAGTGGGAGGGGACCAACGAGCCGTTCCTGTACCTGCGACTGCGACGTACTGCCTATCCCGCCGGTGCCATGCGAATCTGGGCCGATCGGATCGGATCGGCGCTGGCACAGGACCTCGACGTCTTCTGCTACTTCAAGCACGAGGAACGCGGTGCAGGGCCCGCCTTCGCCCGCCGTCTCCTGGGACTGACCGAGTCGGCGCCCAGCGCATCGGCGAACACGACGCCCTCCGGCTCGGCGATCAGGGTCCCGACGCCGCCCTGGTCAGTGTCGCCTCCAACTCCGTGAGGCGACCGGCGCCGACCAGCTTCTGACCGGTCCGGTCGGTGACGTAGAAGACGTCGACGACCCGAGCCCCGTACGTGGCGACCTTCGCCACGTGGACGTCGACCTCGATGCTCGAGAACGCCTGAGCCAAGTCGAACAGCAGTCCGAGGCGGTCCGTACACCCCACCTCGACCACCGAGAAGGAGCCCGATGCGGCCTCGTCGACCCGCACCGACACCCGGGGGCCGCCTCGCGGCCGGCGGTACTGCGCCCGCAAGGTTCGAACCCGCTCGGTCAGGTCGGTCTCCTCAGACAGCGCCGCCCGGAGCGTCGCCTCGAACCGTTGCCATCGGTCAGGGGTGATGGTGGGTTCGAACGCGCCCTGCACCTGGAAGACGTCGAGGGCGGTTCCTCGCTCGGTGGTGAAGGCCTGAGCCGACAGGATGGAGAGGCCGGCCACGGCGAAGCTGCCCGCGATACGGGCCAGCAGCCCGAGACGGTCGCGTGCCGCGACGGCAACCGTGGACGTCCCCGAGGTGGGGCCGGCGGACACGTCGACCCGAACCTCGTCCGGATCGAGAGGCCCAGACAGGAGCGAGAGGTGCCTCCGCGCGTCCTCCGGGCGCACGCCCAGCAGGTAGGAGGGAGGGACCGAGAGAAGGAACTCCTCGATCTCGTGTCCTGGGATCCCCGAAAGTGCCTCTCGCACAGCGCTTTCGGCCTGTCGCAGCCGGAGCGCCTGGTCTCGGGCGAATCCCCCCCGGCCGAGCGTCCCGCTGACCCGGGCCACCAGATCGCGGACCAAGCTCATTCGCCAGGCTGTGGAGGCGGCGGGCCCTGTGGCCGTGCTGTCGGCCACCGTGAGGAGATAGAGCATGGCCAGCCGGCGCTCGTCGCGAACCCTGGCGGCGACATGGTCTATCAGCTCCTGGTCATCGAGGTTCCGGCGGGTCGCCGTGTCGGCGAGGAGGAGGTGCTCCTCGACCAGGAAGAGGACGTCGTCTCGGACCGATGCATCCACGTCCAGTCGTTTCAAGGCTCGGCCGGCCCGCAGCGTGCCCGCCTCGACGTGCGATGGGCTGCCGACCTTTCCGATGTCGTGCAGGAGGGCGCCCAGGAGCAACGGTGCCGGGTCCTCGACCAACGCGGCCGCCTCCACGGCGAATGCTTCGTCGGGCTCCCGGAGGAGATGCAGAGCGTGGCCTGCCGTCTGGAGCAGGTGCACGTCGACGGGGTAACGGTGGTAGGGATCCCTCTGAGGGCGCCCCAGGACTTCGTCCCACTCCGGCACCAGCTCGATCAACGCGCGGCTCCCGATGCAGCTGTCCACCACGTGGAGCTCGTCCGGCCCACCGGCCAGAAGCCGCACCAGGTCCTTCCAGCTCCCCAGCCGTAGGGCCTTCGGTCGAGCCGATCCGGCCGCGAGCGATCCCCCGATCGTCTCGTGCACGGATCGTGCTTCCGAGTACAGGTCACGCATCAGTCGGTCTCGGGCCTCCCGGCGGTCGGCGTCCTCGAACCCGAGCAGTCGGGCAACCGGCTCCTGGTGCTCGGCGAACAGCCTGTTGGCTGATGAGCCCGACGAGCGCTGCAGGGCCACCCGGGCGGCCATGAGCAACGCTCCTTCGCCGGAGGGAACCCCCTCGCTCCTCAGCGTCGCCACCCACTCGGCCAGCCGGACGTCGCGAAGCCCGCCGATGCTCTCCTTGAGGTCCGGTTCGAGCTGGTGGTGGAGGAGGCCGAACCGGGCCAGTCGCACCTGTCGGGACGCGGCCAGCCGATCCATGACCCTCGCGCGATCGTTCCTCGACACGGAGAGGGCTGCCTCTTTCGCCGCAAGGCAAAGGCCCTCCGACCCCGCCAGCAGCCGGGCGTCGAAGAACGACGTCAGGGTCTCCAGGCGCCGGCTGGATTCGACCGCGCACTCGGCGGGCGTGCGAGCGGCGTGGCCCACCGTGAATCCCGCGTCCCACAACGGATAGAGGATCGTCCGGAGGACCCGCTCGACCGTCTCGAGGCTGCGGCCTTCGTGCACCACCAGCACGTCCACGTCCGAGCCGGGAGCGAGCTCGCCGTGGCCGTATCCGCCCACTGCCACGATAGCGACCCCGCTCACGCCTGGGGCGGCCTGGAACAGGGAGCGGATGGCCGAGTCGACGGCCTCCGCGCGGCGACGAGCGGACTCCACGGCGGCCTTCACCGCGGACGTCATGGCGCCGGCTGCGGACGGCGACCCCGGCGCACCGGTCTCGGGCAGGAACGGAGTCTCGTCCAGGGCCCTCAGCTCGGCGCGCAGCCGAGCGATGGCCTGTGGTTTCTCAGATCGCGTCGGGACCCATCTCCCCGGTCCGGATCCGGTGGACCTCCTCAACCGTCTGGACCCAGATCTTCCCGTCGCCGATCTTCCCGGTCCGGGCCGAGGCAAGGATGGCGTCGACGATCGAGTCGACCTGCGCGTCCTCAGCCACCACTTCGACCTGCACCTTCGGCACGAAGTCGATCTGGTATTCGGCGCCTCGATAGATCTCCGTGTGGCCGCGTTGTCGCCCGAACCCCTGGGCCTCCACGGAGGTCAAGCCGCTCACGCCCAGATCCCGGAGCGCTTCCTTCACCTCGTCCAGGCGATGCGGCTTGATGACCGCGGTGATCAGCTTCATTCCGGGTATGGCAGCGCGGCGGAGGCCCGCATCAGCCGGTCGCGGCCTTCTTCGTCCGCGCAGAGGACTTCTTGGATGAGGCGGCCTTGGTCTTGGTGGCCTCCACCGACGCCTTCAGCGCCTCCATGAGGTCGACCACCTTGGTGGCCTCCGGCTCCTTCACCACTTCGATCTCCTCGCCCGCCACCTTCTTCTCGACGATGCCGAGGAGCGCCTCGCGGTATTCGTCCTTGAACTCCTGGGGCTTGAACTCCTCAGTCAGGTTCTCGATCAGGCTCTTGGCCATCTGGACTTCCTGCGGCCGAATCTTCGGGGGCTTTTCGAGCTCGGCGAACTCGGCCTCACGTATCTCGTCCGGCCAGAACATCGTCTCCAGGACGAACACATTGTCCTTGAACCGCAACGCACACAGGTGCTCCTTGTCCCGGAGGGCGATCTTGGCGATGGCGACCCTGCCGTCCTCGGCCATCGCCTCGCGGAGGAGCGTGTATGCCTTGACGCCGGTCTCCTCGGGCACCAGGTAATAGGACTTCTGGAAGTAGATGGGGTCGATGTCGTCGAGCTCCACGAACTGGACGATGTCGATGGCGCGGCCGGATTCCACTGGGACGGCGTCGAAGTCCTCGTCCTCCAAGATCACGTATTTCTCTTTCTCGTACTCATACCCCTTCACGATGTGCTCGAAGGGGACCTCCTCGCCGCACTTGGAGCAGTACCGCTGGTACTTGATGCGGCCGTGGTCCTCGTCGTGGAGCTGGTTGAATCGCAGCGTCTTCTCCTCGGTGGCCGGATACAGGCCGACCGGGATCGACACCAGCCCGAACGAGATGGCTCCTTTCCACATGGTCCTTGGCATCGCTCACCTCCGGGGAAGACCCGCACCGGCGAGGGTGCGGAAGGGTCATTTTACCGCCGAACCCGCCCCTCCCAGGCAGGCCGTGTGGTCATTGTTCCCTCCGCCCTATCCGGTCATCCTCGGCAAACGGACCGCTTACGATTGCCCCCATGCCATCTCGCAAGCGCGACCCCGGGCCGGCGTTCACCGTCGACTATCCAACGGCGTTCCCGGCCGAGCGCAGCGGCGACGACTGGTGGTTCGAACAGGACGATCGTCGCGTCAAGCTGACCAATCTCGACAAGGTCTTCTGGCCGGAGGAGGGCTACACGAAGGGCGACCTCCTCGCCTACTACTACAACGTCGCTCCCCGCCTGCTCCCGTACCTGCAGGGCCGACCCCTCACCATGAAGCGGATGCCGAACGGGATCACCGGCCAGTTCTTCTACGAGAAGAACGCCCCGCCGAACACTCCCTCGTGGATGTGGGGGTGCGCCGTCGAGGCCACCGGGGACGGCGGGCGGTGGGGAGGAACGCCGCGGGACGCCAGGCAGTCCCGGAGCAGCCGCGAGAAGGCGCCCAACAGGGACCTCATCCAGTACCTCATGGTCGACGACGTCGCGGCGCTGCTGTTCGTGGCGAACATGGGCTGCATCGAATTCCATCCACTGCACTCCCGGTGCGGGCGGGTGGAGACCCCCGATTACCTGTTCTTCGACCTCGATCCGTTCGACGTGCCATTCGAGACCGTGCTCACGGTCGCGATGCTGGTGAAGGTGGTGTGCGACCAGTTCGGGTTGCGGGCGTATCCGAAGACGAGCGGGGCGACCGGAGTCCAGATCTACGTCCCGATCAAGCCGGAATACACGTATTCGCAGGTCCGAGACTTCGTCGGCAGAGCCGGCCACATGATCCGCCGGGCCGACCCAAGCCGAGTGACCATGGAGTGGGAGGTCAGGCGGCGCGGCGCGCATGTCTTCATCGACCACAACATGAACCGATCGGGAGCGAACATCGCGACCGTGTATTCGGCTCGCCCCGAGCCCGGGGCCACGGTGTCGACTCCACTGACGTGGGGCGAGGTCGAGGCCGGCCACGTCCGCCCGGGCGACTTCACGATCGCCTCGATCTTCGAGCGGCTGCGAGAGGAACCGGAGGACCCGTTCCTGCCCGTGCTCGGAGCGGACCAGGATCTCCGCCCCGCGCTTCAGGCGCTCGAGGTGCCGCTGGACGATCCGCTCCCCGGGACGGAGTCCTTCCCCATCCCGATGCCTCCCACTGCGGACCCCCGAGGGGCTGCCGGCTCGACACCGAAGCGCTCCCTCTCGGAAGACGCCATCGCCCGATCCAAGGACCCAAAGCTGGGCCAATACCTGAAGATGCGGGACTTCGGTGGCACGCCCGAGCCGGCCACCGGAGAACCGACCCCGGAGGGCAACTCCTTCGTCATCCAGCGCCACGACGCCACCCGCTTGCACTACGACCTGCGACTGGAGAAGGACGGCGTTCTGGTGTCGTGGGCGGTCCCCAAGGGACTGCCCCTGGTCAAGGGGGAGCGCCACCTCGCCGTGCAGACCGAGGACCATCCCATGGAGTACGGCTCCTTCGAGGGCACCATCCCGACAGGGCACTACGGGGCGGGCGACGTGAAGATCTGGGACCGGGGCAGGTACGACCGTTTGGATTGGAGCGACCGGAAGGTGAGCTTCCGTCTCCACGGCGAACGTCACCGCGGCGAATGGCATCTCATCAAGACGAAGGGTGACTGGCTCGTGTTGATGGCCAGCGCCTCGGAGGAGTCGCCCCGGGAGACAGCACCGAGGAACTGGACGCCCATGCTCGCCACCGGCGGGTACGAGCCGTTCGATCGCGAGGGCTGGCTGTTCGAACCCAAGCTCGATGGGGTGCGGACGCTCCTGTATCTGGACGGCGAGGACGTCCGGCTGCTGTCGCGGCGAGGACGGGACCAGACGAGGTCCTATCCTGAGCTGGCCAGGGTCTATCGCAACATCAAGGCGACGAACGCCGTGCTCGACGGCGAGATCGTGGCCACGGACGAAGAGGGCCGAACGTCGTTCGAGCTGCTCCAGCAGCGGATGAACCTGTCGTCGCCGGCTGACGTGGAGAGGGCTCGCAAGCAGATCCCGGTGGAGATGGTCGCGTTCGACCTGCTGTGGCTGGACGGAGAGGATCTGACCCCGAGACCCTTGGAGGAGCGACGCGGGACACTCGATTCGGTCGTCCACGAGGGCAAGGGACTGCGATTGATCTACTCGGTCCCGACAGAGGGGCGGAAGCTCTTCGACATCGCCAAGGAGCATCAGCTGGAGGGCATCATCGGCAAGCGGGCGGCCAGCCGATACACGCCGGGCCGGCGCTCCGACGACTGGCGCAAGGTCAAGATCCTCAACACCCAGGACTGCGTGATCCTCGGGCGCACGCCAGGTCAACGTGGCCGGAGCGGCTCATTCGGTGCGCTCCTCCTGGGAGCGTACAAGGAGGGGAGCCTTGCCTGGATCGGGCAGGTGGGGACGGGCTTCACCGACCGGATGCTTCGGGAGGTCCTCGGGCGGCTGGAGGAGGTCGAACAGGACGGCCCGCCCATCGAGGACCCCGAGCTTCGAAAGGTCCGCGGCGCCCGGTGGACCCGACCGGAGCTGGTGTGCGAGGTCGAGTACCTGCAGATGACCGCGGTGGGAAAGCTGCGGGCCCCGTCGTTCAAGGGACTCCGCCCCGACAAGGTTCCAGAGGACTGCGTGCTGGAGAGGCCGGCCCGGGGAAGCTAGCCGAAGGGTTCGAAACCGGCCCGAAGGAGGAGGGTTCGAGCCTCCCGTTCGTCCATCCCCCGGTTGACCAGCTCCCGGAAGAGCCGGGCCACCGCGGTGGGGCGGCCGCACGCCGGGCAGAACGCGAAGTGCGGCTCCACCGCGGCCTGGCACCATCCGCACGTCGTCAGCGTGACGATGGCGCCGTCCTCCAGGCCCGCGTCCGCCAGCGCGTCCACGTAGCCCTTGCCGTAGTCCCACACCACGTAGTCGTCCTCCCGCGGCTGGTACGCGGGTTCGTGCATCCGGGGCTCCCCGGTCGCCAGCATGTGCTCGAGGCTCTCCTTGAGCAGCTCCCAGTCGTAGAAGTGGTTCGACCCGCACTCCGAGCACGCGATGACGACGCCTTTGGCCCCCTGGGACTCGAACACCCCTCGCATCGCCCCGAGGTCATCGAGGTCTGCCTCGACACTCTCTCGCTCTGCGGGCTGGAGGGGCCGCGGCGCCTCGTCGTCGTCCTCGGGTTCGCCCTCTCCCGCCCCACCTTCCAGCGGATCGTCGCCGCCGAGCGGTTCGTCGGTCACGCCGATTCTCCCTCCACGATCTGCTCGGCTTCCTCGTCGGGTTGGCCCTCCCTCGGAGCACTCGGGGTCTCTCGGAGATTGAAGGTCTTGAACGATTCGGCGTACTCGATCCCGTGAGGCTCGCCCCGCTCTTTGGCCCGGGTTCGGACCCACTCGTCGACAGGCCAGTCGTGGATCTGGCTCTTGTGGCACAGCAGCGCCTGGACCTTCGTCTCCATGGTCTCGGTGATGTCGACGAAGGTGTCTGCCTCGCCCCCGTAGGTCGGGATCCAGAGGTAGGGGATCTCAAAGGGCTCGAACCCTTCCTCCAGGAGCTCCGGGAACATCGGGCGGGTCGAGGAGTCCGGGTTCACCACCGCCATGCAGGCCACGCCGACCGCGCGGTGATCCCAGTGGTTGATGTAGGAGCGGGTCTCGTCCCAGTAGCGAGTGGGATCCGGAGTGACCAGGACGTCGGGCCGGAACCTGCGGACCTGGCGGGTCAGATCCCTTCGGAGATCGACGGTTACCTCGACCAGCCCATCGGGGATGCCCAGGATCGTGACGTCCTCGACGCCCAGGACGGAGCACGCCGCACGCTGTTCGGCTTCCCGAACCCTGGCCAGCTCCTCCCGGACCACGCCGGGCTCGTTCGAGCCGGCCGAACCGTCGGTGACGCAGACGTAGCCCACCTCGGTTCCCGACCGCGTCCACTTCGCAACGGTCCCGGCCGAGCCGAATTCGGCGTCGTCAGGATGGGCGAAGATCACCATGGCGCGCTCGAACTCCACGACAGCCAGACTACCGGACAACCCGGCCGTTCCCACACTCCGGCATCGTCCCGGACCTGCTACACAGGGCGCATGACAGAGGAGCCGGTCACGGGGCGGCGGCGCGGGTTTCGCGGGCTGGCCGAGCGCCGTCGCACTCGTGTGGCCCTCCTCGTGTGCGCCGCCCTGGGGGCCGTGTGGGGTGCTCTCGCCTACGACATCTTGTGGGGAAACACCTCGATCGTGGTGACGAGACGATTCGTCGACAGCAACCGGGGGCTGGCATCACTTCTGCCGGTCCGTCTGGTCCTGTTCGGCATCCACCTCGCGGAGGATCATCTGGCTGGTCGGCCCTTTCAGCTGTCGACCAACCACGGATGGATCGGAGTGGCTTCGGTGGCGGCCGGGGCCGCCCTCGGGTTGGCGGCGTACGGGCTTGTCGTGGCCATCCTTCGTCTGCGGGGACCGGCCCAGATCTCCCGACCATCCCGGTCCTGATCCGCGGGACCCTTTGGACGGCGACGGGGAGCCGGCGGATATTTTCGAGACTTTCGTTGTACTCGCCCCCGCGGGACGCCGATACCCTCCCGTATGAGGGGTCCGCGCACCCTGCACCTCGTCGTTCGGTTCGCCGTGAGCACGCTGGCGGCCTTCGTCGCCATCGGGACGACGGTCTCGGTGGTGATCGCCCACCAGATCCGCCAGCGACAGGAGGCCTCGGCCCAGTTCCACGCGGAATTCGTCACCAACTCCATCCTCCGCGCTACGAGGTGACCGACAAGGACCTCAAGGCCCCCGCCGACATCGCCAGCAAGGAGTATGCGGCGCTATCGGACTTCGTTCGATCGCGAATCGTGCGCAAGCCCGTGGTGAGGGTGAAGATCTGGAGTCTCACCGGGACGGTCCTGTTCTCAGACGAACCCCGTCTGATCGGCCGAAACTTCGGGCTCGACGATGAACTCAAGGAGGCGTCCGCGGGCCAGACGGTGTCGGGCATCAGCAATTTGTCAGCCCCCGAGAACGTCTTCGACCGGCAGCTGGCGCCCAAGCTGTACGCGACCTACGTCCCATTGCGTCTGGCGTCGGATCGGCTCGGAAATCCGCCCGTGGCGGTCGCCGAGATCTACCAGGACTACGCCGGGATCCAGGCCCAGATCAACAACCTGTTTCGGACCGTCGGCATTACCATGCTCGTCGGGCTGGGCGTGCTGTACCTGCTGCTGCTGCCGATCACGCTGAAGGTGGCCAACACGCTGTCCGAGCAGAACACGCGTCTGGAGGAGGAGGCCAAGCGGTCGGAGGAGCTTCTGCGGAAGGAGCACCAGACGGTCGCCGAGCTGCGCAAGTTGAACCGCCTGCAAGGAGAGTTCGTGGCGGTGGCTTCGCACGAACTCCGTACCCCGCTCACCTCGATCATCGGCTACGCCAAGACCCTCCGGCAGCCGCAGTTCGCCAACGATGCAGCCGCCCGGGACGAGTTCCTCCAAGCCATCGAGCGTCAGGGCGACCGGCTGTTCTAGCTGGTGGAGAACCTGCTCACGAGCTCCCACCTGGAGGACCACATCCTCCGGCTGTCCATCTCCACGTTCTCGTTCCAGGAGCTGGCCCGAGACGTCGTGGAGGGGCTGGGTTCGAAAGGGAGCAGGGTCCGCTTGAACCTGGCCACCGACCTGCCCACGCTTCTGAGCGACCGGCAGTACGTGGCCCAGATCGTGTCGAACCTTCTCGGGAACGCCTTGAAGTTCTCGCCCAATGGGACACCCTGCGAGCTCGGCGCGAAGTGGTCGGGCGGCTCTTTGACCTTCTGGGTCCGGGATCACGGCATCGGGATCCCGGCCAGCGAGGTCGACCGGATCTTCGACCGCTTTTACCAGGTGGACTCCTCCTCGACCCGGCCCTACGGAGGGATTGGGCTCGGTCTCAGTCTGGTCAAGAATCTCGTTCAGACCCTGGGCGGACGGATCGACGTCAGGAGCGCACCCAAGAAGGGGAGCATCTTCCTGGTCACGCTGCCGCTGGTCCACCCATCCGTGGGCGAGCGGTTCGGACACCGCCCGGACCTCAACGGCGCGCAGAGCGGCGAACACCGCCGGCGGCCTCTGGCGGGCTCTTCGGTCTAGCTTCGAGGTCGCCGGGGTTCGATCCTCTACCCGGGCTCCAGGAACGTCACGCTCTGCAGCGTTGCCTCGGCACGGTCGATCACGGACGCCAGCCACGCCCCGTCCTGGGATCCTCGTTCGTCGCTGACGGGGAACATGAACAGGTTCAGGGACTCGCTCGAGCCGAGCTGGATCCCTCGCTCCAAGAGGTAGTCGGTGACGGCGAACTCCCACGTGAACAACGCCGTCCCGTCGTCGTAGACGTGGACCCAGTAGGTCAGGTAGCGATTGGGACGGGCGGCGAACGTTTGCACACCCCGGGATGCCCGAATCTGGTTGGACTCGAACCCGTGACGCTGCAGCGCCTCGAAGAAGTCCATCGAAGGGCCAGCATAGCGACGCCCTGGGTCACGGTGGAACCCCGACCAGTCGAGGACGATCCGGGTGATCGTCATCCTCCACCGGCGCACCGGCCTCCAGGACGCTCGGCTGGGGCAACGCCATCGGATCACCCGAGTCCCGGGCCCGGGCGAGCGTGGTCCTGGCCTTCCCCACCTGACCGCGCAGCTCCTCGGCCCCGTTGAGCAGCATCGTCGAAGCCTTCGCCACCTTGTTTTCGAGGGTGGCCTCCATCACGTCGAGCGCGCGGCCGAGATCCGTCAGGCATGCTTCGACGTCCGCGATCATCCCGAACCGCGACACGATGCTATAAAGGAAGAGCACGACCGGTAGGGCCATCGAGTATGGAATCACGATGACGCCCTGGCGATACGCCTCGGCGTGGGCACGCCGCAGCAACGCGTAGGCGGCGTCGGGAACCGCAGCCACCCCGACCGGAGCCGTGACGGCCGGGTCACGATACCCGGCCACCTCGCGAGCCCGCTCGGCGACCGTTCGTTCGATGACCCGGACCAGCCGGTCACGCTCGGGGCCGTCCGCCGCCTCGGCCACGGCCAAGAGCTCTCGCTCGGCCGGCCATTTCGAGTCCACGGGCAGCCGCCGCCCGTCGGGCAGAACCAATCCGAACTCGACGACCCGCCCGTTCACCCGGAAATCGGTCACCACCATCGACGGAGGGAGATGGGCCAGCGACTCCCGGAGGACGTTTTCGCCGGCCCGGCCGGCTCGCTGGCCTCCCGAGAGGACCGAGGCGACCCGGTGCAGTGTGGCCCAGCTCTCCTCCTCCCTGGCCCGTCGCTCCACCTCCCCCGCATGCATGCGGTCGAGGGCGCTCCGGAAGGAGGAGATCTCCTGGCGAACCTCGGTGGCGCCACGCTCGCGCCACGCCGAGGCGTCGCCCAGCCGGCGAAGCTCTGCGTCCGTGGCAGAGAGCCTGGCATCGAGTGTTCGCCTGGTGGTGTCACTCACGAACCACACCCCGGTTCCCACCACCACCAGCGCAACAGCGAAGACCAACAGCATCACGGCCACGACACACCCCCTTCGGGCTTGCGCTCCGCGGATGTGCGGGAGCGTGAACAGACTCTACGGAGAGGGTCTGACACCCCTTGACCTGCGCGGATGTGAGAAGAAGGGGGGGCTATCCGGTCGGCCGAACGACCTCGCCTGCACGAAGCACCGCCGCCGGGCGGAGCAGGGCGGACACGTCGTCGAGGGGATTCTGATCCCACAGGACCAGATCGGCCGCCTTCCCCTCCTCGACCGACCCAATCTCGGGGATCCGGAGGAGGTCGGCGGCATTCGACGTGGCGGCCGCCAGCGCCTTGAGCGGGGTGAGGCCCCACGCAACCATCTGCGCGACCTCCCGGGGCGCGCTTCCGTGCGGGTTGTGAGGCGTTCCCGCATCGGTGCCGCACGCATGGCGGATCCCCGCACGGATCCCCCTGCGGAAGGCTACCTGCGCCATCTCGATGATCTGCAGGCCCTTCTCCACGGCGTAGGGCGGGACGTCCTCGGGGTGATCGACGATCCCGCGCAACGCGCTGATGGTCGGGACCTGGAACGTCCCCCGTTCCTTCATCTCCCTGGCGATCTCCGCGGTGATCTGGGCGCCGTGCTCGATCGAGTCGATCCCCGCTCGGACGCAGTTGGCGATCCCGGTCCGCCCGATGGCGTGGGCCGCGATCGGCACGCCCCACTTGTGGGCCTCGTCCACCGCGGCTTCGACCTCCTCCGGCGTGAATGCCGTGAAATCGACGGACACGCCGGGCGTCAGGACCCCGCCCGTCGCCACGATCTTGATCGAGCGGGCCCCCGCCCGGAGCTGCTCGCGGACGGCTTGGCGGACCCCGTCCGCCCCGTCCACCTGCCGGGCGAACGAATTCCATCCGTGACCACCGCTGATGGTTAGGGCCTGCCCAGAAGCGATCAGGCGCGGGCCCAGCACACGCCCATCGTCGATGGCTCTCCCGACTTCGGGCACCACCGCGCCGAACCCGCCCAGGTCCCGCACCGTGGTCACGCCGGCGGCCAGTTGGCGGCGAGCGTTGGCCACACACTTCACGGCGGCGTAGGGCTCCGTCACGCTGGCCTCGGCCACGAAGCTCGCCTCGCCGTCGAAGCAGAGGTGGACGTGGCAGTCGATCAGGCCCGGCGTCACCGTCCCGCCTCGCCCGTCCATCTCCCGCGCTCCGGCCGCCTCACGGGGCACGCGCCGATGCGCCCCGACCCAGGCGATGCGCCCCTCGGCGACCAGCACCCCGGCGTGCTGCTTGACCGAGCGGCCGTCGAACAGCGTGACGTCGGCGAAATACGCCGCCCCGGGTGTCCGGCCGACCCCGCCCACCTCACGCATCTCAGCCACCGATCCCCGCCGACCGCCGGAACGCCGAGCGCTGAGGCGAATACGAGGTGGGCCGCCCGCCGAACAGCTCACCCATCCGTGCACTCAGCTCGTTCGGCGTCCAACGCTCTCCCTTCGAGATCTCCGACACTGGCGTCCAGCCCTGGTACAGCTGGACCAACCCCCCCTGGACGTAGAACATCTGCCCGGTGATGTGGGCGGCCTGGTCGCTCGCGAGGTATGCCGCGAGCGGGGCCACGTTCTCTGGGGCCAGCGTGTCGAATCCGTCATCCGACACCGCCAGATCGCCGAAGGTCTTCTCGGTCATCCGGGTGCGGGCCCCCGGAGCGATCGCATTCACCGTCACGCCGTAGCGGGCCATCTCCATCGCGACGATGCACGAGAACGCGGCGATCCCGGCCTTGGCCGCCCCGTAGTTCGCCTGGCCCGGGTTCCCCAGGATCCCCGATGTCGACGACGTGTTCACGATGGCTCCTCGCGTCGGTTCACCCGACTTGGCCAGGTCACGCCAGTACGAACACGCTCGCTGGGTCACCAGGAAGTGGCCCCGGAGGTGCACCTTGATGACCGCGTCCCATTCCTCCGCGGACATGTTGAAGACCATCCGGTCCCGAAGGATGCCTGCATTGTTGACCACCGCGTCCAGGCGGCCCCACGTGTCCAGAGCCAGCCGGATCGCCGAGTTCGCTCCTTCGACCTCCGAGATGTCCTCGAAATGGGAGACCGCCTCCCCTCCGGCCGCGACAATCTCCTCCACCACCTGGGAAGCCGCTCGGGGGTCCGAACCGGTGCCGTCCCATTCGCCTCCCAGGTCGTTGACCACCAGCCGGGCGCCCTCCTTCGCGAACAGCAGCGCTTCGCCCCGGCCGATCCCTCGGCCGGCGCCGGTGATCACCGCCACCTTCCCCTCGAGCATGCCCATCGAACGCCCTCTCCTCCCGAGGCCGTCAGGAACCGCTACCGTGCCGCTTCGGCCAGCGCCTGGAGCGCCTCGGTCTGGAATGCACCGGCGATCAAGGTATCCACGCCGGCGTCCCGCCACGCCTCGAGCCCGTCGGCGACGCGCCCCTTCGGACCGACCAGCGCCACGTCGTCGACGAGTTGATCAGGGACCGCCATGGCGGCCTCGCCCTTCTTCCCGTCGAGATACAGGTTCTGGATGGTCGCGGCCTCCGCCTCGTAGCCGTACCGCGAGATCAGGGTGTTGTAGAAGTTCTTGTCCCTCGAACCCATCCCGCCGACATAGAGCGCCAGCGTTGGCTTCACCAGGTCGCGGCAAGCCTGGACGTCGTCGCCGACGATGACCGGGGCGAACGGCGCCACGTCGAACGTGCTCCGATCCCGTCCCGACCGGGCCAGGCCTTCGCGGAGCGCCGACTCGAAGACGACCGCGTGCGCCGGCGCGTAGAAGGTCGGCAGCCACCCGTCGGCGATCTCGGCCGCCAGCGCCACGTTCTTCGGACCGATCGCGGCGAGGTAGATCGGTACGTCGGATCGAAGTGGGTGCACGATCGTCTTCAGCGGCTTGCCCAGGCCGGTGCCACCTTGAAGCGGCACCTGGTAGTGCTCGCCTCGATACTCCACCGGCTTGTCCCGCCGCAGGATGGCCCGGACGATCTCGACGTACTCGCGGGTTCGGCCCAGTGGCTTGGCGAAGTCGACGCCGTGCCAGCCCTCGCTGACCTGGGGGCCGCTGGTCCCGAGCCCCAGCCGGAACCGGCCTCCCGTCAGGTGATCGAGCGTGATCGCGGTCATCGCCGTGGCCGCCGGAGTCCGGGCCGGGATCTGCATGATGGAGGTGCCCACCCCGATCCGTTCGGTCCTCGCCGCCGCCCACGTGATCAGCGTGACGGCGTCCGAACCGTACGCTTCGGCGCTCCACAGCGAATCAAATCCCAGGTGTTCGGCTTCCACGGCGAGCGGCATGAAGTCCGAAGGTTGGGCGCCCCAATAGCCGAGGTGCAGGCCGAGCTTCATGGCGCAGACAATACCCCCGCGTCACTGTCGCCGGCCCCGCGGCCGCTGCGGTAGGCTCGGCGACTCACGCTCGGTTGGAGGTGTTCACGCAATGCTCGGGGTGGTGCGAGGCGCGGTGGAGGCCGCCCGAAAGGCCGGCGCCGATTATTCGGATGTCCGCTTCGTCAGAGAAGAGTCCGAGTCGCTCACGGTCCGCAACCAGGAGATGGAAGGGATCGACCGGGGACGATCCCAGGGCGTCGGCATCCGCGTCCTGGTGAACGGATACTGGGGCTTCGCCGCGACGGCCCGGACCACCGATCCGGAGATCGAACGAACGGCCCGGCTGGCCACGGACATCGCCCGAGCAGCGGCGCGCCTTCCCATGGATCCGGTCGAGCTGGCGCCGGTCGAGCCGGTCATCGCCGAATGGTCGACTCCGGTGCAGGAGGACCCCTTCACGGTCCCGTTGGAGGAGAAGGTGGCCCTGCTGATGGAAGCGAGCCGGCGGATCCAGGGAGTGAAGGGAGTCTCCTTCGGTGAGGCCATGCTGGACTCGTACCGCCGTCACGCTTCGTTCGCGTCGAGCGAAGGCGCGGCCATCCAGCAGACAGTGGTGAACTCGGGCGGGGGGCTCCAGGCCACCGCCATCGCGGCAGGCGAGATGCAACGCCGGTCGTACCCGAACTCGTTCCGGGGCGACCTTCGCGCGGCGGGCTTCGAGCACATTCGGGGGCTGGGATTGACGGAGGAAGCCGAACGGGTCGGCAGGGAGGCCGTCGAGCTGCTCTCAGCGAAGGACTGCCCGAGCGAGGTCACCACCCTCGTCCTGCACAGCGAACAGATGATGTCCCAGGTGCACGAGTCTGTGGGGCACCCCCTCGAGCTCGACCGGGTCCTCGGCATGGAGGAGGCCTACGCCGGGACGTCGTTCGTTCGCCTGGAGGATCGCGGCAACCTCCGGTACGGAAGCGACAAGGTCACCATCGTTGCCGACGCCACGCTTCCGGGCGGGCTGGGGACGTTTGGGTACGACGACGAAGGGGTGCCGGCCCA
>DHWM01000059.1:43215-66218 GCA_002413185.1 Actinobacteria bacterium UBA5182
CTGGGAGGCGGGTCTTCCTCCACGGGAGCGATGCGGGCCGACGGGTGGCAGAACCTCCCCCTCATCCGGATGACGAACATCAACCTGGAGCCCGGCGAGGGAACGCTCGCCGAGATCATCGGCGACACGAAGGACGGCATCTTCATGACCACCAACCAGTCGTGGTCCATCGACGACAAGCGCGTCAACTTCCAGTTCGGCTGCGAGATCGCGTGGCGGATCAAGGACGGCAAGCTCACGGAGCTCTACAAGAACCCGAACTACACGGGGATCACCACCGAGTTCTGGGGATCGTGCGACGCGGTGGGCGGCCGGGAGGACTGGCACGTGTGGGGGACCCCGAACTGCGGCAAGGGCCAGCCCGGCCAGGTGGCTCGGGTCGGACACGGAACGTCGCCGGCGCGGTTCCGCAACGTCCAGGTCGGGGTTCGTTGATGCCCGGTTTGATCGGGCCGGACGAGGCCCGGCGGGTGGCGGAGGCGGCCCTCGACGTCCCCGGCGCCGACGCGGTGGAGGTGCTGTTCATCCACCAGTGGGGAGGGCTGACCCGCTTCGCCCACTCCTCGATCCACCAGAGCACCTGGCGGGAGGACACCGGGGTGCGCGTGCGGGCGGTCACGAAGGGTCGAACCGGGGTGGCCGCGTCGAACGAATTCTCCGTCGCCGGCGCCAGGGAAGCCGCCGCCAGCGCTCTGGAGATGGCCTCGGTCGCCGCACCCGACCCACTGTTCCCCGGCCTGGCCCCCCGCGCTCCGGTGCCGGAGCGTCCCGAGTCCTTCGACCAGACCACCTCGGAGGTGACCCCGGAACAGCGAGCCGAGGCCGTGGCGGCGCTGGTGGGCCAGATCGGAAAGGGTTTCCACGCGGCCGGCGCCTTCGACACCGACGCGCTGGAGGTGGCGGTGGCGAACACCGAGGGCCAGTTCTGTTATGCCCCGGCGACCCAGACGACCCTCACCACCGTCGTGTCCGGCGGCGACGGGAGCGCGGGGACGGCCGAGGTGGCCGCTGGGAAGGTCTCCCAGATCGACGCGGAGGCCGCCGGGAAGCGAGCCTTCCAGAAGGCCAGCGACGGACAGAACCCGCAGGATCTGCAGCCCGGACGGTACGAGGTGGTGCTGGAACCGCTCGCGGTGACCACGCTGGTGGCGTTCCTGTCGTACATGGGATTCGGGGGCCGGGCCATCGCCGAAGGGCGCTCGCCGTTCAGCGGCAAGGCCGGGCAGAAGGTCGCCGCGCCTTCGATCGATATCTACGACGACGCCCTGTCGCCGCAGACCCTGGGCCTCTCGTTCGACTTCGAGGGCACGCCGAAGAGCCGGGTGTCCATCATCGAGGGAGGGGTGTTCCTGGGAGGGGTGCACGACCGGCGGAGCGCCAAGCAGGCCGGGGTCGAGCCGACCGGCCACGCCCTGCCGGCGCCCAATCCGGACGGAGCATTTCCCCTCAACCTCTTCCTGCGGGCCGGCCAGGCCACCGTGGAGGACATGATCCGAGCCACGCACCGGGGCCTCCTGGTGAGCCGGTTCCACTATTCGAACATCGTCAACCCGATCGACACGACGATCACCGGCATGACCCGCGATGGCACCTGGCTCATCGAGAACGGCGAGATCCGGCACCCGGTGAAGAACCTCCGATTCACCCAGTCGATCCTGGAAGCGCTCACGAATGTCGACATGATCGGCCGGGATTCGGTCATCGCCAGCGAGTTCTTCTTCGCCGCGTCGAGGGTTCCGGCTCTCAAGGTCTCCGCCTTCAACTTCAGCGGCGCCAGCGACCACTGAGCCGGAGCAGGGCGCAGTCGGGCCAGAGGGGCCGGGCTCGGGCGCCTTCAACCCTCTTCGGTCCGTGGCTCACAGAAGACCTTCGCGGCAGCATTTGCTCGATCGCTCCGCCATTTCTAGGATTCGGACTACGCACCGCCCGTAACCCGGCTCCGGCGCGACCGAGGAAAGGAGGAAGCAGGTCACCGGGTTCCTTCGGCAAGTAACACTGTTTCCCTTCCTAGCAAGGAGACGCGGATGAAGTTTCGATATATCGCTGGCTCTGTGTCCGCTGCCTTGATCACGGCGCTGGTCGTGGTCTCGCCCGGACTCCCGATACAGCCCGCCGGGGCCTACAGCCTGCATCATTTGGCGCCCATCCAGCGCCGGCTCATCTCGGGCTTCGTTTCCTCCGAACTCGACGCGACCACGTCCCGGGGGACGCAGACCACCAGCGGCACCGCCAGGACCAGCAGCGGCGCGTTCCCCAACTATTACCCTGGGCCGAACGGCGAATGTCCGGTGAGCCTGGGGAGCAACACGAAGGTCAACCAGAACTGCCTGAACCTCTCTGACAGCGACCTCCAAGGCCGCTCGCAGGCCCAGAACGAGACGGCTATCGCGGTGAACCCGAACGACTCCTCGCAGGCCGTCGCCAGCTTCAACGACTACCGCCGCGGTGACGGGACGTGCGGCACCGCCATCACCTCGGACGGCGGCCACAACTGGCAGGACGTCACGACCCCGAACGGGTTCGTGCGCGGGGATGCCTTCGGGGCGCTTCGAGAGTACTTCCAGGCCAGCGGCGACACGGCGGTCGCCTGGGACACCAAGGGCAACTCGTACCTGCAGTGCCAGATGTTCGACCGGGGAGCCGGGGTCACCACGAGCCCCGACGACTCGAGCGGCGTGTACGTGTTCCGTTCCACTCAGAACGGCGGGGCCTCGTACAACTTCCCGGGACGCCCGGTCATCCAGAACGTCGACCCCTCCGGCTCTCAGGGTGGGGCCGTCCTCGAGGACAAGCCCTACATGACAGTCGATGACCACGTGGGAAGCCCGTTCCAGGACCGCATCTACGTGACGTGGACCGAGTTCGCCTCCGACGGCACCGCCTACATCTACGAGGCGGCCTCCAAGAACTACGGCGAGTCCTTTACTTCGAAGAGGCTCGTCAGCCGCACGAGCTCGCTGTGCGGGCAGACGTACGGCCTGCCCACCCCTCGAGGAAAGTGCAACGAGAACCAGTTCTCCGATCCATTCACGGGCTCCGACGGCTCGCTCTACGTCGTATGGAACAACTACAACAACGTGGTCACCGGCAAGGACAACCGCAACCAGGTCTTCCTGGCCAAGTCCACCGACGGCGGAGCCACCTTCGGATCGCCGGTCAAGGTCTCCGACTACTTCGACCTGCCGGACTGCC
Organism: Actinobacteria bacterium UBA5182; assembly: GCA_002413185.1. Lineage (GTDB taxonomy): Bacteria > Actinomycetota > UBA4738 > UBA4738 > UBA4738 > UBA5182. Next base: position 46,408 of record DHWM01000059.1, read on the forward strand.
TCACCTACGAGGGCCAGGACGCGTTCCGGTCGTGCGTCCCGGAGAAGGGCCCCACGAGCAACTCGTTCTTCCGAGCCGCAAACTACCCGTCCGGCGCGGTCGACCCGACGAACAGCAACCGGATCGCCGTGACCTTCGGGTCCTACATCAACGTCCACTCGAACGAGTCCAATGGATGCATTCCGGAGGGGCTCTCCAGCACCACCGGCCTCAACCTGTTTGACGGGGTGAAGACGCCCGGCGCCTGCAACAACGACGTTCTCATCAGCGCCTCGAACGACGGTGGCGGCACGTTCACCGGAACCAATACCGACCCCCGGCAGCTGACCACGGTGAATCAGGCCCCCGGCCAGGCCACCACCGACCAGTGGTGGCAGTGGGAGTCCTACACCCAACAGGGAGGGCTGGCGGTTTCCTACTTCGATCGCCAGTACGGCAACGACGAGCTCACCGGCTACTCCGACTTCAGCCTGTCGGGATCGAACGACCTGCAGTCGTTCGCCACAGCGAGGGCCACCAGCTCTTCGATGGCCCCCCCGACACAGTTCTCGGGGACGTTCTTCGGTGACTACACCGGGCTGGACGTTTCGGGGCACAACGCGCTCCCACTGTGGATGGACACCAGGGACACCGACCTCTTCGTATGCAAGGCGTCGGGAAGCCTGGTGCCGAACGTCTGCACCGGGTCCGCTTCGAACGCCAGCATTGCCAACGATCAGGACGTCTTCACGAATGTGAGCCCGATCCCACTGCCCTAGGCTGGCTCACCCGAGAGCGGAGGCCGAGGCCCCAGGGGAACAACCCCTGGGGCCTTGTCTCGCCCGGCGGGGAAGCACGGCCCGTCCCTCGGGGAGGTACGCTACCTCCGTCTCCGAACACTTCAGGAGGACGAATGAACGTTGGCGACATCATGCACCGTGACGTGGTCACAGTCAGTTCGGAGGACTCCTTCGCCGATGCGGCGAAGGTCCTCCGAGAGCACCACATCTCCTCCGTGATCGTGAAGGGCGAAGGTGGCCCGGCCGGGATCGTCACCGAACGTGACTTCGTCAACCTCGTGGCCGACGGGCACGAGCCGGCGTCGGTGAGGGTCGGCGATCGCATGACGAAGGACGTGACCACGGTCGAGCCGAAGACCGACATCGCGGAAGCCGCAAAGATCATGGGCCGGCGGGGGATCCGCCATCTCCCCGTGCTCGAGAAGGGCAACCTGGTCGGGATCATCTCCATACGCGACCTCACCTCGTGGGCAGTCGGCGAGATGACCGGGGGCCACGAGCTCCCCGACCTCGAGCGCAGCTCGGCCACGCTGACGGCGGCAGTCGAGGTCGACCGCCGGGCCTGACCGCGCTCGCTTTACGCGCCGCTCCCGCTCCGGCACGTTCGCCCCGCCGGCCGGATGACCGACCGGACCATCGATGGAATGAAGGGAGCGAACAGCGATGAGCATGCGCCCCATGAGCGCCCCCTCGCACCCCGTGCTGAAACAGCACAAGGCCATGCGGGAGGCCAGCCTCCAGGATCGGGCGGCCGACGTCATCACCCGGTTCGCCGGGTCGATGGCCTTCGTCTACGTCCACATCCTGTGGTTCAGCCTGTGGATCGGCCTGCGGGTCGAGAAGTTCCCGTTCGGCCTGCTCACGATGATGGTGTCACTGGAGGCAATCTTCCTGTCCACCTTCCTGCTGATCAGCCAGAACCGCCAGGACGAGCGCCGCCAGATGCTGGCCGATGCCGAATGGAAGCTCGTCCAGCAGCAGCAGCGCGAGAACGAGATCGAGGTCGAGCAGAACAAGGAGCTCTTGAACCTGTCCAAGCAAATCCTGGCGCTGACCCAGGCCATCCATCAGATGACAGCCGCGAGGTCGGGGGCGTCGTAAAGCCGTGTCAGAGGGTCTCGCTAGGATCCGGACGATGACCGAACGGACGGATCGCACCGAACGACAGCGATCCGAACACGCCGTCGAGACGGTGATCCGGCCGCGGATGCCGATCCATCTCGGCCTCACGCTGGCGCCGCTCCGGCGCGGCGGCGGGGATCCCACCATGGCCGTGGACGGAGACGGGTCGTGGTGGCGGGCCACCCGGACGCCGCTCGGTCCGGTCGCCACGCGCTTCGCCTGCGCAGGAGGCGAGGTCCGGGTGTCGGGCTGGGGCGAGGGAGCCGAATGGGCCATCGAGGCCGCCCCGGAACTGCTGGGGAGCCGCGATACCGTGGAGGGCTTCGATCCACCCTCGGGGCTCGTCCGCGAACTCCACCGGCGCATGCCCGGCCTTCGCATCACCAGGTCCAGGGCGGTGTTCGAGGCGATCGTCCCCTCGATCATCGAGCAGAAGGTGGCCGGCGCGGCGGCCCGGGATTCCTATCGAGCGATGGTTATGGCCTGGGGCGAGGCGGCACCGGGCCCGAGGCGGCTTCGCGTTCCGCCGGCGCCCGCCAGGGTCGCCGCCGAGCCCTACTTCGAGTTCCATCCATTCGGGATCGAGCAGCGCCGGGCGAGCTTCCTGCGATCGGCGGCCCGCTACGCAAGGAGGCTCGAAGCGACCTTGGACATGACGCTCTCCGAGGCCCACCGACGGCTGCGGGCGCTTCCGGGCGTGGGGCCATGGACAGCCGAAGAGGTCGCCATCGTGGCTCTGGGAGACGCCGACGCCGTGTCGATCGGGGACTACCACCTTCCGCACAACGTCTCGTGGGCACTGGCCGGTGAGCCGCGCGGTACCGACGAACGAATGCTCGAGCTGCTCGAGCCCTTCCGAGGTCACCGCGGAAGGGTCATCCGGCTGATCGTGGCGAGCGGGATCGGGGCTCCACGATACGGACCTCGCCAGCCCATCAGGTCCTTCGCGAGGTCCTGACCGACGGGCCCATGCCGGGCTGACAACTCGGGCACCAGAACGTCACCCGCTCGTTCGGGCCTTCATCGACACTGGCTGTGGAGGCCACCGACGAATCTTCCACCTGCATCGCCCGCCGGACCTGTGTCCCGCACCGGCGACAACCCTGCCCCGCTCGCCCGTACACCCACCGCTCCCGGCCGCGCCGAGTATCGCCCGTGGTGACCTGCATGCCGGTCGTCCGATTCGCCTCCATCAACCGCTTCACCAGCGTCACCATCCCCTCGAGATCCTCGATCGACCCTACTGGTGCCCACGGGTCGATGCCGCGCAGGAAGCAGACCTCGGACTTGTAGACGTTGCCGGGGCCCGCCATCACACGCTGGTCGATCAAGGCACCGCCGATCTCCCTGGGGGGGTCGGAGCGCAGACGACGGACCACCTCGTCGACGTCCCAGTCGGGACCGAGCACGTCCGGCCCCAGGTGGCCGATGACGTTGGGCTCGCCTCGAGTGGAAAGGACCTCCACGATCCCCAGGCGGAATCCCACCGCCACCCGGTTCGCGGTTCGGAGAACGGCCCGGACCTCGTGGGACTGGCCACGCCACCGCTCGCTGGGACGGTACAGGTGCCACGTCCCTTCCATCTTGAAATGGGTGTGGACGGTGAGTCCGTGATCGGTCCGGAACAGCAGGTGCTTGCCCCGGGCGGCCACCTCCAGCACCACCTGGCCGGCCAGGTCCGTCGTGGCGAACGCCGGCACCCGGAAGTCGGTTTCGACGAGGCGCTCTCCTGCCAGGGCGGCGGCGAGCCGCGTGGCCGCCACGAAGACGGTGTCTCCTTCAGGCATCGCTCTGCCTCGTGGGCAACCGCAGGCTCATCCCCGCAGACGAAGACCCTTCGACGAGGGCCGGAAGCCCGCCTCCGCCAGGGCCACCGCCAGAGGTGTGTCGAAAATGCCCTCCCCGTCGGCTCGCTCCACCGTGAGCTTGCCCAGGACCCCGTCCCGCACGGCCAGGGCCAAGGCGTCGATGGCCGGGCGGAGCACCTCCGGCTCGTCCGAATACGTCAGGAGGGTTCGGCCACCGCGCTCGACGTACATGACCAGCTTGCCGTCCACCAGAACGACCACAGCGCCGGACTTGCGACCAGGCCTGTGGCCGGCCCGCTCGCCGGCCCGCTCGCCGTCTCGCTCTGGCCAGGCAAGAGCCGCACCGTACGGATTGGCCGGGTCCGCCGCCGCCAGGACGTTGGTCTGGGGCATCCGCGGGCGGTCGATCATCCCCCGCATTCGTTCGACGGCGCCGGGCAGGGCGAACTGCGCTCCGCCCAAGCCGTCGACGAAGTACCCGCGGCGACACCGCCCCGACTCCTCGAACGCCTTGAGCACGGCATACACCCCGGCAAAGCCGCCGGGGGTGTGCTCGGAGACCGCGGTTCCTCGAGTCACGATGCCGTGGCGCTGCAGGAGTTGCTCTGCCACCGCGTGGATCCGTCGGGTGGCGTCCTCCTGGCGAGCCGGAAGGAGGCTCCACCGTCCCGCCGCCGCGGGAGGCCCCAAGCGGGAAGGGAACGAGGGGCCGCGGCGGCTCGAACGAACCGGCGTCCCACCACGAAGACCGGCCCCGCCTACCAATGCCCTCACCGCCGCCATGGTGTCGTTGGTGACGAGCCCGGCCCACACCAGTTCCCACAGGCTGAGCAGCACCTCCCGATCGCTGGTCGAACGGACTTCGTCGACCACCTGCCGGAAGAAGAGCGCGCCCCGTCGGTCCAGGGCGTCACGGATCTCACCGGCGGTGGCCGAAAGCTCGGCTGGAACCGGATCCGGTAGCAACAGCGGCGCTCGGTCCGCCACGTACAGCGACACCCAGCCGTCGGTGCTCCCGACCGCCCCATTCCCAGCCCACACCACTTCGCCGGAGGCACACAGCTCGTCGAGCAGCACGGGGGAATACCCGAGGAGGCGCGAAGGCAGAACCTGGCGCTCCAGGGCCGAGGCGGGTACGGCCGCCCCCTGGAGCTGCTCGACAACCCGGTACAGAGCGTGGACGTCGGCGCGAGCAGGCCCCGCCGCACCGACTCCCTGCCAGGCTGCCAGGAACCGTCCCAGCGCCTCCTGTGGCGCCGGTTCGACCTCTTTGCGAAGCGCCGCCAGGGACCGCCGGCGGAGCCGCCGCAGCACTTCCGCGTCCACCCATTCCCGTCCCACGGCGCCGGGACGGAACTCGCCCTCGACAACCCGGCCCGCCGCCGCCAGGCGGGCCAGCGTCTGGTCCACCACCGCCGGACCCAGGCCCAGCCGGCTCGCGGGTTCGGCAGAGGTGAACGGCCCGTGGGTCCGGGCGAAACGTCCGACCAGATCGGCCAGCGGGTCTCCCATGGGTTCGAGGAACGCCGAAGGCACACCCGCCGGCAGGGCCGCCCCCAGCGCGTCCCGGAAGCGGGCCGCATCCTCGATCGCCGTCCACCGCTCCTGGCCGGCGATCCGGAGTCGGAGGGCGCGCCGTTCGGCCTCGAGCTCGGCCAGCCACCCAGGAACCTCGCCAGGCTTCGACGACCTGGCTGTCGCCTCCGCCACCGAGAGGTCCCCAAGGGATCGGAGGGCGTCATGGAGCCCGTCCCGGTCCCGCACCTTTCGCTCCTCCATCAGAAGTTGCAGCTCAAGCTCCAGGTCGCCCAAGGCCGACTGGTCGATCAGCTCCCGGAGCTCCTCCCGACCGAGGAGCTCCGCCAGGACCGAGCGGTCCAGAGAAAGGGCCTGGGCTCTCCGCTCGGCGAGGGGTGCGTCGCCCTCGTACATGAACGCGGCGACGTACCCGAATTGCAGCGAGGACGCGAAGGGCGAGGGCCCGGGCGTGTCCACTTCGACCACCCGCACCTCACGTCGCCCGATGGCGCCCATCAGGTCGCGGAGGCCGGGAAGGTCGAACACGTCCTGCAGGCACTCCCGATACGTCTCCAGGATGATGGGGAACGAGCCGTACCTGGCCGCGACCTGCAGGAGATTGGCGCTCTTCTGCCGCTGCTGCCACAGGGGCGTCCGCTGGCCGGGCCGGCGGCGAGGGAGGAGGAGGGCCCGCGCGGCGCACTCCCGGAACCGGCTGGCGAACAGCGCCGAGTTCCCGACCTCGCCCACCACCAGGTCTTCGATCTCTTCGGGGTCGAACAGGACCGAGTCGGCCGGGGGAGCCTCGTCGGCCTCCGGCAGACGGACCACGATCCCGTCGTCGGTGTACATCGTCTGCACCTCGAGCCCGAGCCGCTCTCGGACGCGCGCTTCGATCGCTTGGGACCACGGCGCGTGGACGCGGGCGCCGAACGGCGTATGGATGCACACACGCCAGTCGCCCAGCTCGTCGCGGAAACGCTCCACCACGATGGTGCGGTCGTCCGGCAGGGTGCCGGTCGCCTCCCGCTGCTCGTCCAGATACGCGATGAGGTTCGACGCGGCCAGCTCGTCGAGGCCGGCCTGGCGAAGCCGATCGGTCGCCGCCAGCGGGTCCATCGACGCGACGTCTCGAAGGAACGAACCCAGGGCTCTCCCCAGCTCCACGGGCCGGCCGAGCATGTCCCCATGCCAGAACGGCATCTTCCCCGGCAGCCCGGGCGCGGGCGTCACCAGGACGCGGTCGTGGGTGATCTCCTCGATCCGCCAGCTCGACGCCCCCAGCACGAATACCTCCCCGACCCGGGATTCGTAGACCATCTCTTCGTCCAGTTCGCCGACCCGGTTCGGCCGTTCCGTCCCTCCATCCAGGAACACGCCGTACAACCCCCGGTCCGGGATGGTGCCGCCGCTGGTGACGGCGAGCTTCTGGGCGTTCGAACGAGCAGAGAGCTTGCCGGTGGCCCGGTCCCAGTTGAGCCTGGGGCGGAGCTCCGCGAACTCGTCGGAGGGATACCGTCCCGAAAGCATGTCCAGCACGCCCTCCAGCGCGGTCCGGGGAAGCTCTGCGAACGGCGCGGCTCGCCGAAGGACCTCCTCGAGGCTTTCGACCTCCCACTCGTCCATCGCCACCATCGCTACGACCTGCTGAGCCAGCACGTCGAGGGGGTTGCGAGGGTACCGGAGCGCCTCGATGGCACCCTGGCGCATCCGTTCGACCACCACCGCCGATTCGACCAGGTCGCCTCGGAACTTCGGGAAGACCACTCCGCGACTGACCGCGCCCACACGGTGGCCGGCCCGCCCGATCCGCTGGAGGCCCTGGGCCACCGACGAAGGCGACTCCACCTGGATCACCAGGTCCACCGCGCCCATGTCGATGCCGAGCTCGAGCGAGCTGGTCGCTACCACCGCGGGCAGCCGGCCGGCCTTCAGGTCCTCTTCGATCAGCAACCGCTGCTCCCGGCTGACCGAGCCGTGGTGGGCCCGGGCGATCTCCCGTTCGGCCAGCTCGTTCATCCGCGCGCAGAGCCGCTCGGCCATCCGCCTGGAGTTGGCGAACACGATCGTGCTGCGGTGGCCCTCCACCAGCTCGACCAGCCGGCGGTCGATGGCAGGCCACACGCTGGTCCGCTCCTCGGGCCGGACCGCCGAGCCGCTGGCGATCTCGCCGCTGCTCTCCCCGATCGCGCCGAGGTCTTCCACCGGAACGACCACGGAGAGGTCGAACGCCTTCTCGCTGGGCGGTGCCACGATCGTCACCGGCCGCCCGCCCGCCAGGAACGTGGCCACTTCCTCGAGCGGACGCACTGTGGCGGACAGGCCGATGCGCTGGGCGGGCTTCTCCAGCAGGTGGTCCAGGCGCTCCAGGCTGACGGCGAGGTGTGCACCACGCTTCGTTGCCGCCACCGAGTGGATCTCGTCAACGATGACGCAGTCGACATGTCGCAGGGCCTCCCGCGCCTGCGAGGTCAGGATGAGGAACAGCGACTCGGGCGTCGTGATGAGGATGTCGGGCGGATGCCGAGCGAACCTCCGACGGTCGTTCGCGGGTGTGTCGCCTGTTCTGATCCCCACGGCGATCTCCGGAAGCGCGTGGTCGGCCGCGGCGGCCACCGCTCGCATCCCCGACAGCGGAGATCGGAGGTTCCGTTCGATGTCCACGGCCAGTGCCTTGAGCGGCGAGACGTAGAGGACTCGGAGCCGTTTCGCCTCTTCCACGGGCTCCTCCGTCCTCGCCAGCCGGTCGAGCGCCCACAGGAAGGCCGCCAGCGTCTTGCCCGAGCCCGTGGGGGCGACCACCAGCGCGTTCGCGCCGGAAGAGATGGCCTCCCACGCGCCCGTCTGCGCGGGCGTCGGTTCCTCGAAAGCACGTTCGAACCAACCCCTGGTGAGGGGCGAAAATCTGCCCAGAGGGTCGGGCGACGAAAGCGTTCGACGTGTCACCGCTCGATACTACCGGTGGCCTACGACAGCCCTCGATCCGGGAGGAGGACCGGCATGGCGCACAACCTGTTCAGCATCGGCGTTTCCTGGCAGGAGAAGGTGATCCGGGCGTTGGCGGTGTACGTGTTCCTCCTGATCGCCGTTCGGATCTACGGTCGAAGGGAGCTCGGTCAGGTCACGTCGTTCGACATCATCGTGCTGCTGACGCTTTCCAACATCTTGCAGAACGCGATGATCGGAAACGACAACTCGGTGACCGGAGGGATGCTGGGCGCCGTCGTGCTGTTGAGCGCGAACGTCGGTCTGGCCGCCGCGGTGTATCGGTTCCGAGGCGTCCAACGAGCGGTGGAAGGGTCGCCCAAGGTCCTGATCCGCGACGGACAGCTTCTGCGCAAGGCGATGGCCTCGGAGCTGCTCACCGAGCAGGACGTGCTCTCGGCGGTCCGGCGGGAAGGGCTGGAAGGGTTCGAGCACGTCCGTCTCGCCATCGTCGAGCCGAACGGTCTCATCTCGGTGATCCAGCAAAAGGCTTGAGGATTCCCAGCGGAAAACCGACCGCGAGGGTCGCGCGTACTACCGGCCGGGTTCGGCTCGTGTTCGGAGATGTCCCGATCGGTACAAAGGAGCTGTCATGCGGTCGAAGGTTTGGGGCCTGTTCGGCGTCCTGCTCTCGCTCTCGCTGCTCGCCGCGGCGTGCAGTAGTTCCTCCTCGAACGAAGGAGGCGGCGGCACGATGACCATCGGGTCGGACCAGGCCAACAACAAGGGCTCTGCGACAGTCTCGGGGAAGAGCTCGTTCGATATCGAAGCCGACAACGACGGGAACACCTTCTATTTCAAGCCAACCGTGTTGAGCGGAACGGCGGGCCAGACGCTCAACCTGACGGTCAAGAACAAGGGCACGACCTTGCACAACTTCAGCCTGACGACAGACACGAATGGCGGTACGGATATCCAGCAGGATGGGGAGCAGGTCGTCAGCGTGACGTTCCCGCAGGCGGGCCTGCTGGGGTTCTTCTGCAAGTACCACCGGAGTCGCGGCATGGCCGGCGAGCTTTCCGTCAGCGGCTAGCCCTAGTTCCCAGATGGTAGGTCCGCTCAAGCCTCGCTGACTGCCCTTGACCCTGAGTCCAGGCATGAGTCAATATTGGCGACTGGCTGACGGGAGGGGAGCCGTGGCTGCGGAAACCGAAGCGTTCCGACATGCGCCAGGGAGGAGAGCAGGTAACACATCGCGATTCTTCATGTGGGTGGTCTCGACCTCGTGGCTAGGTGTGCTCGGCTGGGGATTGGCGGCTTCGGGGCGGCATGTTCTCGCGAGCTCCCTTTCGCTTATTCCGTGGATCTTCGTCTTGATGATCGTCAATCTCCTGCCGATTGGCAGATCAGACAGCGCATATCTCGCCCCGGACGTACCGATACTGGTGGCGGCGGGACTGGTCTTGGGGTGGGCTGAAACTGGGCTCATTGGATTCCTGGGGGCGATTGACCCCAAGGAACTTCGGCTCCAAACAAGCCTGCCCAAGGCTCTCTTCAATCACACGCAGGCCAGCTTGATGCCGGCTCTCGCATCCGTGTTGGTTCACGCCATCTCCAGGTCTCCAGCTTCATCTCCATACATTCTTCTCTTGGCCTTCGTAGCCTTGATTTCTCAAACTGGCGGCAACTACTTATTCGTCGGGATTGTCCTTTCGCTCCAACATGGATACTCGCCCCGCCAGATATTGAGCGCGATGACGCTCGGCAGCGCCATGGATTTCACGATAACTCTCGCAGCTTGGGGAGTCCTAGCGGCAATGCTCGCGGCTTTGTATGACCAGGTACACCCGTGGGCCTTGCTTGCGTTCCTGGGACCCGCCCTATTAGCGAGACAGGCCCTTGCCCGCAGCCAAATGTTCATCGATACCAAACGTGCCTACATCTTTCGTGAGACCGCTCTGAACGAAATATCCCAAAGAATTCACGACGAGCGATTGGACGAGCGCCGACTTATCGCAGCCGACCTTCACGACGAAGTCCTGCAGCCTCTCTTCAAAGTGAATCTCATGGCGCACGTATTGAAGAGCGACCTGGCCAGTGGACGCTTACTGGAAATGGACCAAGATTTGCCGGAGTTGCTATCCGCAGCCGAGGTCGCTTCCACGACCTTGCGGGACTTGATCGGCGATCTTCGACGCTCCGCACTAGGTCGGGGAGGCTTGTCGGCGGCTCTGGGAGGCCTCGTGAGGGCTCTCTCGGAGCAGACGCCAATCCACCTCCAAGCCCGGATCGATCAAATCCGCGCTGACGCCGCCACACAGTTGATGATCTACCAGATTGCCAAGGAGGGACTTGTCAACGCCCTTGAGCATTCGCACGCCGACAATATTTCGGTTGAGTTGTTACAAGTTCGCGGGCTAATCTTCCTGCGCATAGAAGACGACGGGGTGGGCTTTGATCCGATGGGAGAACGAGAAGGGCACTTCGGCATTCATATCATGAGGGAACGAGCGGCTGCCGCGAAGGCTCACTTATCGTTGGACAGCATCCCAGGGCGCGGCGCGAGGCTGAGCTTGTCAATTGAGATACAGGCTTCGGAGGAATCGCTCGGATAGGTCTCTATACGGTGCGCCCCCGAGCCGCACGCACGACGACCTAAGGCTAGCCGATTCTCCAGTTGGCTCCGCCGGCCAGCAGCACGGCAGCGACCGACCCGACGGTGATTGCCAGTCTTCTAATCAACTTCATCCTTCACCTCCTATCCACCCAATCTAACCGGGGGAGGTTATATATAGGTCAGATGGCGGATTGTCCGTCCCCCATTCGGGCGGGTCAAGGCCTTAGGTGCCCTACGGCGTTTGCTGTAGGTCGGTATGTCCCTTGGACGGCCGATTGCTCGGCAGCCTGTCTCCGTCGAGGATTCAGGGAAGAATGAAGAAGATCAGAAAGCGGCCGCGGCTATGACGGGCGAACGTCAGTGAAACGGCGGCCGTCTGTAGGAAGCCTCTATATGGCGAGCGTTTCAGCAGCTGCCAGCCTCCTACTAGCCGCCACATCTCTCCGCCGCCCCGAGCGCCTGATGCGACCCGAACTCCTGCTGTGGCTGGGAATCATCGCCCTAGTGGAGGTCTTGCCTGTACCCGTCTCTCAAACCTTGCAGCTGACCCTTGGCTTCCCGCTTCTGCTAGCAATATCGATCATTTATACACCATGGGTCGCAGCAACCGTCGCCTTTCTCGCGTCGTTCGATCTGAGGGAGATCAAGGCACAAATTTCCCCGCTAAAGGCACTTTTCAATCGCTCCCAGATCGCATTCTCAACTCTGGGTGGAAGTGCCGTCTTTCATGCCCTCGCCTCGCGTCATTCGCCCTTGCTCGTTGTTCTCGTGGTGGCTCTCCTCGCCACCTCGGCTAACTACTTGATCAACGCGACCCTCGTGGCGACAGCGATGAGGCTCCTTTACGCTCCGAGGCTCAAGCAAGTCCTAAGTCAACTACGTCTAGGGGCACTCTCAGAATTTCTGATTAACTATCTTGTCCTGGGTTTCGTCGGAGTTATCGTCGCGCGGTTGTACCTTCAGTCTCATTTGGGTTTCTGGTCCGTGGCCACCTTTATTCTCCCACTGATCTTCGCTCGTCAGATGTTCTTCCGTAACTTATCGCTCGAAGAGGCCAGCAAGGAGATCAAGGATCGCGAGCGAGTTCTTCGTGCACTGTCCAACCGCATGGCCGAAGAGCGGCAAGACGAGCGGATGCAGATCGCCGGCTACCTCCACGACGACCTCGCGCAGCAGCTCTTCCGGCTCACGCTTCAAGCGGAGATGGCGAAGAAGCGGCTGGCCCAAGGCGATGTCACGGGCGTGGGCAAGGATCTCGACGGGATCATCGACACCAAGCAGCAAACGTCCGACATGGTCCGAGCCCTCATCCGAGACCTGCACCGGTCGCCGATCGGCCGCCGGGGCTTGGCCGAGGCCATTGAGAGCTTCGCCGAGGACATGAGTCGCGGCGGTCCCACCTCGATCACGGCCGACGTCGTCGAGGTCTCTCTGCCGCCCCCGATCCAGCTCCTCATCTACCAGATCGCGCGAGAGGCCGCCATGAACGCCTTGAAGCACGCCCATGCCGATCACATCTGGATCGCGCTCCATGAAACCGAAGACGGCGTGGAACTCCAGATCCGCGACGACGGCACAGGATTCGACATCACCGCGGCGCCTCCCGAGGGGCACTTCGGATCGGTCATGATGCGCGAGCGGGCTCAGGTGACGGGGGGCACCTTCCACGTGAAGAGCGAAATCGGCTGGGGAACGACCATCACCGCGAGCTTCCCGCGGGTATGGGTCGAAGAGGGCACCCTCCTTGAGGCCGGAGCCGTCTCGGCGGACCGCTCCGAACCGTCACCAAAGGCGAACCTTCAACCGCCTACCGGTTCGACCACCGCGTCGCCACCCGCCGGCGTCAGCCAGCGCGTCGTGGGGAGACGACCGCCTACGGGGAAGGGCTCCCGGCATCGGTGGCCCCAGGAGGACCTTGTGGAGGCGGCTCAAGGCGAGGGGGAGATGGGCCCTCCGAATGACTCTGCCGAAGGGGGCGACGAGGAGCAAGCTGCGCAGGATCCGACGTCGCATTCTCGATGGAAGAAGCGGGGCCAGCGGCCTCGTCCAGCGATCTCCGTGTAGCCGAACCGGTCGTTCGCGCCCTGCCCAGTGTTGCTCCCGCCAGCACCCAGGCCGTCCCGATCATGGCCATGACGTCGCCGGGGCTGAACACGTTTCCGACCGGGCCTCCCACCGGGACCACATCGCTCAAGAACGTCAGATCGTCGTCGGGGCGCTCCAGGTGGTGCTTGGCCCCTCCATGGGACTCGAGCTCGGGAAGCGTCGAGGCATATCTCGGGCCGTAAGCGACGCGGAGGGCATGTTCGTTCACCGGCATCCCGCCGTTGATGGAGATGACCAGGACGTTCAACAGGAATCCCACCGCGAGGAGCGGGAACCCCGGCTTGCGGAAGTTCAGGGCGATGAACGTCAACAGGACGGCGTAGGAGGCGAGCAAGAGGCCGGCCCCCAACCAGTGGTTAGGGTGACGGCTCGACGAAGGCACCGGGACGAGCTGGAGCCCCAGACCGAACAGGGCGAGCGGCCACCACCGGAAATTCGCCTCGGCCAGGTTCTCCAGGGAGCCTCCGAGCAGTAGTCCCAGGCCGACGCCGACGACGAGGGCCGCCAGGATGAGCAGCATGGCCGACAAGCCTACGCGGGTCGAGCTCGCGTGCCGCGTGCCCCACGCAAGGCGGAAGTCCCGTCGCTGGTACTAACGTAGAAGCGCACGTCCATTGGGTTCGATTTCGAAGAGGGAGAACGGCCATGCCGCAGAACATCGTCCACAAGGTCCTCGGCGAACACCTCGTGAGCGGCACGCTGCGGGCCGGAGAGCCCATCACGTACCGCATCGACCAGGTGCTGTTGCAGGACGCCACCGGCACCATGGCGTGGATGGAGTTCGAACAGCTCGGGGTCGACCGGGTCGACGTCCCGCTGGTCGTGCAGTACGTCGACCACAACATGATCCAGCTCGACTACAAGAATCCCGAGGACCACTTCTTTCTTCAAGGCATGTCGGCGAAGTATGGCGCGGTGTTCTCGCGGCCGGGAAACGGGATCTGTCACTACGTGCATCTGGAGCGTTTCGCCAAGCCGTACGCCACGCTGGTCGGCTCGGACTCGCACACCACCACGGCGGGCGCCTTGGGATCGTTCGCCCTGGGCATCGGGGGGATGGATGCGGCTGTGGCGATGGCCGGGTTGCCCTTCGAGCTGCAGTGCCCCTCAGTGGTTCGGGTGGTCCTGGAGAACCAGCTGCCCGACTGGGTGAGCGCGAAGGACATCATCTTGGAGATGCTCCGCAGGATCACCGTGAAGGGCGGGATCGACAAGGCGTACGCGTTCGATGGACCCGGAGTGGCGACGCTCGGCGCCACCGAGCGCGCCACCATCTGCAACATGATCCTCGAGCTCGGAGCGACCGCCGGCGTGTTTCCCGGCGACGAACGCTGTCGGGAGTTCCTGAAGATCCAGGAACGTGGCGATGACTTCCGGGAGCTTCTCCCCGACCCGGGCTGTGGCTATGACGAGGAGATGGTGATCGACCTCGCCACGCTGGAGCCCTTGATCGCGCTTCCGTCGAACCCCGACAAGGTGGTTCCTGTTCGCCAAGTGGCGGGAACGAAGGTGGCGCAGGTGTGCGTGGGCTCGAGCGTGAATTCGAGCTACGCCGACCTGGCCATCCCGGCGCTGATCGTCAAGGGCGCCGGGGTCCATCCCGATCTGGATATGACGGTCTCGCCGGGCTCTCGGCAGGTGCTTGGAGCGGTAGCGAAGACTGGGGTCCTGGTGGACTACATCGTGGCCGGAGCGCGGATCCTGGAGCCGGCGTGCGGGCCCTGTGTCGGGATGGGACAGGCGCCACCGGAGGGCCAGCCGAGCGTTCGGACCATGAATCGAAACTTCCCGGGGCGAAGCGGGACGGACCGCGACGAGGTATTTCTGGCCTCGCCCGCCGTCGCGGGCGCCACGGCGTTGCGGGGGGTGATCACCGACCCCAGAGATTTGGGGATCGATCCGCCCAAGATCGATCCGCCGAAGCCCGACATCGACGACGTCATGCTCATCTTCCCCCCGCCGGCCGAGGAGGCCGCGCACGTCCGGGTATTCCGGGGACGCAACATCCAACCCCCGCCGATGCCGCCCGAGCTCCCCGATGCGCTGGATGGCAGGGTCCTTATCGTGCTCGGCGACAACATCTCGACAGGATCGATGTCGCCGGACGGCGTGTTGGTGATGCAGGAGCGTTCGAACATCGCCGCCATCGCCGAGTACTGCTTCCGGAAGGAGGATCCCCAGTTCGTCTCGCGGGCGAAGGAGTTCGGGGGCGGGTTCATCGTGGCGGGCGACAACTACGGCCAGGGATCCTCGCGTGAGCACGCCGCACTGGCCCCGCTTCAGCTCGGCGTGAAGGCGGTCTTCGCGAAGGCGTTCCACCGCATCCACCGTCGGAACCTCATCAACAACGGCATCGTGCCAGTCCTGATCGACGACACCATCCACGAGAAGGCGCACATCGGACAGCAGTGGTCCCTCCCGAGGGTGCGCACGGAGATCAAATCAGGGTCGACCGAGATCACGATCGAGGTCGACGGTCAGGAGATGAAGGGCAAGGCGACGTTCTCCACCCACGAGCGCGAGCAACTCGTGGCGGGAGGACTCCTGAGGTACTTGAAGCGCTCGCGCTCGCCGATCAGAACGTGACGTCAAAGACCGGACGCGGCGACTGCTGCCCGGAGGAGCGGGGCCCTGGCGAGGGCCCCGCTCCTTTCGTCACCGGACTCGGGGCTGCTCCTACGGGTTGGAGTCGGCGAACGGCTGCGGAGCACCGACCCGGCCGTCGGCCCACAGGTAGTACGTCGTGGTGCCCGTCGAGGTGTTGTCCGTGTAGTCCCCGAAGTTGGGGATGATGATCGAGTTCGTGTTCGTCCAGTCCGTCGGCCCCGTGGTGATCTGGAAGTCCGTGGCGGGCGTCTTCGCGTCGGAGCGGCATTCACCGAAGTAGTCGGTCAGTGCCGACGTCGAGCCGTAGTTCCGGCGGTCGTACCACGAGGTGCAGATCGAGCCGTCGCTTCGGATGCTCAGCCCGGGTAGGAAATGCAAGGCGTAGCTGCTGTCGTCGTTGATCTTGGCGATGGAGGCCGTGGAGTTGTGGATGAGCCCGGGTGGGAGGCTCTTCAGGAAGATGTCGCCGAGGAAGTGCTGGCTCGCATCGTTCCAGACCACATCCAGCTTGTCGGCCGCCGTGTTCCAGACTACCCGCGGGAAGTCGTTCCCCAGACCCCGGTTGTAGCCGGGGATGACGGCGAAGCTCAGAGAGCGGACCCCACCACTCGAAGTTGCGTTGGTCTGGTTGATGGTGAGGACCACGTGCTTGGACACCGTGCTCGAGCCCGATGGAACTTCTGCTGCCAAGAGATAGACGTGTGGATCGCCGTTGAACAGGCCGCTGATCCAGTTCTTCTCCCAGGCCAGGTAGATATCTCCGCCTGGAGCAACGGCCGGGTACGCACCCTCCTGATAGATACTGTTGCTGGAGGATCCTCTCTCCGGACTCACAACGATGGGCGCCGACCAATCACTGCGTGAGAGCTTGGTCGGATTGGCCGGGACGGTGGCCCGGACCAGCTCGATCTGCCCATTGCCGAAATTCGTGGGCGGAGCGTACTTGAAGTCCGTATAGGACATGGCCAGGGTCCGGCTCACCGGGTCGTAGGCCAGAAAGTCCTTGTCCGGGAAGAACGAACTGGCGTCGCACGGCGACCCTCCGTCGACCGCCACCAGGGGATTCCCGAAGGTGACCGTTCCTCCCGAATCGATCGTGATGACCTCGACTGCCATCGTGATCCGGGACGCACAGAAGTCGGTCGCATTGTTCGAAGGGAGCCAGAAACTACTGGCGATGAAGTGGTCGTGGTCGATGGTCACCACGCTCGGGTCACCGAACCACTGTTGGTTCGGGTCCGGGTTGTGGAGGCCACCGTAGTCGGTGAAGCTCGCACCGCCGTCGTTGGAGATGCCCACGCCGGTGGCTTGCGCCTCTGGCAGAGTGCTGTCCTTGAAGAAGAACCCGTTGGCGTCGTTCCACGTGGCCACGATGTTGTCACCGTCCGCTGCGACGGCCGTCTCCGACTGGCCGCCGGCCACGTCCTCGTTCGGGTTTGCCGCGTCGACGTTCGTTCCGAAGCTTGGCCCGGACGGCAGAAAGGTCGCCGACCGCTGAGACCCTTGAGGCCCCAGGAACCACATCGAGGCGCCGGTGGACAACGTGCGTGAATCCTTGATCCTGATTTCGCCCCTCTGTACCGCATAGCCGGTACCGCCGGCCGATGACCGAGCGGCCGGAAACGTGACCAACCCGGCCACCAAGAGCGCGGGCACAACGATGCCGAGCCTTCTCATGGACCCCCCCTTTCGCCAACGGTCTGGCAGCCGAAATGGCTGCGGAGGAGGACGGTCGACGTGTTCGGATTCTGTGCGCCCAGGCTCGGCCTCGTCAATGGGGGTGCGACCTGCGCCGATGCGCCGGAGTGGCAAGACGAAGGGGACCTTCCCGGCCGATCGACCGGCCGGGGGCACGACACGGGCTACACTGGCCCGCATGCGAGACTCTTCGTCTTCCTCGGCGCGGACTCCTCATCAGTCGAGCGTGCCTGGTCCGGTGATGATCATCGGGGGCGCGGAGGACAAGCTCCGCGACCGGGTCATCCTCTCGAGGTTCGTGCACCTGGCCGGAGGCGCGGAGGCGAACGTCGTCGTCATCAGCACGGCCTCCAGCCTGGGGGAGGAGGCCACCAGCCTGTACCGCGAGCTGTTCGTTCAGCTCGGCGCGGCCCACGTGTCGGGCCTCCGACCGCTCAGCCGGGACGAGGCCTTCGACGCCAAAGCCGCCAAGGTCGTGGACGGCTGCACCGGGATCTTCCTCACCGGGGGCAATCAGCTCCGGCTGTCCTCGGTGGTCGGAGGAACGAAGCTGGGCATGGCCATCCGGGCGGCCCGCGACCGGGGGGCGGTGATCGCTGGGACCTCGGCAGGAGCGAGCGCGGTGAGCACGCACATGATGGCGTTCGGGGCCTCAGGGGCAACCCCGAAGCACCGTATGGCGCACGTCTCGGCGGGCCTGGGACTCCTCCGCGACGTTGTGGTGGACCAGCACTTCGAGCAGCGAACGCGGCTGGGAAGGCTTTTGGCCGTGGTGGCCCAGTCCCCCGGCCTGGTGGGGATCGGCCTGGACGAAGATACGGCGGCGATCATCGACGCGGAGGAGACGCTGGAGGTCATCGGGCGAGGCGCCGTGACCATCGTCGACGGCTCGCAGATCCAGACGGACGCCTTTCACACCAAGGGCCACCGGCCGATGATGGTGTCGGGGGCGATCCTGCATTCGCTCCCCGCCGGGTACCGGTTCGACCTGAAGACGCGGAGCCTCCTCGAGCCGGTGGCCGACCTCAGTCCGCGCAGCATGCGTGTGCCGCGATCGACGAAGGAGACCATGCGGCGGCTGACCCGGCGGATCGCCGCGGAGGGGGCGAACAGCTTATCGGTCGAGCGCAAGCTCCCCCGCCGGCAGGAGCGGGAGGCTTCGGAGTGAGCTCCAGACCCACGCGACCCACCCGACCCCCTCGGTCCATAGCACCCACTCCGCGCGCCGCGAGCCCCACCACCCGGACCTCCCTCACAGCGAATTCCAGCAACCGGCGTCGCGCCAAGTCCGAACCGGCTTCGCGCAAGCCGAAGGCCAGGCCCGACCTCCGGATCCTCGAGACCCAGGTCTTCCGGGGCCCCAACTACTGGTCCTACGAGCCCGCCATCCGCCTGCTGGTGGACCTGGGCTCCTTGGAGCACTGGCCCACCAACACGCTGAAGGGCTTCAACCAGGCGCTCGTCGAGCACCTGCCCGGGCTCCGCGACCATTCGTGCTCGGTGGGCCGTCCTGGTGGGTTCGTGGAGCGGCTCGAGGATGGGACGTGGCTCGGACACGTGGCCGAGCACGTGGCGCTGGAGTTGCAGCGCGAATCCGGAGCGCACATCCCCCGTGGGAAAACCCGCAGCGCCGGGCGCCCCGGTCAGTACAACGTCATCTATGGGTACGGGGAGGAGCGGGTGGGGCTCGCAGCGGGGCAACTCGCCATCCGGCTCGTCAACCACCTGGTGCAGGCCGAAGACGGGTTCGACTTCCTGGCCCAGCTCGAATCCCTGATCCGGCTGGCCGAACGGGTCGCGTTCGGACCTTCGACCCAGGCGATCCTGGACGAGGCGGCGAGCCGCGACATCCCGTACCTTCGCCTGAACGAGCAGTCGCTCCTGCAGCTGGGGCAAGGCAAATACCAGCGCCGCATCCGCGCCACCATGACCTCGGTCACGTCCGCACTGGCCGTGGACATCGCCGGGGACAAGAAGCTCACCACGTCGCTCCTGGCCGCCGCGGGGCTCCCCGTCCCTCGCAGTGAGATCGTTCGAACCGAGGACGAGGCGGTTGCGGCGGTCCGCCGTATCGGGTTCCCGGTGGTGACCAAACCCATCGACGGCAACCACGGGCGGGGCGTGGGCCTGGACCTCCGCGACGAACGAAGCCTGCGGGCGGGATTCAAGCGGGCCCTGCGGGAGGCTCGTCGCCCGGCGGTCGTGGTGGAGAGCTACGTCACGGGCAACGACTATCGGGTCCTGGTGGTGGATGGACGCATGGTGGCCGTGGCCCAGCGGGTCCCCGCCCACGTCATCGGCGACGGCACCCACACGGTGGCCGAGCTGGTCGAGATCACCAACGCAGACCCCCGTCGAGGCATCGGACACGAGAAGGTCCTGACCCGGATCAAGGTCGACGGGGAAGCGGTCGCCCTGCTCAAGAAGCAGGGATACGGCCTGCACGGCGTGCCCGAGAAGCGCGCCTTCATCAAGCTCGCCGAGACGGGGAACATGTCGACCGGGGGCATCTCCATCGACCGGACGTGGGAGGCGCACGAGGACAACATCGAGATCGCCGAGGAGGCCGCCCGGGTAGTTGGCCTGGATGTCGCCGGCATCGACTTCCTGGCCCCCGACATCGCGCAACCC
>DHWM01000059.1:66472-66810 GCA_002413185.1 Actinobacteria bacterium UBA5182
AAGACCACCACGGTCCGGATGATCTCGCACATCTTCAAGGGGATGGGACGCAAGGTGGGCCTGACGTCCACCGACGGCATCTACATCGACGAGCGCTTGGTCAAACGGGCGGACGCCAGCGGTCCGAAGTCCGCCCAGATGGTCCTACAGAACCCCCGGATCGACTTCGCGGTGTTCGAGGTGGCCCGGGGCGGCATTCTGCGGGAGGGACTCGGATACGGCCGCAACGACGTGGCCGTGGTGACCAACGTGACGGGGGACCACCTCGGGCTGAAGGAGGTCCATTCGATCCAGCAACTCGCCGCGGTGAAACGGGTGCTGGTGGAGGCCGTGCCGCG
>DHWM01000149.1:0-774 GCA_002413185.1 Actinobacteria bacterium UBA5182
GCGTGGTCTCGATGGTGAAGATCTTCAGGTGCTCCGCCAGCAGCCGCCCCATCCGCGCGGTCGATCCGTGCAGCGCCGAATGCGACGGGTCCATGAACGACCGTGACTCGAGCATGGTGTGGACGTTGTGGTGGTGCTTGAGCGAGCGGTACGACCCCAGCCCCACCGGCACCGACTTGTGGCCTCCGTCCATGGCCACCAGGTTGATGTTCACGTAGACCAGGAGGTCCGACTCGGCGGCCCGACGGTTGATCTCGACGTCCTCTCCGGCGTCCGTCACGCCGATGTGTGCCAGGTTCGGCTGGTCTTCGGCGTCGTGGTTCGTCAAGGCGTCGGGCCAGAACGACCGGTACACCCGTTCCCCCACGGCTCGCTTGATCTCCGCGGGCGTCATCCGCCGGTGCAGCGAGTTGGCCACGATCAGCCGGACGTCGTCCACGCCCTTTCGCGCCGCCAGCTCCAGGACCTGTTCGATCACCCGCCCCCGGATATCCGGCGTCTGCATCGGTGGCAGCGGCAGTGAGATGTCGTCGAAGGCAATGGTGAGGCGCATCCCGGGCTTGAGGAGCTCGGGGAGGGGCTCCGAGTCGTGCGGGTGCAGCAGGGCCTGACGGATCGCCGCGGTGACGTCGCGGATCCCCGGGAGCGGGTCGGGCGGATAGATGACCTGCGTTCCCAGAGGGAACTTCTGGAGCCGGAACCCCTCGCCCTCGTGGAGGAGGAGCGGCGGCGTCCGCTCGTCCACCTCCAGCACGAACCCTGGCCTCGCCAACT
>DHWM01000149.1:982-1590 GCA_002413185.1 Actinobacteria bacterium UBA5182
GCGAGATCCAGGGACGGCTTCGACCCCACGCAGTCGAGCGCCACGTCCACCCCACCCAGGAGGTAGGAGCCGCCCCGCTCGGGGTCGAGGCGGTAGGCGTGAGTGCTTCGTCGGAGCGCCGTCACCGCATCCCGCGGATCAACCACCTCGGTCGCGCCGAACCGCATCGCCACCTGGCGCTGGCCCGGATACTTCGCCACGGCCACCACGCGCCCCGCCGAGGTGAACGCGCGAAGCGCCAGGATGACCAGCGCCCCCACGGTCCCCGCCCCCACCACCAGGACGTCGGCTCCGTGTTCGGGGGCCGCCCGGAGCACGGCGTGGATGGCGCAGGCCAGAGGTTCCACCAACACGGCTCGGTGGTCGGTCATGCGGTCGGGAACCGGATGCAGCTGCGAACGGTGGGCGACGAACATGCCCCCCCAGCCTCCACCGGTATCCGCGCAATAGCCCGTCTGCAGGCCGGGTGCGACGTGTCCGACGGTGACCCGGTCGCATCTACCGGTCCGCCCGGCCGCGCACGATCCGCACGGTTCCACCCCCCGCGCGGCGCACCCCAGCACCGGCTCCAGGACGACCCGGGTCCCCGCGGGCAGCCCGTCGAGGTC
>DHWM01000149.1:1738-2798 GCA_002413185.1 Actinobacteria bacterium UBA5182
CTGACCCGGGCCCACCCCTCGCCGGGCACCGGGGGCTCCTCCCGGTTGACCAGGCGGAGCGGAGCGATCGGCCCGCCCAGAAGGCCCGGCACGCGCCCGCCCACCGTCTTCGCCGCGACGTAGCGAGGGATCGACCGATAGAGCTCGAGTGCGAGCATCAGGACACCCGCTCCGGGATGAGGACACGAGGGGTGCCCCCCGAGCGCTTCCACGTCTCCACCGGCCAGTGTCGCTTCCGGGCCACGCGGAACAGCGCGACGTCGGGGTTCACGGCGACGGGATTCCCCACGGCTCGAAGGAGTGGGAGGTCGGAGTGGCTGTCCGCGTAGGCGTAGGACCTCTTGAGATCGGCCCGGGCGCGACCGGCGTGGTCCCGAAGCCACGCAGCCCGAGCTTCGCCGACCAGCGGCGGGGCGTCGAGGTACCCCGTGTACCGCCCGTCCCGCACGGCAAGCCGGGTCGCGATCACCTGGTCGAACAGGGGCTGGAGCGGCCGGACGAAGCACTCCAGGGCTCCGGTGACCAGGATGGTCCGGTGGCCCGCCGCCCGGTGCTGGCGGATCCGGCGGACTGCGGGGGCGGAGAGGCGCTGCAGGACCAGCTCGGAGATCTCGTCGTCCACCAGCCGCGACAGGGCCTCCACCGACGCCCCGTCGTATCGCCGGTAGAACGACCGGAGGAACTCCCCCCGGTCCCGGCGCTCGGCGGCGAGGTATCGGGGAAGCTTCCGGGCCACCGCCACGAGCTCGGAGGGCCACTGCTCTCTGGGCAGCTCCGCCAGACGCAGCCACAGATAGGACTCGATGACGTTCGAATCCAGCAGCGTGCCTTCCATGTCGAACACCGCCAGGACGCCGTCCTGCCTCGGAACCACCCGAACCTCGGGCGCGGTGCGGGCGGGGCTGGGGAACCGCAGCGCCGTCGTGATCGAGGGGCAGTGAACGTCTTGCAGGTAATGGCGCCAGTCGAGAGCCTCGGCGTCGAAGGGGAAGGCCATGCGGTCGGCTTCGGGCAGCGATCGATACAGCGCAAGCGTCCGGTCGTCGGTGTAGATGACCTC
>DHWM01000012.1 GCA_002413185.1 Actinobacteria bacterium UBA5182
GAAGCGAAAGGAAAGCTTCCTGATGAGCGTGGGGAAAGCTTCTTCGAGACGGACGAATCGTTGCGGGGCTCAAACCCTGCCGCCCCCCCGTTCGTATTACCCCCTCGACCCCAACAAAAAGGAGGTCTGGTATGCGAAGGATCCTCGTGGCAGGAGCGGCAGCGGCGCTGCTCGCTCTCGGAACTGCCGGCACGGCCTCGGCGGCTAACCCGCCTGGAACCGGCCGACCCAGCCAGGAGTGCGGCGAGGCGGGAGCGACCAGCGAGCCGGCCGGGTTCAGCACGGGCGGATTCGCCAACGCTGAGGCACACTACAACCCGGGGTCGCAGTACGACGTGGCCTGCTTTCAAGTGACGAGCAGCGGACACTAGACAGCCCGCTCGACCACCGGCGTCGTCGTCCACCCCGGCATCCGCGACCGGACCGATCGAGCTTGACCGAGCCGGGTACGGTGACGACCCTCTGCCACAATGCCGGGGCGTGCAGGGGCTCTATCGTGTCAGGCTTGGTACCAGGACCCTGGTGGAGACGTTCGTGGCCGCCCCCGGCCCCGCCGGCTGGCGGTATTTCGGGCGTGCACATGATCCCGACACCGGCCGTGAAGTGTTCCGAGTGGATCACGTGGTCGACGCGGACTGGAACCTCGTTCGGTTCCGTTGGAGGGACATGAACGGGGTGCAGGTCATCGCCACGCCAGGGGACCGGGGCGTCGAGGTGTGGATCGAGGGGGCGGGCGCGGACCGGAATGAGTTCGTAGCAGGCGTGGGGACAGTGTGGTCGACCTCTCCGAGCTGCCTGCTCGTGGTGGATCGCATGCTCCGGACCTCTCAGATGGAAGAGGTGCGGGCCGTGCGCCTGGAGCCTCCCTTCGACCCGCAGCCCGTCCTGGTGCGAGTGACTGGCGTGGGGCTCCGTCAGGTCTCCACGACGAACGGGGATTCCGAGGCTCGGGAGGTGGACGTCGCGGTCGACGGTCGGCGGGTCCGAGCACTCCTCCGATCGGACCTGCCGCTGCAGGCCGACGGCTGGTTCGACCTCGCCGGATGAGTCGGTGGCCTCGGGATAAGCTGACGCCAGTGCTGGGCGAGCAGACGGCCATCGTGCTGGACGTCAGGCCCTTCGGGATCCACGGGGTGACCTACTTCGACGTCACCGTTGGGTTCCCCGATCGGACCGTCGAGCACGCCCGCCTGGGCCCCGAGGGGATCCCCGACGGCCTTCAGCCCGGAGAGGAAGTCCTGGCCACCCGGGTGGGCAACATGGTCATCTCGCTCCGCCGGCCCTAATGGCTCTCTTGCTACGTGGCCGGCACACCGACCCTTGGCCGAGACGACTGGGGATCCTTGGCCTTGGCATCGGCTTGATCGTCATCGACGCTCCCAGGATCCGGAACTTCTGACACGGGGATTCGGATGCAGAACTTCGAACCGCGCTGATCGGATCGGTCGAGCCACAGCTCCGCCCCCATGGCTTCGGCGAAACGGCGGCAGATGTACAGGCCCAGGCCGAGCCCACCCACGAACCGGGTCGAGGATTGGTCCACCTGGTAGAAGCGCTCAAAAACTTTGGCTTGGAGTTCCGAGGGAATCCCCGTGCCCTCGTCCTCGACGGAGACGTCCACCCGGTTACCGGCGGGTTCCGCGACCACGGTGATCGCTGATCCGGCTGGGGAGTACTTGGCGGCGTTCTCGATCAGATTCGACAGGATCTGGTGGAGTTTCCTCGGCTCGGTCAGGACGAAGCCCACGCCCTCACCGATCCTGACCTCGAAGTGATGGCTCTGCTTGACGTCCATCAGTTCGCCGATCGCCTCCCGCAGGATGTCCGGCAGGAAGGCCGGCTCGAGGACGAGCGGTTGGCGATGGGTGTCGGCGCCCACCACCGCGAGCAGTTGCTCGATCAGGTAGCGAAGCCGATCGCTTTGGCGATCGGCGGTCCCGAGGAATGAGAGGCTGTCCTCCTCGGACCACCTCACCTCCGGGCGGAGCAAGGTCTTGATGTACCCCTGGATGGAAGTGAGCGGCGTCCTCAGCTCGTGGGAGACCATGGCGATGAACTCGTCCTTGAGACGGTTCGCCTCGTGGAGATCGGCAAGGGATTCCTCCAGCCGCTCGACCAACTGGCTGTTCCGAACAGAGATGCTCGTGGCCAGGTACACCGCGAGGATCGGCGAGGCCATCAGCGGAGCGAACAGAAGGCTGCGTTGGGTCGCCAACACGACCAGCGGCGACAGCGCCATCAGCATTCCGGCCGTGGCTGCCTGGAACAGCAGGTCTCCCTTGAGGTAGGACAGCAGTGGTCGTTCCTCCGCCATCCCGACGCCCGCGCCAGTGATCATGTTGTTCAGGATGAATCGGACGATCGCCGCGAGAAAGAACGGGAACAGGTCCGCCGGTCCCATGAGATGGGAGCCGCCGAGCCCGAAGTAGACCAGACCGGCGGCGGCGGTCCCGATCGAGCACTGACCCACGTTGAAGGACAGTTTCCACGCCGGCTTGCGATGCACGGCATCGCGATCGCCGACGCGATGACGGTCGCGACGACCGCGGCGCCCGCCCCCCATGCCATGAGGATGGCGAACGAAAAGGCCGTCGACAGCGTGACCTCTTCGACCTCCTCGCGGCGGTAGATCCGAACCGGGAAGAGCTCGCCCGCCAGGACCAGCACGGACAGCACCCAGAACGCCCCGGGGGCGGTGCGGATCTCGGCGGCGGACCGGGTCAGGACGAGGTAGGCCAACACGACGCCGCCCACGACCGAGACGGCCGCGACGTATGAGCGCACAGTGCCACGCGACGGGCCGGACTCCGCTCGCGGCGTCTCCACCGAAGGAGCTGCCCCGGCAACCTCCGAGTCCTTCGCCCGGGACGGCCTTCTCGCCAACACCCTCCAGCGCGACGCCCCGGACGAGATGTCCGGGGCGTTGCCGCGAACGTCGACCTCTACCCCCACTTGCGCTCAGCCCCGAGGGAAGCAATGACCGCCACCAGGCCGCCGAGGACCACGATCGCCCGGAAGGCGACGTTCTTGAGGATCTTCACGACGTTCACCTCCTCTACCTGTCCGCGGATCCGCATCGCTGTCGCCGTCTTGCGGGAGGACTTCGCCAGCCCTGTAGTTGTCGGCACCGAGCCGGTCATTCCGAAGCGATCGGAGCACCCCCGGGAGGAATCTCGGCCAATGTCGCAAGGCTTCCGTCCTAGCAGGGGGGATGGGCCGCCATCCTTCGAAAGGGCACGATCGGCCCGATGACGGACCCGGAGGTCGGACGAAGGATGTACGAACCCCGCTGACCGCGTCCCTGCTTCAAGCGTCGCTGGGAAGGCTCCGATAGAGGTCGAAGTGAACCCGTCGACATCGTTGAGGTGCGATGCATGTTCCTGATCGCCTTCGTCCTGTTGTCCATCGCCCTGGTTCCTCTCTTCGGGGGACAGCTCGCCGCGTTCGGCCGTCTCGAGATCCGGGGCCTGTGGCTGGCGGGGGCCGCCCTCACGATCCAGATCATGGTGATCTCCGTGTTCCCCGGGTCCCCGGGCCCCGGCCGCGAGGCTGTCTACGTCGCTTCCTATCTGCTCGGCGTCGGGTTCCTGTGGGCCAATCGCCGCATCCCCGGACTGCCGCTCATCGGGATCGGGGCGGGGATGAATCTGCTCGCCATCCTGGCCAATGGCGGGGTGATGCCGGCCGCCCCCGCCGCCCCCGCCGCGGCCGGTCTTCCCGTTCATGTCAGCGTCTTCAGCAACTCGGTCGTTGTGTCCGGTGCGCGTCTGGCCTTCCTCGGCGATGTGTTCGCGATCCCCGCGTCCTGGCCCCTGCACAACGTGTTCAGCGCCGGCGATGTCTTCATCGGATTGGGCGCCGTGGCGGCAATCCACCGCCTCGCCAACTCCCGGCTCTTCCCGTCGGGACGCGATCAGTTCCTTCCCCTTCTGAAGCGCCCTGCGTTCTTGCGTCTGTGGTCCGCTCAAGCAGTGTCGAACATGGGGGATTGGATGTATGCGATCGCGGTCGCCACCACGCTCGCGGAGCGAACTCGGAGCGTCGCCGTGCTCGCGGTGCTGCTGATGGTGCAAGCGGGGTCCGCCGCGGTGTTCGGGGCGCTCCTCGGTCCGCTGGCCGACCGGTACTCCCGGCGCGGCTTGATGGTGGGAGCCGACGTGGCTCGGGCCGTCGGCCTGCTCACGCTCCTGATCGCCCCGACGTCCACGCCGTTCTTCTACTTCCTGGCGGTGTGGCTCGGACTGTTCGGGTCGATCTTCCAACCGAGCCTGCAGGCCTCGGTGCCCAACCTGGTCACCGAGGGGGAACTGGTCACGGCGAACTCCCTCATCTCCTCGACCTTCCATTTCGCCCTGGTGGCGGGCCCTGGGATGGGCGGATTCCTGGTGGCGAGGTTCGGACCCCGACCGGTGTTCGCCCTGAACGCGGCCTCGTTCGTGATCTCCGCCCTCCTGCTCAGCGCGCTCCGAGTGCCGCGGCTCGAGGGTGTCCCCCCAGGGGCCAGACCCGCCATCATGACGGACCTGAAGGAAGGACTGTCCTTCACGGCACGCACACCGATCGTGCGAGGGGTCGTGGTCGTGACGGGGCTGGTTATGCTGGGGGCGGCCACGAAGGCGCCGCTGGAGTCATTGTTCGTCCTTCGCACACTGGCCCGAGGGCCGGGCGCCCTCGGGCTGCTCGGGGGGACGTGGGGCATCGGCATGCTGACCGGGGCGGTCAGCGCGCCGGCGCTGGCCCGACGATGGCCTCACGAACGCCTGCTGTCGGGGAGCATCCTGGTGACGGGTCTGGCCGTCCTGTCCGTGTCGCGGGCTCATAACCTTTCCATGATCCTCCTGGCCTGGATCCTCGCCGGGATGGCGAACGCGGTGGGGAACGTCTCCTATACATCGCTCCTTCAGCAGCGGACGCCGGACGAGATGCGGGGGCGGGTCTTCGCCGCCGCGGAAGCCGCCCTGGACGCCGCCTATGTGGGCGGCGGAGCC
>DHWM01000187.1 GCA_002413185.1 Actinobacteria bacterium UBA5182
CTGTTCGAGTCCTACGAGGTCACACTGCTGGCCTCCATCATCCTGGGGGCGGCGGCGTTCAGCGGCTCGAAGTCCGGGGCCATCGTCGGGGTGATGTTCCCGCTGTTCGTCCGGGCCGTCGGCATCATCACGTCGATCATCGGCATCATGGCGGTCTCGCCGCGGACGGAGACCGAGAGCGGGATGAAGTCCATCAACCGCGGCTTCTTCCTCTCCGCGTTGGCCTCGGCGGTGGGTGTGTTCATCGTGGCTGTCACCTACGTGAAGGACCTCCGGGTGTTCTGGGCGGTGGTGTTCGGCTTGATCCTGGCCAGCATCATCCAGGTCCTGACCGAGCACTTCACCTCGACGAAGCGCACCCCGGTGAAGGAGATCGCCGAGGCCAGTCAGACCGGCCCCGCCACCACGATCCTGAGCGGCTTCGCGGTCGGCCTTGAGTCGACCGTGTGGGCGATCCTCGTGATCGGCGCGGTGATCATCGCCGCCTTCTACCTCGGACACAACCTGGACGAACGCCTGTACTTCATCTCGCTGACCGGCATGGGGATGCTGACCACCGTCGGCGTCATCGTCTCGATGGACACGTACGGACCTATCTCGGACAACGCGCAAGGCATCGCCGAGATGTCCGGCGAGTTCGAAGGCCGCGCCTCCGAGATCCTCACCGGATTGGACGCTGTGGGGAACTCCACGAAGGCCATCACCAAGGGCATGGCCATCGCCACGGCGGTCATCGCGGCGACGTCGCTGTTCGGCTCCTTCCAGGTCGCGTTGGTCGGGGCCGGCTTCAACTTCCTCGGGATCCGCGTCGACCACCCGGACGTGCTGGTCGGCCTGTTGATCGGCGGCTCGGTGAGCTTCCTGTTCTCTGCCCTGGCCATCCGGGCCGTGGGGCGGGCCGCATCACAGGTGGTGATCGAGGTGCGCAAGCAGTTCCACGAGCACCCCGGGATCATGACCTACGAGGAAACGCCGGACTATGCCGCCGTGGTCGACATCTGCACCCGGACGTCGCTCCGCGAATTGATGACGCCCGGCTTGCTGGCCGTGCTGTCGCCGATCCTCGTCGGCTTCTTCCTGAAGGCTGAAGCCCTCGGCGCGTTCCTGGCCGGGACGATCCTCACGGGCCAGCTGCTGGCCGTCATGCTCTCCAACGCCGGCGGCGCCTGGGACAACGCGAAGAAGCTGGTCGAAGAGGGCCTGTACGGCGGGAAGGGCTCCGAATCCCACAAGGCCACGGTCATCGGCGACACCGTCGGCGACCCGTTCAAGGACACGGCGGGCCCGGCCCTGAACCCGCTGATCAAGGTCATGAACCTGGTGGCGCTGCTGATCGCACCGCTGGTGGTCAAGTACGGGTCGGGCGGAGCGGGCCACACGGCCATCCGGTACGTGGTGGCCATCGCCTCGACGCTGGTCCTGGCGGCGGCCATCTGGTACTCCAAGTCCCAGAAGGTCCAGCTGCTGCTACCGGAGCACGTCCCCGGGGGTCCGGACTACCCGGAGGCGGCCGAGGTCTCGCGGATCGCCTCCAGCGCGACGGGACACGGCCCCGGTGCCGGCGGCGACGGCTCGCCCGGTGCGGACGACGGCTCGCCCGGCGCATCCGCGCCCACCAACGACCCGGCCTCCTGAACGGATCCGCGGAGGTGGGTGCCGTTCGGCGGTTCCTGAGCCGGCTGACGGCGAGCGACGAGTCCCGCCTGGCCGAGGAGCTGAGCGATTGGGCGGCGACCGTCCCGGGCACGGTCCGGATCGCGGAGGCCCCGCTCCGGGAACGGGTGAAGCTCGCCGGCATGGTCCGGCGGATCACCGTTCGGCCGATCGAAGGGTTCGAGGCGCTGGAAGTGGTGCTCTCGGACGGGACCGGTGAGGTGGCCGCCCGGTGGCTCGGGAGACGTTCGATCCCCGGGCTGGCCCTCGGATCGCGACTCATGATCGATGGGGTCCTGGGCCGCGAACAGGGCGTCCTGCGCATGGTGAACCCCACGTTCGAGTTCGCCTGAGTCGCCGCGGCGACCTGCGCGTCTACTCCAGGGCCTGGCGGAGCTCCTCTTCGACATCGGGCGTGGCGATCGCCAGCAGTTCGTCCCCGGCGGCGAGCACCGTCTCGGGCTGCGGGATCACCACGTGCTCATCGCGGACGATCGCCACGATGGCCGAATCGAGCGGCAGCCGAAGCTCGTACATCGGCCGGTTCGCCACCGCCGAGCCCTCCTTCAGCGTGAGCTCGACCAGCGTGACCTGTCCGTGCTGGAGCTTCAGCAACCGGACCAGGTCCCCGACCGACACGGCCTCGTCGACCATGGCGGTGAGGATGTGCGCGGGCGAGACCGCGACGTCCACGCCCCATTGTTCGGTGAACATCCACTCGTTGGTGGGGTGGTTCACCCTGGCCAACACGCGTGGGACGGCGAACTCCTGCTTGGCCAGCAGGGAGATGACCAGGTTGTCCTCGTCGTCGCCGGTGGCGGCCACCATCACTTCGCTGCCGTCGATCCCGGCCTGGTGCAGGGTGCTGACCTCGCAGGCGTCTCCGACGAACCAGGTCACGTCCAAGGTGGGGCGGAGGCGCTCGACGAGACCCGGGCTCTTGTCGAGCAGCAGCACGTCGTG
>DHWM01000018.1:0-11113 GCA_002413185.1 Actinobacteria bacterium UBA5182
GGTCCAGGACCGGCGCCCGCCCCGGGGCCGACCCCGCCGCCCGGTCCCAGGCCTCCGTCCGGCCCCACTCCAGGCGGGGGCGCCCAGCCGCCCACCGGTCGCCCAGCGCCCCTGGGACAGCCCCGGCCGGGTCCACGGCCGCCGCCGCCGCCCCAAGCTCCCCCTTCGCCCCCTCGTCCCACCATGCCGCCCGGCCCGGGCAGTCCCCCGCCGGAGCGCCGGCCCACCGATCCCACCGAGCCGCTTCCTTCGATTCCGCCAGACGACGACACCCCGTGAACAAGCCCGAAATCCTCCGCGCGGTGGCGGGGGAGCGTCGGAACCTCATCGCGCTGCTGCGAACCCTGGACGCCGAGCAATGGGAGATCGAGGTCCTCCCCGGATGGCGCCCCCGGGAAGTGGCCGCCCACGTGATCAGGCTGGACATCACGTCGCTGACCGGCTCGCTCCTGCCGATCGCGTTCCGAAACAACATGGCCCGACTGGAGCGGTGGAACGACGACCAGGTGCCGAAGTGGGCCAACCGGCCGACCGCCGACCTCCTGACCGGGCTGGACCGGTGGGGTCGGCGATTCCTCCGGCTGGCCAGGACCGTGCCGGCTCCCGCCTATCGCCTCCGCGTGCCGACGCTGTGGGGGAAGGCTCCGGCAGGGCTCCTGATCTGGTCGCGGGCGTTCGACGAATGGGTCCACCGCCATGACATCCGGCGGGCGCTGGGGATGCCCGACGAGGAGGTCGACGTGGCGCCGGCGGCGGAGTTCGTCCTGACGGCGGCGATCTCGGAGACCGTGGCGAAGATGGCCGGGCAGCGCGGCCGGGTGGCGATCTCACTGGAGGGCGTGCGACTTCCCGAGTGGGAGTTCGACATCGAAGCCGGACGGGGCGGCCCCGTCGGCTCCCTCGACGGCGAGGCCACTCCGCACGACGAACCCGACGCCCGCCTGACGCTCCCGGCGCACTCCTTCGTCATCGCCGCGACGGGTCGCGACTCGTTCGAGGACCTCCGATCGGACGGCACCTTGAAGGTCGAAGGGGACGAGGCCCTGGCGGAGAGCTTCCTGTCGAAGCTCAGGATCGTCTAGGAGGACGCGCCGTCCGGCCCGCCGCGGGGTCCCGGGCCTGGCGAACCTGCCGTTCCAGTGCCTGCTGAAGGTTCCGCTGCACCAGCGACATCGAAAGGTCTCCGCGGGTTCGCTCCATGATCCCCCTGGCAGCGTCGGTGGAGCGCCGGAGGTTCCGGGTGATGGCGTCGGGGAAGTCCATCGACACCAGCAGGTAGTAGATGTCCTCCATCGTGGTCAGGATGCGTTCGCTTCGATCCACCTCGCCCCGGCGAAGCAGGTCCAGCACCGCCCGCCGGCCCTCCCCGACCGCCTCGGCCATGCCGTTGACGTACGGTGCCAGCTCCACATCCAGGGTCTCCGGAGAGGGAAGGTCCGCACCCGTGACCACCGCCTCCGTGATGCAAGCCTCCGCGTACTCCTTCTGAGCGTCCTGGAGGAACCCCGCGAAGTACACGTCGGGGTGATCCGAGCGGACGGCGTCCCGTCCGTCCTCGATCGCCTGTCGCGACTGATCCATGAGCGCGTGGGCTTCGTCGAACTCGCCGCGGTGGATGGCCCGGATGGCGTTGGCCGAGAACCGGATGGATCGACGCGACGCCACCAGCGCCTTGTCCCGCGCCGCGGCCTTTCCCTCGAAGGCGCGCTGGAACGAATCCGAGTAGCGCCCGAGGTCCACGGTGGCCCTGC
Source organism: Actinobacteria bacterium UBA5182 (assembly GCA_002413185.1). Classification (GTDB taxonomy): domain Bacteria; phylum Actinomycetota; class UBA4738; order UBA4738; family UBA4738; genus UBA5182. Next base: position 1,752 of record DHWM01000018.1, read on the forward strand.
TCCTATCCCGTACCGAAGATGGACGACGTGGCTACCGCGCCGATTCGAGCAGGTCGGCCAAGACCTCGGCCGGAACCTCGTCGGGGCGCTTGACCACCACGTGGATGTCGTCGTCGATGATCCTGACGCCGCTCCCCCACATGACGTCGCCCGCGCCGGAACGTTCGTTGGCGTGCTCGTTGGCGACGCCGTTCGCGGAAGCGTGGTAGCCGGTCGAGGCGCTCGTCCCGTTCGAGGACACCACCACGGTCCCGACGCCGGGCATGGTCGGCGCGGCGTAGCGCGGCCCCTGGTCGAGAGACGCCGGAGCGCCGGTCGCCCCCATCGCCGCCACCGACCGGCGAACGCGGTCGCGATGCTCCTCCTCCACCCGGATCCTCACCAACAACGCGGCGTAGGCCAGCAACAGGAACGCGCAGATACCCGCTCCGAACAGCATGCCCCGGAGCGGGGGGAACAGCCCGATGATCAATGTCAGGGCGGTCGCCTCGAGCAGCACCATGAAGATCTGGCGGCGGCGCCGGCGAATGCGGATGCGGATGCGTTGCTGCGGATCCAGGAACCGTTCACCCTTCCGGGGCATCAGGATCCACCGGCCGGGAGACGGCTTATTGGCGTCGGCGAGCATGTTCATCTTTCTTTCGAACTCCTCAACGCTGAACCTGGGTGACCTTCGACCACGTGTCGATGGAAGAAGGAACGCGGTCCAGATAATGCCCAATCCCGCCAGTAAAAGCCAACTCAAGGTCCAGCCCTCCTCGCGGTCGTTCCCGGTCGGACCACAACATGTGGGCTGGAAGAAGACGGTAGCACCCCAGATGTGGGGTTCAAGCACTCTCGTAGAGGTTGAATGTTGAGGTTGAGTGTCGAGCTGGCTGGCTGCCACAGCCTGGAGGGGGGGAGGCCGGGCCGGAGGTCGAGGTCAGGAACCCCGGCGGTACTCCCCACTCTTGCCGCCCGCCTTCGCCACGAGGCGGAGCCCACCGATCTCGGCCCCCCGGTCGAACGCCTTCGCCGTGTCGTACAGCGACAGGGCGGCGACGGCGGCTGCCGTGAGCGACTCCATCTCCACGCCGGTCCGGTCGCTCGCGTTCATGGTTGCCTCCACGTGGATGACGCCGGCTTCGACATCGGCCCGCACCGTCACCATCCCACCAGTCAGGGCGATGGGATGACAGAACGGAAGGAGCTCCGCGGTTCGCTTCGCGGCCATCAGTCCCGCCACCTTGGCCGCTTCCAGCGGGTTGCCCTTCGACGTCCCCGCGACGACGGCGGCACACGCCTCGGGAGTCATGTGGATGGTGCACTCGGCGACGGCACGACGTTCCGTCACGTCCTTTCCGCCCACCTCCACCATGCGGGCCGCGCCGTCCGAGCTCGCGGTCGCTCCGGTGTCGCCCGAGGCCGCCTTCACGACTCCTCGTCCTCGAGCGCCCGGAACACCATGACCTTCACCCGCGAGCCGGCCGCGGCGGTCTCCGTCCCCACCGGCACGATGGCCAGGCCGTTGGCCTTGACCACCGTCCCGAGCAGGTTCGAGGCGGTCGGTCCGGTGCTGGCCGCTCGCCATTCGCCCTTCTCTCGCCACACCCGGACCCGTTGGAACATCGTCTTCGCCCGCGGTCCCGTGATGTCGCTCTCCACGAGGGCCCAGATCACCGGACGGAAGATGTCACGCCGCCCCATCATCTTGAGGAGGGCCGGGCGGATGAACAGCTCGAAGGAGACGAACACCGAGACGGGATTCCCGGGGAGCCCGAAGTACGGCGTGTCCTCGATCATCCCGAAGCCCTGTGGCATGCCCGGCTGCATGGCCACCCGGTAGAAGTCGATGTCGCCGCGGCGGAAGAACGCCTTCTTCACCACGTCGCGCTCGCCCACCGAGACTCCACCGGAGCTGATGAACATGTCGGCCCGAGTGGAGAAGCCCAGTACGGCCTCCTTCAACTGATCCGCCTCGTCCCCGACGATGCCGCCCAGGTACGGGACGGCGCCGGCGTCTCGGAGTCCCCCGTACAGGGTGAACGAATTGGCGTCGCGGACTTTGCCGAAAGGAGCGGGGCGGCCCGGCCCGACCAGCTCGTCGCCGGTCGAGAGGACCACGACCCTCGGCCGAGGGTGTACCAGCACCGAGGCATGCCCCGAGCTCGCCAGGAGCCCCAGCTCAGGCGCGGAGAGCCTTCGACCCGCCGGGACGAGCAGGGCCCCCGCCTTCGCATCCTGACCGGCCGGACGGATCGACGATCCTTCGGGGAACGACCGCAGCACGCGGACGACGTCGTCCCTGACCTCGCAATGCTCGATCGGGGCGATGCAGTCGGCCCCGGCGGGGATCGGCGCGCCGGTGGCGATGCGCACTGCCTCCCCTGCCCCCACCGTCGCCTCCGGCATCCGCCCGACGGGAGCGCGCCCGGCGATCCGAAGCGCCACGGGGTCGTCCGTCGACGCCGTGGCGATGTCGGAAGCCCGCACGGCGAACCCGTCCATCGCCGCGGACGCGAACGCCGGCATGTCGAGCTCGGCCGTCACGTCGCCGGCGAGCACGCACCCATACGCTTCCTGAAGGTGGAGCTCGATGGGTGACAAGGTCCGGACGCTCGCCAGGACGGCGGCCTGGACCTCCTCGACCGGGCGCATGGCCGAGGTGTCTTCGTGCCCGTGCGACGGGTCCGTTCCCGAGATCGACATGCCGCCCTACAGGATCTTCTTCCGCTGGACCAGATCGGCCAGGAACGTTCGGAACTCCGGGCCCAGGTCCTGGCGATCGATGGCCAGCTCGACGGTGGCGCGCAGGTAATCGAGCTTCTTTCCGATGTCGTACCGAACGCCTTCGAACAGGTAGGCGTACACCGTCTGCTGCTGGGCGAGAAGGTTGATGGCATCGGTGAGCTGGATCTCTCCTTCCGCATCCGGTGACGTCTCGCGGAGGGCGTCGAAGATCTCCGGGGTGAGGACGTAGCGGCCCAGCGCGGCGAGGTTCGACGGCGCCTCATCGGTGGCCGGCTTCTCCACGATCTTCACGACCCGGGCCAGGTTGTCTTCGATGAACTCGGGCTCGATCGCGCCGTACAGATGGATATCGGCGCGGGGGACCTCCCGGCCCGCCAGGACGCTCCGGCCGTACCGGCCGTAAATTTCGATCATGTCCCCCAGCGCGTTGCCGGTGGTGATGATGTCGTCGCCCAGGAGGACCGCGAACGGCTCGCCGTTGACGTGCGGCTCGGCCATCGCCACAGCCGCGCCCAGGCCCTTCGGATCCTTCTGCCGGATGTAGTGGATCGACGCCATCTCCGAGATCTCCCGGACCTCCTTCAGGTCGTCGAACTTCCCGGCCTGCTCCAGCCGCCATTCCAGCTCGAACGACCGGTCGAAGTGATCCTCGATGGTGCGCTTGCCCCGGCCGGTGATGATGAGGATGTCCTGGATGCCCGCGCCGACGGCCTGCTCCACAACGTATTGGATCGCCGGCTTGTCGACGATCGGCAGCATCTCCTTCGGCTGCGATTTGGTGGCCGGGAGGAACCTGGTGCCCAGCCCCGCGGCCGGGATGACCGCCTTCCGTACTTTCATGGACCTCCTTCTAGGGACCTAGGAGTCTATCCCAGGGGACTTTCGGCGAGCCCTCGGGCTGCCTTCACGACCACAGCAACGACCCGAGCATGCGTGCCGTAAGGTGTTAGGCATGGAGGCCACGCTCGGCAAGTCACGTCCCCGGGTGCTGTCGGGCCTCGGGAACGCGCTCATCCCCGGCGGGATCGTGGTCACGCTCGTTGGCGTCATCGGAGATCTGGCCGCCCACACGCTCGACCCAACGGCACACGCCCACGAGGAGCTCTTCGTCCTGGGCTCCGGCAACAACCCCTGGCATCTCGTCCTGTTCGCCGGCATCGTGCTGACGGCGATGGGAGGGATCCGGTGGGCCAGCCGGCTGGGGACCGACTGGGGCCATCTCCTCGCCGCCGGGATGGTGCTGCTGCTGGGCGCGGCCATGGTCGAGGGCGGCTGGTCGGGTTGGAAGGCCGGCCAACCCGCGTCGACGACGAACGCTTCGGCGACGAGGCCCGTGCATGCCTCGCACGGGGCGGGTTCGCAGGTCGCCTCGGGCGGTGCAGCCGCAGTCGCTGGCGAGGGAGCCGAGGGGGCGAGCCAGTTGGGGCACACCCACGGACAACCGGGGGCGGTGAGCGCGGCGCAGGCGGTGGCTCTGCGAGCGCAACTGGCCGCGGCGAAGGCGGCCACCGCCAAGTACAGGGACGTCTCCGTCGCGAAGGCCACCGGCTACCGGCAGGTCACGCAGTTCATCCCCGGACTGGGGCTCCACCTGGTGAACCTGAACATCCCGGAGAACGTGTTCGACCCGTCCCGGCCCCAGATCCTGCTGTACGAGCCCGACGGCTCTGGTGGGCTCACCCTGGCCGGTGTGGCCTACCGGTTCGTCCACACCACGGACACGCCACCTGAAGGGTTCGCCGGCGGGTCCGACGTCTGGCACTTCCACAACAACCTGTGCTTCCTCCCGGGCGGCTCCGTGACGATCGCGCCCACCGCAGCCGCGTGCGCGCAGAGACAGGGAGTGTTCCAGGCCCAGACCGACTGGCTCCTGCACGCGTGGGTGTGGAAGACGAATCCGAACGGCGTGTTCACGGAGTTCAACCCTTCGGTCTTCTGAAGCGGTTCGCCGGAAGACCGTCCGTATAATCGGATGCATGCCGACGTATGAATACACCTGCCAGTCGTGCGGCACCCACGTGGAGGTGTATCAGAAGTTCAGCGAGGGGCCTCTGACGGAGTGTGGCGTGTGCGGTGGACCCCTGCGCAAGGTGTTCCACCCGGCCGGAATCCTGTTCAAGGGCTCGGGCTTCTACGTGACCGATTCGCGGGCCTCCCGCGCAGGTGCGGGAGCGGGCGACCGAGAGGGCAGCGCGAGCAGCGCATCGAAGGTCTCCGAGAAGTCCGAGTCGTCGTCTTCCTCCGGCAGCGGGTCGAAGGATTCGAGCGGGTCTCAGAAACCCTCGTCGCCTCCTCCCCCCGACGGCGGGGCCGGATCGTCCTCCCCTTCCCCATCGTCCCGGTCGAGGCGGGGCTCCGGGTCGGGCAGGACGGAGAAATCTGCCTGAGCGCCCTGCGCCTCCGAGCCTTTCTTCCGCTTCGCCGAAAAACCCCGGGCAGTGACTTCTTTCATGGCGATCGACGAACGGACGCCGTAGCCTCAGGGAGATCCATCTCGCTCCTCCCCCGGAAGGAGCGCGCGTGCGAAGGCCCTGGCCCAGAACATCTCGCCGCTTCCTGGCGGCCTCAGTCGGTCTTGCCTTGCTCGCGGCTCTTCTCATGCGCTCGTATCTGGCCCATGCGGCCGCGTCGACGGGCCTGACCGGCCCGTCGGTCCAGGTTGTGGTCGCCGCTCAGAGCATCGGGCGTGGCCACACGCTTACGCCCGCGGATCTGAAGACCGCTCGATTCCCGCAGGCGTACGCACCTCCGGGATCGATCTCGCGGATCGTCGAAGCTGCCGGCCGGGTCGCCCTTTCGGACCTCTCGATCGGAGAGGCGGTGACCCAGACCCGACTGGCTCGCGTACGGGCGGGCCCGGTGTCGTCGCTCACTCCGGAGGGACTCCGGGCCTTCGCCGTACCCACTTCGCTCCCGCCGGGTTCGGTCGCGGCAGGCGATCACGTGGACATCCTGGCCACCTATTCCGGCGGCCAGCCCCACACGGAAACCGTGGTCGACGGTGTGGAGGTCCTGCTGGTCCTCGGCGTCTCCGGGTCGGGGGCGGGCTCGTCGCAGAAGGGGCTCGGCCTGGATACGAGCGCGGCCGGGATCGGCGGGTCGAGCACCCTCCTCGTGCTGGTCGCGCCGGAACAGGAGGAGCGACTGGCCTACGCCCGGGCCTTCGCGGATCTGGAGGTGACGATCGCTCCTGCCGATCCATCCGCCGCCTGATCGCGGTCGAGGGCTCCGTCCTTCGTAGAGCGAAGGGCCAGCCGAGCCGCCACCAGGAACAAGCCGAGCATGATCGAGGCAGCGCCATAGTGCACGCCCAGCAACATGTCCCGCCACAACCCCGGCGCGTTCGCCGGTTCTGCCGGCACGCCGGTCAGGGCCAGAACGCCGGCCGCGGTCAGCGCCACCCATCCAAGGCCGCCATCGAGCATGACCGCGACGAAGGGAAGGAACCACGCCGCATACCACGGGACGAGGTAGGGCAGCGCCAGGCACAACAGAAGCAGGGCCGGACCCCACGAGAGAGGGGGCGACCGGCGGGGAGCTTGCTGGAGCAGCCGCCACAGGACCAGGGCGTATGCGGCCAGGAAGAGCCCCGTGGCCATCGTCGCCAGCACGACGCCACCCGGGCGCCCCGCCATGGCGTTGCCGAGCCCGCGCGCGCCTCGGGCGACCATCCCGGGCCCGCTGGCCCAACCTTGGCGCGCGGCGAGCGTGACGAGAGGAGCAATGGTCCGGCTCCCCGCGACGAACGGAGCGAACAGCGCGGCGGCGATCAACAGGACGACCCCGCCGTGGGCGGCGGCGACCCTGGCCCGCTTCCCCGCCGGGGCGCCCACAACCACCGACCATCCCCACAGGAGGAGTGGTGGGCCCACCACCACCTTGATCAGAACGGCCAGGGTCAACAACGCGGTCACGCCCAGAGCCATCCACGAGGTCGGCCCCCGAGGAGGATCTCGCCACCATCGCGCGCCGAGCGCGAATGCCCCCGCCAGGAGCGCCGCGATGAGGGCATCGTTGTGGCCGCCCCCGACGGTGTGAAGAACCACGACGGGATTGAGGCCCACAGCGGCCGCGGCAAGTGACTCCCGGCCTGGACGGACGAAACGGGTGGCGACGGCCGCCAACCAAGCGGCCATGGCCAGCGCCCCCCCGCTCAGAAGCCGGAAGGCCAGAACGGTCCCGGCAGGCGATCGCGACCAGACCCGGCCGATGGCGGCCGCGGGAAGGAGGAACGCCGGGCCGTACAGCGACCGGGTTCGAAGCCACAGCGACGAGACGACCGGTGTGAACGGGTCCTGGGGGAAGGCCGCGGGCGGCCGCACGTAGGGATTGCTGCCATGGATCGCGAAGATCCGGCCGTACGCCGCATAGCTGTACACGTCGCGCGACAGCAGCAGCGGACCGGCCACGGCGACCGCGATTGCGGCGACCGCCGCTTCGATCGCCCAGCTCAGCCCGACCCGTCCTTGCCATGCCTCGTGAAGGAGGACGACGAATGCGGCCACCAGGATCGCCAGCAGCGCGAGGACGAGCAGGGTCAAGGCGAGGCGACTCATCGCGGCGAGCCCGAGCCAACTGGCCACGCGCTCGGTCCACACCGGTGGTCCAAGGCCTGCCGGAAAGACCGGAACCACCGGGGACCGTGGTGCCCCGCCGACCACGTCGACCAGCAGGTATCCGAACAGGAGGATGCCCGTCGCCAACATGGCCCGGCGTGACGTGCGCGGCGCGAAGCTCATCGTGTCACGCTGTCGAGGATCTGCCGGAGCGTGGCGTTCGAGTTCGCCAGACACAGCAGGAAGAGCACGAACAAGACCTTGAACGCCAGGTACTCCGCCCACACCAAGCCGGCGATCAGATACGGTCGCACCTGCTCGCGTTCCGTCAGGTCGACCTGCGGTTTTCGTCGGAACGCCGCGCTCATCGTGTCGCCGAGACCCTCGAAGAACGCGCTCAGCCACTTCACGATAGCGAGTGAGGAGACCCGCGGGCGGGACTTCCGGTCCCTCCGCCTCCCGTCCCGGCGGCGGCGGATGGTCGCCCGGACCAACCCGGCGAGCAGCAGCACGGCGAGGAACGACAGCAGTGGATGGACCGGACGGACCAGGTATCCCGCGATGGTCTTGTAGAGCACGGCGTCCACCCATCTCTTGAAGCCGCCCGATTGCCGGCCGTCCAGCGACAGGAGCTTGAACCTGGCATCGTTCGCGGTGGCGACGTCGCCTCGGGCCCGGGCGCTCGACTCGATCAGCGCCAGGACCCGTTCCTGGACGACGGCATCGGGGATCCTCTTGACCGTCTCCACGTCCATCGTGAGGTCGTTCGCGATGAGCTTTCGCAGGTCGACCCCGCCACCGAAGCTTGCATGTGCGAAGGACAGCGCTCCAGACACGGCCAACCCGAAGAACGCCACGTTGCCGTGGAACGACGCGTCCTCGAAGCTCATGGTCCGGGCTCCCGAGACCTGGACGAAGGACGCCGAGCTTCTTTCGAACCGCGTCCCCAGGAAGAGAGCGTCTCCCTCGAACCCGACGTCGTCGAAGGACGCGAAGGCAGCGAACTGGCTCAGGGAGAAGTTCGCCCTGGACCCGAAGGCGGCGTTGCTGAAGTCCGCCTTCCCGCGGAAGCACCGCTGACGGAAATCGGCAGGTCCGGTGAAGACCGTCCGTGTGAACACCGCGACGTCCTGGAACGAACCGCCGACCGTCGTGGCACAGGTCGCGGAGGAGGGAGCTCCGCCCCCGGCAGTGGAGGCGGAGAACAGCGCGCCGGCACCGAAGCCCGTCTGATTGAAGCGGGCGACCCCTCGAAACGTGGTGTCGACGAACGAGGCATCGGCCAGGAACCGGGCGCCGGTGAAGTTTCCTTCGCTCGCGAACGTGGCGCCGTCGAACGCCGCGGTATCGCCGAACGTCGCCAGGGAAAACAGGGCGAACCGGTCGAAGGTGCTCGGGCGGCTCGATGTCCGCACGAAGAAACCATCGTCGAAGACCGCGCCGCGCAGGTCGATCGTGCCGAAGAAGTGGCTGCCGCTCAGCACGACGATGCGCGTGAACAGGACGTCGGGGGCGATCAGGTCGCCCAGGAAGTCGCAGTTCAGGCAGCGAAGCGGAGCCGACACGGTGCCGATCGAACGAAGGTCCAGCGTTCCGGTGACGGTCAGGCCGGTCTCGTCGACGGTCTGTCCTGCCCCCAACCGACGAACGAGTTCCGACGCGGCGACCTGGCGGGCAGGCTGTGCCGCTACGGCTCCCGCCGTCGACGCTACGAACAGCGACGCCGTCACGACCACCCCGACCATGACGACCCGCCGCGTCAGCAACCGACGAATGTGCCTCGTCCGACCGACCACTCGACGGGTAGTCTGCACTTCTCCCGGCCGGGATGCCCCACTGGGAGTTGCGAGCCGGTGTTCTCGGCGGCGTACGAGCGGGCTCGTCGCGGTCGCCTTGCTGTTCGGGGCTGCTGCTCCTGCGTCCGCGAGAATAGCTGCGGCCACTGCTTCTTCTGCTTCTTTTTCGCCGAACGCTCGAACCGACAACGGCGCCTTCGATATCCGAACACACCAGCTGCAGGGACTGGCGGCCCCTCAGTCCGGTGCCCACCCGGCTCCCTGGCACGGCGGCTCGGCC
>DHWM01000018.1:11324-14811 GCA_002413185.1 Actinobacteria bacterium UBA5182
CGTCTTTAGACCGTACCGGCGCGCACCGCAGGGATGACTTCGTGGGCCAGCCGCTCCTCTTGCTCGTTCGTGTCCGGCCCACTCAGGATGAAGTTGAATGCCGTGAACCCGATCTCGACGAATCCGAGCAGCCGCTCCGCGACGGCGCTGGGGGAACCTGACACCACGAACGGTCGCGGGTCGACCGCGTCCGCCACCCTGATCACGATGTTGTAGACCATGGTGATGTCCTCTGGTTCACGGGCCGCCTCGCGCGCGGCCGCCAGGAGGCGGTTCCGCATCTCCGGTACCCGGTCCGGAGGCGCCATCTCGAAGGACGGGATCCAGCCGTCCGCCAGCCGTCCGGTCACCCCGAGCGCTCGCGGGCCGAAGGTGCCGAGCCAGATGGGGATGCGGTGGTCCGGCCTCGGTTCCACGTCGGCGCGATCCGTTCGATACAGACGCCCCTCGAACGTGAAACTCCGCCCCGACCACAGGCCTCGGATGATGCGGATGGCCTCTTCCAGGCCATCGACCTTGTCCCGCGGCGGGCGAACCTCGAGCCCGAGCGCGCGGAACTCCTCATCCGATGCGCCCGCCCCGAGCCCCAGGATCAGCCGGCCCTTCGACAGGCGATCGAACGTTTCGGCCATCTTCGCCACCACCGCCGGAGACCGGTAGGGCAGCCCGAGCACGCGGGTGGCCACCCGAATCCGAGATGTCTCAGCGGCGATCCAGGACAGCATGGTCCACGCTTCGTACCTCGGGTCCGGACCATGCACGTGATCGTTCGCCGAAACGAAATCGAACCCCAGATCCTCCGCCGTCCGGGCCTGAGCCACCGGGTCTGGGCCGGATGTGACCGAGGGCGAGATGTTCAGTCCGAACAGCAGCTTGGCCATGTCCATCATCAACCGCCTCCGTGCGGAATCAGTCCCTGGACGACGAGCCAGACACCCAGCCCGGCGAGCAGTGTGGCCAGGGCGCGCTGGCCCAACAGGATGGCGTGCGTCCCGGCCCGGCGCAGACCGAGGCCGCCCAGCAACACCACGCCGAAATCTCCGAGACCCGCTCCGATGAGCAGCGCCACCGCCGCAACGACCGCGCCGCCCCGTCCCCCCGCTCGGCTGGCTGATGCGAGGAGTGGAGAGGCCACCGCCCCGAGGAACAGCCACGCACCTGGGTTGAGAACGATCGCCAGCGCCCCCCGCGCGGTCGGCGGGAGGCTCCGCCCCTCCGCAGAGGCCTCCTCGACGCGGTGCCGGGAGCGAAAGCCCTCCACGGCGAGCCACAGGAGGAGCGCGCCGCCGGCCACCTCGAGGATCCGAAAAGCCGTGCCGCTCGGCGCCGCCACGGAGAGCCCGAGAGCCAGGCCCACCAGCAGGCTCCCGAACGTCAAGCTGGATCCGGCCAGAGCTCGAAGGCCCCGGGAAACTCCTCCCCGGACTGCCTCCGCCAGGAGGACGGCCTGAACCGGACCGGGAGCGCTGGCCAGCGCGATTCCAACGCCGAACGCGGCCACCACCGGCGAGAAGGTCTGGGTCGCAATCACCATGACAGGTCCTTCGCTCTACAACCTTTGCACCGCGCAGCGTATCATGTGGATACTTGCATCTGCAAGTGTCGGATGGATAGGATTGCCGCATGGAAGCAAAGCTCTCCGAGACGGAGCTTCGGGCGTGGCAGGGCCTCTTGCACGCACATCACGACCTGACCCGAAAGCTCGACGCCGAGCTCCGAACAGAGCACCGGCTCTCCTTCGGAGCGTATGACGTGCTCCTCCGCCTGGCTCGGGCGCCGGGCCACTCTCTGAGCATGACCGAACTCGCCACCAGGGTGATGCTCTCGCCCAGTGGATTGACCCGCCTGGTGGACCAGCTCGTGGACAGGGGCCTGGTCCAGCGGGACCGCGTCGAGCACGATGCGCGGGTCGTGATGGCCCGCCTCACCTCCGAGGGGCGCCGGGTCCTGCGGGGAGCCGCCGGGACACACCTCCGGGGCATTCGGGCACACTTCACAGGCCGCCTGACCGAAGCGCAGCTCCGGAACGTCGCCTCGGCCCTGGAGACCATCACTGGGCCTCATGAGCCCCACTGAGGTCCCCGAGAACGACGGCCCAGCGGCGCATCTGGAGGGAACCCGCATGCCGTCGCTCGGCCTGGCGGCGAGCGACGGTTCGAGCTTCCCGGTCGACCGTGCGCCGGCCGGTTTCAGCCGGCTCGTTCTGTATGTCTATCCCAGGACCGGCCGGCCAGGCGCCGCCCCCTTGACACCCGATTGGGACCAGATCCCCGGTGCCCCGGGCTGCACGGCCGAGTCGTGCGGGTTCCGCGACCATGCGGCCGACCTCGCCCAAGCCGGGGCGGCGGTGGCCGGCGTTTCGACGCAGGACACGGCCTATCAGGCGGAGGCGGTCGAACGCCTGCGGCTGCCGTTCCCTTTGCTCAGCGATGCCGATCTCCGGCTGGCGGACGCTCTTCGGCTGCCGACCTTCCACGCCGGCGGGCAGGTGTTGCTGAGGCGTCTGACCCTCGCGGTGCGACGGGGTGTGATCGAGGAAGGTCTTCTACCCCGTGTTCCCGCCAGAGGGTCACGCCGAGGAAGTCCTCCGGCGGCTGCACGCGAAGAAAGCGCCCCGGTGATCCGATTTCACCGCACCGTGCGACAAACAGCCAAGCTCGCGCTGTCAACAAATTGCTATTTTCGTGCTCAACGCCCAAGCCATTCGCGGGGAATCGCGACAGATCCACTTTGGCCTGCGCATACTTGATAAAGGACGCGAACCCCGCCAGTGACGGGAGAGGAATTTTCCACGGGTTCGCCTCCGCCCAACCCGTCCCACCGTCCTTTACAGGCCCATGGGCCGACACTCGGGAGCGCCTTCTCTCGATCCGGCCCATCGCTCGCCTCGGACGCTCGGGGACACCTAGCCGAAAGAAGGCACATATATGCAGTACCTACGCCTCGCGAACTACAAGATCACCAAGGGCACCTTCCCCGAGATCATCGACGCCGCCAAGGAGCCGATGCTCAGGACCTTCAAGGGCCAGCCCGGGTTCGTCCGCTACGGGATCGCCGACACCGGCGAGAACACCTTCGTGTCGATCAGCCTGTGGGAGAACCGCGCCCAGGCCGACGCCGCGGCGCCAGTCGCCGCAACCTGGGTGCGCGAGCACCTGGCGGACCGTGTCGAGCTTCGCTCGAACCAGGTCGGCGACCTCGCCTTCTTCGAGGGCGTGCCCGTAACCGTCTGACCGACCGGTACGTCCGACCGACGGCGCGGCTGCGGCCACGCCAGAGTCGGTAGAAACTGAAGAGGAGCCCATCGTCATGGGCTCCTCTTCTCTCGTTTTACCCTTCGGCCGGACCCCGCCGAGAGGCCCGGCCTGGATAGACTCTTCTACGGAGCGAAGGCAGAGGGGTTCCTGCTGCCGGGATTCGTGCGGTCTCCCCTCGACCCTGGCCCTCGTAGCTCAGTGGATAGAGCAACGGTTTCCTAAACCGTGTG
>DHWM01000154.1:0-2302 GCA_002413185.1 Actinobacteria bacterium UBA5182
ACGTTTCCGGGAAACCCACTAGCCCACGACCCAGGTGTCGCCGGAGTTCAGCAGCTTCGCCAGGTCGCCCTGGCCGAGGCGCTCCGTGGCCGCGTCGATCTGCTTCTCCATGAGCTCGCCGTACACAGGGCGGACCACGTCTCGGAACACGCCGATGGCCGTGGGATGGGTCGGGCCGGCGGACAGGTGGGCCAGGGCGAACGCGGTGGAAGGGTCCTCGCGGTGCGCGTCGTGGACGTACACGAGCTCCTCGGGGACGTCCGCCGTCTCGGCGATCCGAAGCGTCCCGTCGTACTCCACCGCCACGCACCTCTCGCCCTCCGGCCCGAACACGACCGGCTTCCCGTGCTGCAGCCGGATCTGGTTCAGGCCCTTGGTCTCCTTGCCGGTCAGCGCGATGAAGGCGTCGTCGTTGAAGACGTTGCAGTTCTGGTAGATCTCGATGAACGCGGTGCCCTGGTGCGCCGCCGCCTGGCGCAGCACGTCGGTGAGGTGCTGGCGGTCCACGTCGATCGACCGCGCCACGAACGAGGCTTCGGCCCCCAGCGCCAGCGCCACCGGGTTGAAGGGATGGTCCAGGGAGCCGAACGGCGTCGACTTGGTGACCTTCCCCTCCTCGCTGGTGGGCGAGTACTGGCCTTTGGTGAGCCCGTAGATCTGGTTGTTGAACATGAGGATCTTCAGGTTCACGTTCCGGCGAAGCGCGTGGATCAGATGGTTGCCACCGATCGAGAGCGCGTCACCGTCGCCGGTGACGATCCACACGGCCAGGTCCGGCCGGGCCGTGGCCAGGCCCGAGGCGATGGCCGGAGCCCGTCCGTGGATCCCGTGCACGCCGTAGGTGTCCATGTAGTACACGAACCGTCCGGAGCAGCCGATCCCGGTGACGAACACCAGCTTGTGCGGAGGAACGCCGAGCTCCGGCATGAATCCCTGGACCGTCGAGAGGATGGCGTAGTCCCCGCACCCCGGACACCACCGGACCTCCTGGTCGCTGGCGAAGTCCTTCTTGGTGAGCGTGGCCGGGCCGGCCCCTCCCGTCCCCTGTCCGTTCGGTTCCCCCGCCATGGCCTCAGAGCCTCCCCAGGATCGCTTCTTCGATCTCCGCGGCGAAGATGGGGTGACCCTGAACCTTGGAGAAGCACTTCGCGTCGACCAGGAACTCCGCCCGGATCAGCTTGGTGAGCTGCCCGGTGTTCATCTCCGGGATCAGGATCCTCGGGTAGCGCCCGACCACCTCGCCGATGTTGCGCGGCATCGGGTTCAGGTGCGTGAGATGCGCCGACGCCACCTTCTTCCCTTCGGTTCGAACCCGCCGGACCCCCGCCGTGATGGCGCCGAACGTCGAGCCCCACCCCAGCACCAACAGGCCGGCGTCGCCGTCGGGATCGTCCACCTCCAGCAGCGGGATGTCCTCGGCGATCTTCGCAACCTTCGCCGCCCGAAGGTGCGTCATCCGCTCGTGGTTCGCCGCGTCGTAGGAGATGTTGCCGGTGACGTCCTCCTTCTCCAGGCCGCCGATCCGGTGCACCAGTCCAGGCGTGCCCGGGACCGCCCACGGGCGAGCCAGGTTGTCGTCGCGGAGGTACGGCATGAAGCCGTCGTCGTGGTTCGGCTGCGTGGCGAACTTCGGGTCGATCCGCGGAAGCTGATCGACGTCGGGGAGCCGCCACGGCTCCGAGGAATTTGCCAAGAATGTGTCGCTCAACAGGATCACGGGGGTCCGGAACTTCACGGCGATCCGGACCGCCTCGACTGCCGAGTCGAAGCAATCCGACGGGGTGCGGGCGGCCACGATCGGAATGGGAGACTCGCCGTGCCGGCCGTACATCGCGGCCAGGAGGTCGGCGGCTTCGGTCTTCGTCGGCATGCCGGTGGAGGGACCGGCCCGCTGGACGTCCACGATGATCATGGGGAGCTCCAGCGCCACGGCCAGGCTGATCGTCTCCTGCTTCAGGTCCAATCCGGGGCCACTGGTACCGGTCACCCCGAGGTGCCCGCCGAACGACGCCCCCAGCGCCGCGCCCGCCGCGGCGATCTCGTCCTCGGCCTGCAGCGTTCGCACACCGAAGTTCTTGTGCCGGGATAGCTCGTGCAGGAGCTCCGAGGCCGGCGTGATCGGGTAGCTGGCGTAGAAGATGGGCAGGCCGCTCTTGACGCTCGCCGCGATCAGCCCCCACGCCACCGCCGTGGCGCCGGTCACGTTGCGGTAGGTCCCCGGCGCTGCGGGAGCCTTCTTCACCTCGTAGCTGTGGGCGAAGAGCTCGGTGGTCTCGCCGAAGTTGTAGCCGGCCTTGAACGC
>DHWM01000154.1:2546-2911 GCA_002413185.1 Actinobacteria bacterium UBA5182
AAGTTGTAGCCGGCCTTGAACGCGGCCACGTTGGCCTCGAGGATGGCCGGCTTGGACCCGAACTTCTTCTCGATCCACGTCATGGTGACGTCGGTGGGCCGTCCGTACATCCAGGACACCAGCCCCAGCGCGAACATGTTCTTGGCCCGTTCGGCTTCCTTCTTGCTCACGGCGATGCCCTCGGTGGCTCGAAGGGTGATGGAGGTCATCGGCACCTTGTAGAGCTGGTATCCCTCCAGCGAGCCGTCGGCCAGCGGGTCGCCCGAGTATCCGGCCTTCTCCAGGTTTCGGTCGATGAAGGCGTCCTCGTTGACGATGAGCATCCCGCCCTTCTCGAGGTCCCCGATGTTGGTCTTCAGGGCGGC
>DHWM01000154.1:3126-4210 GCA_002413185.1 Actinobacteria bacterium UBA5182
TCGGCGAAGTGGATCTGGAAGGCCGAGACGCCGGCGAGGGTTCCGGCGGGGGCTCGGATCTCCGCGGGGAAGTCCGGGAGGGTGGCCAGGTCGTTGCCCAGGATCGCGGTGGCGCTGGTGAAGCGGTCGCCGGTGAGCTGCATCCCGTCCCCGGAGTCGCCGGCGAACCGGACGACGACCCGATCCTTCTCGATGACAGTCTTCGTGGCCATCTCGCTCCTCGATGTGGGGATGCAGCAACGGTAGGCATTGCCGCTGCGAGCATCCGAGTTTACTGCGGTTTCGGCCCCGGCCAGCGGGCGTCGCCGACCGGTTGCAGTGGGGCTCAGGCCGACAGCTAGTAAAGTGGGCGGCTCGAATCAGGGAAGCGCCGGCCGCCGGGCAGCAGCAACCGGGGCTGAAGCCCGAGCAGGAGGCATCAACAACCCGCATGAGCGTTTCTGTCGCCGCATATCAACACGGCATCTATCCGAGGTCCGAAGGCGTGGTCGCGGCCACCCGGGGCCTCGAGCGGGGCCGGAACACGGCCCAGGAGGTGGCCGAGGCGTACCGGGCCGACCAGGAGGACTTCGTGGCCACCCAGCGCGAGGCCGGCCTGGACTACGTCTCGGACGGCCTGCTCCGGTGGCAGGACATCTTCCGGCCACTGGTCGAGCTGTCGGGTGGCCTGGACGCCCGGACCCTGGTCCGGTGGTTCGACAACAACGCGTTCTTCCGGGCGCCTGAGGTCACCGGCGATCTCGAGCTCACCGGGGCGATCCCCTGTGAGCTCGAACAGGCCGCGGACCTTCTGGACCCGAAGGTGGCCACCCTTCCCTCTCCCTATCTGTTCTCCCGGGCCGCCCAATCCGACCTCGACCGCAACACCCTCATGATGGACCTGACCCGCGACGTCCTGCGGCCCGTGGCGGGCGCGCTGGTGGAGCGGGGCTATCGCGTCATCCACCTCCAGGAACCGTGGCTGGGGTTCTTCGGCATCGAGGACAGCGACTGGGACGACGTCGAGAAGGCCGTCGGGGAGCTCCGAGAGGCCACCGTCGGCGCCACGCTGGTCCTGCACACGTACTTCGGCGACGCCGCTCCC
>DHWM01000154.1:4470-6455 GCA_002413185.1 Actinobacteria bacterium UBA5182
TGGGGACGAACTGGACCACCGGCGTGCTGGCGGGAGTCCTGGACGGCCGGAGCTCCCCCATCGAGTCGACCGAGGGGACGGCCGAGTTCGCTCGAAAGGTCGCGGAGACCCTCCAGCCGCCTTCGCTGTTCATCTCCTCGAACGCGGACCTCGAGTTCCTCCCCCGGGATCTGGCCCGGCAGAAGGTGCTCCGTCTGGGCGAGGTCTCGATGCGCCTCAAGGAGTCCTTGACATGAGCGACGCGGCCGCAACCAACGGACAGGGCACCGCCGACCTCACTTCGACCCCCCTGCTGACCCACGAGGTCGGCTCGCTCGACAAGCCGGGCTGGCGGGTCAAGGCCTACGCCGGCAAGAAGCTCGAGGAGAAGGACGTCGAGGAGGCTCGAAGCTGGGGCCGCCGGATCGGCGTGGACGGCCACGAGGAGCTCATCGAGCTTCTTCAGCAGTCGCCCCTGCAGTCGAAGGAGCAGAAGGACCGGGTCAAGCAGTGGTCCAGCCGGTACGGCGTTCGGCTCCAGGAGTCGGCGGGGCTCGACGCGGTGTTCGACGGGGAGCAGCAGCGCACCGAGATGTACGCCTGGGCCATCGCCCACTCCAACGGCTTCGACTGGCGGGGAAGCGTCCGGGCCTTCGACAACAAGTACTACTCGAAGGCGGCCGTGACCGGGCCGATCTCGCTGAAGGAGCCGTACCACAACGACGAGTTCACCTTCCTGAAGGGCGTGGCCAAGGCCGAGCTGAAGGTGCCCATCACCGGGGCGTACACCATCGCCGACTGGAGCTTCGACGAGTACTACTTCCAGGATCACGACATGAGCCACGCCCACTCGGCTCGCCGTGCCAAGCGCCACGAGGCCCGACGCCGGTTCACCGTCGACGTCGCCCGCAACATGATCCGGCCGAACAACGAAGCCCTGATCGCGCTGGGGGCCAAGTGGATCCAGATCGACGAGCCGGGCGGGAGCACCGATCCCGAAGAGCTCGACCTGTTCGCCCAGAGCTTCAACGAGAGCGTGGCCGGCTTGGAAGGAGCCACCTTCTCGACCCACCTCTGCTTCAGCGACTACAACCTGTTCTTCCCCGGCATCGAAGCCATGACCGAGTGCAAGCAGTACTGCGTCGGCTTCGCGAACTACGACAGCCGCGACCTGGGCGTGTCCGACGAGGCCCGGCCCGGCTACGTGGTGATCGAGAAGTTCCGTGATCTCTCCTACCACCCGTCCCTGGGGCTGGGGGTCCTGGACATCCACACCGACTTCATCGAGCCGCCGGAGCTGGTCCGCGACCGGATCCTGTACGCGGTCGACGTGTTCGGGGATCCGTCCAGGATCCAGGTGACGCCCGACTGCGGGCTCCGAACCAGGTCGTGGGACGTCGCCTACCGAAAGCTCGTCAACATGGTCGAGGGCACCCGGCAGGCCAAGGCCGCGCTCGGACTCTAGGAACGGCGGGACGGTCGCGCGGTTTCGGGCGCAGGCCGGTCGGCGCGGGAGATCCCAGTCCGAGACCGTCCTTATGCCATGCCGCACAGGGGCTTTTGGGAGTTAGTCTTCTGCTAGTGGCTGGCAGCTACCAGGAGTTCGATCAGGGGCGGATCAAGCAGGAGATCAGCGTTGCCCAGAGCCCACGTGTCCACAAAAGCGGGTCGACTCCAGTTAACCGGACCGAATTCCCCAACCAGGCAACATTGGCCCATCAAGTTCCCACCCGACGGGCGCCCAAATAGTCCATTGCGTTTCCGGTTTGACCGGCGTAGGTTGCTCGCGTGGAGCTCAACAAGGCGGGCTGAATGCAAGCCAAGTCCTCCCGACTCATCCTGGGTCTCACTCTCTCAGCGTTTGCGTTGGTTTGGGTGCCGACCCCCGCCGGCGCCACGACTCCGACCTGCTTCGGGCAGCCCGCGACGATCGTGGGGTCAGGGAACATCGATGGCACCAAGAACGCCGACGTCATCGTGGGTAGCTCCGGGCCGGACGTCATCGA
>DHWM01000154.1:6519-10876 GCA_002413185.1 Actinobacteria bacterium UBA5182
TCAGCGTTTGCGTTGGTTTGGGTGCCGACCCCCGCCGGCGCTACGACTCCGACCTGCTTCGGCCAGCCCGCGACGATCGTGGGGTCAGGGGTCTTCAATGGCACCCGGAATGCCGACGTCATCGTGGGCAGCTCCGGATCGGACTCGATCGATGCTCTTGGTGGTGATGACCTGATCTGCGCTCTTGGGGGAAGCGACTACATCGACGGCGGTAATGGAAACGATCAGATCGACGGAGGGGGCGGGAACGATCTCTTGATCGGTGGGCGAGGAAGCGATGTCCTACTCGGCAACGACGGGGCGGACACCCTCCGTGGCGGCAGAGGCACCGACACGCTCGATGGAGGAGCTGGTCGGGATACAGCCGACTTCGAGGCCCCATTTCAAACTGACTGTTACGTCGATGTTGACCTGAGCGCGGGTACAGCGCAAGGCCCCTGCTTCTCCCAAGACAGCCTTTCCTCGATTGAGAATGTCCAAGGCGGTGACGGTGCGGACACGATCACAGGTGACAATTCCAGAAACAAGCTGTTCGGCGGAGGCGGCTCGGACACGATCAGCGGGCTTGGGGGGGACGACTATCTCGACGGCCAAGGTGACAGCCAGGGAGGCGATCAGGGGGACGGCGGTGACGGTTTCGACACGTGCGTCAATTTCCAAGAGACGCTGAACTGCGAGGCCTCCAGCTAGACATGACTCGCGATTGAGGGGGGATGCGTGACTGTTCTAACCCCGCCGCTTCTTGATGAATTCACCTACATAGTGCCCGCAACCCCTCTGCCCGGTGGACCTCCGAGCTGGCCCGTCGGGTGGCCGCTGAATTAGCGTTCAGAGCGTGGGAGCTCGATAAGGTCATGACCTACAACGCTTCGGAGTTCCGCTCGGTGGAGTTCGAGCGAGCCGTGGAGCGGATGGGCGCCGGCCACTTGTTCATGCGAGCGGGGCGGCCCCAGACCAATTGGTGCGTCGACGGGTCCAGCAAACGATCCTGGATGAGCGCTGGAAGCCAGCCTTCGCCCGGTACCTGATCCCCAAGTACACGGGCCTCAGCCTAGACCTGAACCGCTGTCTCCGCGTACTACAACACCGACCGGGCCCACGCCGGTCGGTGGACCAAGGGGCGGACCCCGGATGAGGTTCTGAGGAAGATGAAGATGTGAGCCACGCTAGACCTGATACGTCGCCAGATCTCCGGGACAGGACAGGCGGGCTAGTGGAACGAGTGCCCGCAAGCGCAGCTGCCCTGCGCCATGGGGTTGTCGATGGTGAACCCGGATTGCTCGAGCGTGTCGACGAAGTCGATCTTCGCCTCCTGGAGGTACGGAACGCTCATCCGGTCGATGATCACGCGGACCCCGAACTGCTCGGCGGCAACGTCGCCATCGCCGCTCTCGTCGTCCAGGTACATGGCGTAGCGGAGTCCCGAGCACCCGCCCGGCTGCACCGCCACCCGCAACGCGATGTCGGAGCGGCCTTCCTGCACCAGCAGCTCCTTGACCTTCCCTGCGGCCGATTCGGACAACATGATCATCTCGTCCACTCCTTCGACATGAAATCCCTGCCCCCAAAGTATATCCGCCATCTCCAGGGTACAGACCTCATCATTGCAGGCCCAGCTTGATCCTCACAGGAGCTTCTTGAAAGCGGCCGGCGCTCCCCCGCTCACCCGCACCAGGTCCTGGGGCGAGATGGGGAACACGGCATCGGGCGCCCCTGCCGCCGCCCACACCACCTGGTAGTCCAGAAGGTCTCGGTCCACCAACGTTCGCAGTCGCCTGGGATGTCCGAACGGCGGCGTCCCTCCGATGGCGAACCCTGTCGCCACCCTTGCCGTCTCGGGATCGGCTCGCCGGACGGCCTGGGCCCCAAGAGCCTCGGCCATGCGATCCATGTCCGCCTGGTTCGACCCCGACGTCAGCGCGAGGAAGGCCTCGCCGTCGGCCACGAACACCAGCGACTTCACGATCTGGCCGACCGAGCACCCGATGGCCCTCGCGGCGTCTTCGGCGGTCCGGGTCTCCTCCGGGAACCTCCGGATCTGGGGGGAGAGCCCCAGCTTCGCCGCCTCCGCCGCGAACCGCTCAGCGCCCTTCGGCGGCATCTACCCGTTCCCGCAGGAAGGCCGACCCGACCTCGGCGGCGAGAGATTCCAGCACCGCCCGGGGGCGGTCCCGGGCCGCTTCCAGTCCGAACCGTTCGGCCAGGGACGCGACGCGCGCGCCCGGCGGCGCGTCGATCCGGCGTTCCCCGCACAGGATGACCACCGGAACCCTGAACTCCCCTCCCACCCGCAGCAATCCGTCGGGGACCTTTCCGTGCAACGACTGCTCGTCGAACCTGCCCTCGCCGGTGACCACGACGCCGGCCCCCTCCATGCGCTCACGAAGCCCCACCGCATCCATGACCACGTCGACCCCAGGGCGAAGCTTCGCTCCGAGGAACGCGATCAGCCCGGCGCCCAGGCCACCGGCCGCGCCCGCGCCCGGGACGTCCCGAAGGTCCACCCCAAGATCCCGGTACACCACGGCGGCGAAGTGGCGGAGGGCCGAATCGAGGACGGCGACATCTTCGTCGGTGGCCCCCTTCTGCGGCCCGTACACGAACGACGCCCCCACCGGACCGACCAGAGGATTGTCGACGTCGGAGGCCACCACGAAGTCAACGCGTCGAACCGACGGATCCAGCTCGGTCAGGTCGATCCGCGCCAGGTCCAACAGAGCCGCCCCGCCCGGCCGGATCTCGAAGCCTCGGGCGTCCAGAAGCCTGACGCCGAGCGCTTTGGCCATCCCCGCACCCCCGTCGTTGGTGGCGCTCCCGCCGATGCACACCAGGACGCGGCGGACGCCCTTTCCACACACCGCGAGGATCAGCTGGCCGGTCCCGAACGTGCTCGCTCTTCGAGGGTCCCGGCGTCTGGCCGCCACAAGCGCCAGACCCGACGCCCCGGCCATCTCGACCACCCCGAGCGGCCCGTTCGCCGAATCGACCACCGCGAAGTCCGAACGCACCGGGTCGCCCAAAGGGCCCGTGACTTCTTCAGTGAAGAGTTCGCCCCCCATCGCCGCCACCAGCGCGTCGAGCGTCCCCTCTCCCCCGTCGGCCATCGGGATCGTTTCCACCGAAGCCTTGGGGTCGGCTCGACGCCATCCGGCGGCGATGGCGTTCGCCGCCTGTTCGGCCGAAAGCGTGCCTTTGAACTTGTCCGGCGCCACCAGGACTCGCATCGGCGCCAGGGTACAATCCGCGGCTGTGACTGCGACCGGACGGCCCGCATGACGCTGGACCGCAGCTGGTTGCTGGGCGTCGCTCGAGCCGAACGCGAGGCCATGGGCCGCACCATCCAGTACACGCCGAACGAGACTTGGGACGGTCCCAGCACATTGCCGGGATGGCGCAACAGCGACATCCTGGCCCACCTGGCGGCGTCGGACGTGGCGGCGGCGGCGGCCATGGAAGGCGAGGTATCCCCGGAGCTCCAGGAATTCGTCGGCAGCCGCCGCGAGGCCTCCTTCGACGTGGACGAGTTCAACGCGGAATCCGTTCGACGCCGGTCCGAGGTGCCTCTGCGGAACATCGTGCGCGAATGGGGACAGGCCGCGGATCTCTTCCTGGTGCGCGCGGCCAAGGTGCCCCCGGAGGAGTGGGGGACGCGCAAGGCGCTGTGGACGGTTGGGGAGATTGGCGTCAGCTACCTGGTGCAGTCGAGGGTCATGGAGTGGTGGCTCCACGGCGAGGACATCCTGGTGGGCGCCGAACTCCCGCCCCGCCTGGAGCACCCCCCCATCTTCTGCGTGAACGACCTGGCGATCCGGACCATCCCGTACGCCCTGTCGCTCGCGGGACTCTCTTTCCCCGGAAGGAGCGTCAGGGTCGACCTGGAAGCGGTGGGAGGGGGATCCTGGCACTGGGGGCTGGCCCCTCGGGAGACCCCCCCGAAGGGCAAGAGCCCCGACGCCGTCATCACCGGCCGGGCCCATGCCTTCGCGCTGGTGGCAGGGCGAAGGGTTCCCCCCGAGCACTACCTGGCCGACGGCGTCCTGCAGACCGGCGGCGACGACGCCCTGGCCGAGACCGTCCTGCAGCATCTCCGAGCCTTCGCCTGAGCACGGCGGCCCCCAAACTCCAGTCGCGCCTCATCCGTAGTACTTGCCGTGGCGCGCACCCAGCGTAGGCTGGCCAGCATGCTGCGGGGGGACCGAAGGCCGGACACGGAGCTCATCCGCGCGTTCGCCAACAGGGAGCCTTCAGCGGCCGAGGAGTTCTACGGACGGTTCGCGCCCCGGGTGTTCGGGCTGGGCATGGTGATGCTCGGGAACGCCTCGCAGGCGGAGGATCTGGTGCAGGACACGTTCGTCAA
>DHWM01000154.1:11097-14499 GCA_002413185.1 Actinobacteria bacterium UBA5182
CCGGCACCTACGACGCGGCCAGGGGGTCGCTGGACACGTGGGTGCTGTTGATCGCGCGCAGCCTCTCCATCGACGTCATCCGCCGGCGTGTCCTGGAGACCCGCATCATGGCGGCACAGGACGATCCGGGTGAGGCCTCCGCCGAGACCGGGCCCGAGGAGCACGCGGAGACGGTCGACCTGAGCGACCGGGCTCGAAGGGCCATGGCCTCGCTCTCGCCCGGGCAACGGGCTGCCCTCGAGCTCGCCTACTTCGGCGGCAAGACCAGCACCGAGGTGGCCGAGCTGGAGGGCATCCCCGTCGGCACCGCCAAGACTCGCATCCGGACCGCGCTGGTGAAGCTGCGGGAGGCGCTGGAGGTCGGACATGAAGTGTGAGGAGCTGCGGGAGCAGCTCCCCGACTACACGTTGGGGACCCTGCCCGACCTGGACGCCGCCGCGATTCGCAGGCATCTCCGCGGATGCTCCGGCTGCCGGGCCGAGGCGGCCACGCTGGACGAAGGGGTGGGGCTGTTCGCCTCCGCCGCCCACGACACGCCACCGCCACCGGAGCTGAAGCAGCGGGTCATGACCGTCCTGGCCGAGGAGTGGGTCGAGGCTCCGGCGCCGAAGCGATCGCCGTCCCGGTTCCTGCTGCGCTGGCAGTCCATGGCAGCGGTGCTGATCCTGCTGGCCGGGGCCCTGGTGTGGGGCGGCGCGGCCCAGGTGCACGCCAACCGTGCCTCGGCCGATGCCGCCACCTACCGGACGTTCCTGCACACCCTGGGCGGGAAGGACGTCCGGGTGGGCGTGCTGAGCGCCCAGACCCGCGCAGTGGTGGAGGGTTCGGTCGTCATGTACGACTCGGAAAAGGGCCAGAGCTGGGTCCTCGTCCTGATCAGGGCGCCGGGTTACACCGGTCAGATGACCGCGTCCGCCCTCGGTCCAGGAGGCCAGGCCATCACGCTTCGGCCCATCCAGATCGACCCGGACGGAGAGGGTTCCACGTGGCTCGTCACCGGCGCCGACGTGTCGCGCTTCCGGACCGTTCGGATCTCGGCGTCGGACGGGACCGTCCTCGCCGTTGGGAGCGCCGCACCCGAGGACTGACCCGGGACGGAGCGAAGGGAGCCCTGGCAGCCACCGGCTACCTGCTCAGCACCAGCTTCCCGATCGTCCGGGGACGGGCCCCGAAGCGATACTTGTATCCGAGGTCGCCTTTCAGCATGTCGAAGGCGTCGCGGTCCAGGTCGATGGCCGCGCCGATGAGGTCGGACACCAGGACCATCCCCGGGCTGAGGCGGCTGAACTCCCTGTCGAAAGCCGAGTTGTACAGCGAGAACGTGTTCCGGAAGGCGAACCCGATGGCGCCGGCGGCGCGCTTGCCGTCGACCTCGATGAACGCCAGGTGGAACACGTGCGGGGGCAGGAACGCCTCGCCCAGCCGGCGGAAGAAGATCTCCATCCCCGCGTGCATGAACTTGCCCTTGGGCCCGGGGCTGGACCGGTGGAGCTGCGTGAAGCAGTCCAGGTCCTCGGGCAGGGACTCCGCCGTGGCCGAACGGATCCGGTACGGCCCGGTGCCGTCGACCAGCCGCCGCCGCTTCCGCTTGATCTCGTGACGAAGCTTCGGGGGCAGCGCGGCCAGATAGTCCTCGAAGCTCGGCGGGAGGCGCAGCATGGGAGCCACGCCGTCCGGCCCCCGTTCGGCGCGGAGACCATGCGATGCCGCAGCCTGCTCGATCGCCTCGTACCAGGGTGAGTCCACGGGCAGCCCCCGGAGGTCTGCACCGTCCCACCCGCCGTCGCTCAGCAGGGCCCCCATGAGTTCCTTCGCCACCGCGTCTTCGGACCCCGGCACCGCCACCGGCCCCATATAGTCCGTGACGTCGAAGCCGCCCAGGAATCGCAGCGACCGCTCGACCAGCTCGAAGGCGCACGCCCCGATGGGCGTGCCATCATCCTCGACCAAGGCCAGGCGCAGGGCGCCGGTCCCGAACTCCTCCCACCACAGCTTCAGGTACGCCGGGGTATGGAAGAACGTGCCGTGGGGATCGCTCCACACCAGGCCACTCCAGTCTCTGGCCAGGAACGCGGTCGGATCATCGAACACTTCGACGTGCATGACGGTGGCAACGGACGCCACCCGGGGGCTATTCCGCGCCCCGAGCCGCCGTCGCTCCGGACCGTTCCCGGTCGAGCACGAACAGCGTGTGGTGATAGGTCCCGAGCGTGGGCCACATCGGACGGTACGTCTCGACGTGGGAGGTCTCCAGGTCGTGCTCCATGAACATTGCCTCCCACTCGTCCACCGATCGGAACGCCAGGGGCGTCGGGACTCCGTGCCGGAGGTTCAGGACCTTGTCCCAAACGGCGTTGAACGCCAGATCGATCCGGTTCGTCGGCGTGTCCTCGAGCACGATCAGCCGGCGGGCAGCCAGCCGGGCCGCCTCCGCCAGCACCTTTCCCTGCGCCTCATACGGGTTGTGGTGGAGTGCGAACAGCAGCAGCACCACGTCGAACGAGCCATCCTCGGCGGGCACGTGGAAGGGGTCCTCCATCTTCAGGAACGGGAACTCCCGACGGCGGTTGCCGTACTCGACCAGGTCCGAGAGCGTTGGTTGCACACCGACGGCGCCGGCCAGCCACCGGCTGATCAATCCCGTGCCGGAGCCGTAATCGAGAACGCGCTGGCCGGGCGACAGATACCGGGCGACCCGGCCTCCCACCTCGTTGTCTCGCAGGAACACCTGCCGGCAAGTATGCCAGTCCCCCTTGGATCTCGAAGGAAACGGGGGTGAGCGCTCAACCGGCCAGGGCCCGTTCCATTCGGACCGATCCCATCGAGGGCATTCCGCGCGACGCGGGAACGTGTCGCTCGCTGAGCACTTCGAACCCCTCCCGACGGTAGAACGCGATGGCCCGGTCGTTGCCCGCGGCGACGTCCAGGGCCACCGCCTCCAGCCCCCTCTCGGCCGCTTCCTGTACCGCTCGGCCCAGGAGGCGCTTGCCCACCCCGGCGCTCCGGCGCTCCGCCAGTACCGCCAGCGCCATCACATACATCCGGCCAGGCGGGATCGCGGGCATCAGGCGCTCCTCCACCCGTCCCCTTCGGAGCAGATCGATCCCGTAGCGAAGCCCGGCCGCCCGCATCATCACCAGCCCGGTGCGCGTCCGCAGCTTCGGCCATTCGTCATGGGTGAACCGGGACACCATGCCGATCACGCCGTGGCCGTCGCGGAAGGCCACCAGCGTCCGTTCGTGGCTGAACCCGGTGCCGGTGGCCTCGAAGGTGGCCCGGGCGATCCGGGCGCGAGCGTCGCGGTCGCCGATGATGGCGTTCAGGCCGCCCGGCGGCTCCAGGGCCAGCCGTCCGCAGATCTCGGCGTCGGCGAGGGTGGCGGACCGGATGGTGAGGTCGTC
>DHWM01000154.1:14755-16607 GCA_002413185.1 Actinobacteria bacterium UBA5182
ACGGCGCACTTGATGCGGACCGGGTACTTCACCACGCCCTTCAGCGCGACCAGGTCGCCCGCCCGATCCTCGTCGAGGTCCTGGGTCCCCTCCATCATGCCCCGGAATTCCACTGCCAGCCGATCGGCCTCCTCCACGCTCTTGCCGGCGACGGCCTCGGTCAGCATCGACGCGCTGGCCTGGCTGATCGAGCATCCCTGACCGCTGAACGCGACCTCGGCCACCCGCTCGCCTTCGAGGTTCGCCTGGATCGTGATCTCGTCTCCACACAGTGGGTTGTTCCGGGAACAGGTCAACTCGGCCCCGGGAAGCTCCCGCTTGTTCCGGGGGCTCTTGTAGTGGTCGAGGATCACTTCCTTGTACAGGTCCTCAAGCGACAAAGATTCCCTCCGCCTTCTCCAGCGCCTCCACCAACGCGTCCACCTCCGCGGGCGTGTTGTAAATGTAGAACGAAGCGCGGGCGGTCGCTGGCACCCCCAGGATCCGCATCAGGGGCTGGGCGCAGTGATGGCCCGCCCTGATGCACACCCCTTCGGTGTCGAGCACCTGGGCCAGGTCGTGCGGGTGGATGTCCTTGAACCAGAACGAGACGGCCCCGCCCCTGTGCTCCACGTCGGTGGGACCGAACACCCTTGCTCCGGCCTCCCCCAGGCGCTTCAGCGCGTAGGCGGTGAGCTCCTGCTCGTGCCGCCGGACGGCCTCCATCCCCAAGCCTTCCAGATAGTCGATGGCCGCACCCAGCCCGACCTCCTGGGCGATGTTCATGGTCCCCGCCTCGAACTTCCACGGCGGCTCCTTGAATGTCGAACGATCCAGGTGGACTTCCCGGATCATCTCGCCGCCTCCCAGGAACGGGTCCATTTGCTCCAGCAGCTCCCGCCGTCCGTACAGCCCCCCGGACGCCGTGGGGCCGAGCATCTTGTGCCCGGAGATCGTCAGGAAGTCGATGCCGAGGTCCTGCACGTTCACCGGGGAGTGTGGCACCAGCTGGGCCCCGTCCACCAGGATCACCGCCCCGACTGCGTGGGCCGCCTCGGCCAACTGCTTCAGGGGAGGCATGGTCCCGAGCACGTTCGACATCCCCGTGACGGCGAGGATCTTGGTCCGCTCGGTCAGGAGGGACTCCAGGTCGGTCAGATCGAGGGTTCCGTCCTCGGCCAGAGGGATGGCCCGGATGGTGGCGCCGGTGGCCTGGGCGGCGAACTGCCACGGGACCAGGTTCGAGTGATGCTCCACCTCAGAGACCAGGATCTGGTCCCCCTCCCTCAGGAACTTGCGAGCGTACCCATAGGCGACCAGGTTCGTGGACTCGGTGGTCCCGCGGTTGAACACGACCGATCCCGAGTCCGGCGCGCCGATGAAGCGGGTCAGCTTGTCCCGGGCCGCCTCGAACATCGAGGTCGCCTCCTCCGCCAGCGCGTAGACGGCGCGGTAGAGGTTCGCGTTGTGCCGTTCGTAGTACTCGGTGATGGTCTCGATGACCTGCCGCGGCTTCTGGCTGGTGTTCGAGCTGTCCAGATAGACCAGGGGCTTGCCGTGCTCGCGCCGGCCAAGGATGGGGAAGTCCTCGCGGATGCGCTCGACATCGAACGTCGAAGGACCCGTGGACCCCGCTCTCTCCTGGTCGACGACCTTTGCCACTACTCCCCCGCGCCTCCCGCCGAAACGCTCGACTCCCCCGGCTCCTCGGGGCCAGTCTCTCTGAGCTCCTGCCGGAGGCTCTCGTACCCCTTCTTCTCGAGCTCCGGGGCGAGCTCCGGCCCCCCCGACAGGACGATCCGTCCATCCATCATGACGTGAATCCGGTCCGGCGTGATGTAGTTGAGGATCCGCTGGTAGTGCGTGATCAGCA
>DHWM01000190.1 GCA_002413185.1 Actinobacteria bacterium UBA5182
GCGTCCCCCCCGCTTTGCCGCCCCCAGGCGGAGCACCCACTGGTGCGCCGTGGCGAAAGCCGCCCGGTGGCCGCGCCGGGCCGCCTGGACGCCGAGGGCGATGGACAGGTGGGTCTTTCCGGTCCCCGGGTCCGAGGAACACCACGTTCGTGGCCTCCCTGAGGAAGTCGAGCTGGGCGAGGTGGGCGACCTGCTGTCGCTTCACGCTCCGCTGGAAGGAGAAGTCGAAGTCGTCAAGGGTCTTCACCTGGGGGAACCGGGCCGCTTTCACCCGAGCCGCCCCGCCGTGGGTCTCCCGGGAGGCCACCTCCTCGGACAGGACCTGGACCAGGTACTGCTCGTAGTCCCACCCCTCGGAGCGGGCCTGCTCGGCAAGCGACGCCGCGAGCTGCGCCACCCGGGGAGCCTTCAGGGCCCGGGCCAGGTAGGCGACCTCCGACGACGCGCTCACGACCCCACCCCGGCCAGAGCGTCGTAGCGGGCGAGGTCGACGGCTGGGACCTCGACGTCGCCGGAGGCCAGACGGGATCGGGCCTCGCGAGCCAGGCGGAGCGCGCGAGCGTGGGCCGGGGCGAGCACCACATCTGCCGGGACGTAGCTCCGTCGGTGGCGGGCGATCTCGGTGCCCTCGCAGTGAACGACGACCTCGGTGAGCGAGGCCCTGACGTGCAGGCGGCGACCGGACAGACCCGGAGGAACCGAGTAGTCGACGTCCGCCACACGCACGAACCCGTCCTTGGTGACCCGGACCTCGGTTCGGCGGTCAGTGTCGGGCAACACTGCGGGGAACGCTCGCAGGTGGCCACGCTCGACGGCCAGCGCATCGGCGACCCTCGCGCCGACCCGGCGGTGGTGACGGCGATGAGCCACATCGGCGGTCCAGACGTCTGACTGCTCCTGGAGATCGGCCAGGCTCGCGAAGCGCCGCAGCGGCAGGAACGAGCCCTCCAGGTACTCGACCGTTCGCTCGACCTGGCCCTTGGACTCCGGGCGTGCCGGCTCGAGCACGACGATCTTCAGCCCGAGGTAGCCGGCCACCGCGGCGACCTCGTCGTGCAGCCCGAGCGTGGCGACCCTTTCCGGACGCAATCGCCGCGGAGTCGTTGTCGATGAATAGGACCTCCGGAACTCCGCCCAGGCGGGCAAGGCATTCCAGCATCGCCGGGAGGAGCTCTGCCATGGTCCGGGCGAAGCTGTACACCACGGCGTGGGCCGCAGAGTGCGGCAGCGTCGTGAGGTAGCCGAACGCCTCACGGGTCCGGCCCTGGCCGACCGGGATCTGCCGGCCGGTGTGCCACCAATCGGCCTGGGCCACCTCGCCGGGCAGGTAGGTGGTGCGCTGGTAGGCGCGAGCGGCGAGGAAGAGCGGGCGGACCTCCCGGAGGTGGTCCTTCAGGATGGTGCGGCCGCCGGCGTAGCCCTCCCGGCGCAGATGTTCCAGGACGACCGTGGACGGAACCTTGGCGTCCTGATCCAGCATGGCCGCCATGGCGTCCTTGAACGGTTCCACGAGCGACGGCGACGCTGCTCTTCGGTACTGAGGAGGCTCCGACAGCCCGAGCAAACGGGCGACGGTGTTGCGGCTCATCTTCAGGCGCCTTGCGATCTGCGCCTGGGCAAGGCCCTCGCGATGCAGACGATGAACGTCGGCCCAATCGTGCACTGAGTACACCCCTTCCTCCTCCGGTCTCGGTTGGGCCGGAGAGTCGGTCGAACAGCCGTGCAGGTGTGGGACCTGCTCAGTTTTCGACCGGCCGTGCCTCCCATCAAGCAGATATTCCCCACTGAGAAGCCCGCGACCTTGTTGGAGCGAATCATCGAGGCCAGCAGCAAGCCCGGCGATCTTGTTCTCGACCCGTTCTGTGGTTGCGGGACAACCGTTACCGTTGCGGAGCGGATGCAGCGCCGTTGGGTTGGCATCGATATCGCCAAGATCGCTATCGAGGTCATTGAGGACCGGCTCAGACGTGAGCATGGCGACTCGATTGGAGGCCGATATGAGGTCCGCCCCGAGCCAGCGTCACTTGAGGATGCGCAGGCCCTCGCCGACGAAGACAAGCTCGCCTTCGAGGCGTGGGCGCTGCGACGCGTCGGGGCACAGAAGAGTCATCCCGACCGAGGCATCGACGGGCGCATGTACTACCACGACCATCTCGACGGCGAGACAAAGCTCATCGTCGTGTCCGTCAAGGGTGGCGGCGTGACGACAGAGCAAGTGAGGTCGTTGCGCGGAGCCATGGAGCGAGAGAACGCGGCGATCGGGCTGTTCGTCACTAGGCGGCGGCCGACCAGCGGAATGAGGGCCGAGGCTGCCGAGGCGGGCGAGTATTACTCGGCCGGTCTCGGCCGCATGGTGCAGCGCCTCCAGATCGTCACAGTCGAGGACCTGTTCGACCCGGAGAAGAAGAAGCGCCCGGTGGACTTCCCCGCCGAGGCTGCGCCGATACTCGGCGCTCCCGGCCTCCCCGAGCCGATCCCAACGGCTGAGGGGAGGAGGTAGAGGGCTTCTTGTTCAGACAGTCATCCTGCACAGAAACCCGCTGCTCAGAGCTGGTTCTTGTGCAAAGCCGTCCCGCAACGGTCCCGCGAGTGACCGGGAAACTATGGGAAAGGACGGGTAGCACCGGGTAGCCCGAGAGAGGCTGAAATCCCAGGTCAGGACCGCTATTCGGCCTCTGACCAGCAGAGGCGGGGAGCGGAATTGAACC
>DHWM01000157.1:0-4440 GCA_002413185.1 Actinobacteria bacterium UBA5182
CAGGCGCTGCCACTGGCCGAACAACGGCTCGCCAGCGCTCACCGGGATGGCATGCGACAAGGCACCCAGGATCATCTGCGTGACGTGGGCCTGACCGTTGGCCCGTTCGTGCCCCTCCTGGAGGTTCTGGGTTCGGCGTTCCAGGTCGTCGTGCGCGTAGTAGACGTTGCCTGGGATCAGCGCCGCCAGCCGGGTTCGGAGGTCGGCCAGCGCCCCGTCCTCCCACTCGTTGATCAGCAGGGCGCAGGTGGTGTGGGCGCAGAACGCGACGGCGCACCCTTCGGTGACGCCGGAGTCCTTGATGGCACGACGAAGGTCGTCCGTGAGATCGAGGAACGAATGCCGGCCCTCCGGCCGAACCTGGATCGTCGATGTGGTGGACTTCACGTCTCCTCCTTCGAGCCCTTCCAGCCTGGTCCCTTATCCGCTCTTCGTCGTTGCCCTGGGCGCCCGCATCCCGCCCTCCACGAGTTCGGCCTGAGCCGAGACCTCTTCCAGCTCCGGCGCACTCTTCGGCGGCTCGGCCGGCGACTGTCGCACCGAGTCGTCGAGCGCAAGCACGAACCGGAACGTCGACCCGGCCGTTCCGTCGCTCTCCGCCCAGATCCTGCCGCCGTGGGCCTCGACCACCGACCGGGCGATGGCGAGGCCGATCCCGGTGCCCCCGTCGTGGCGCGACCGGGATGGGTCTACCCGGTAGAACCGCTCGAACACGAGGGGGATGTGTTCTTTCGATATCCCCGGGCCGGTGTCCTGCACGGATACTTCGCAGCTGCCGTCGTTTCGGACCGCCCTGACCGTGACGGATCCACCCGGAGGGGTGAACCGAAACGCGTTGTCCAGGAGGTTGAACAGCACCTGGTGGATACGCTCACGGTCGGCCCGGACGGGCGGAAGGTCGGCGGGCACCTCGTTCCGGCCGGTCATGCCCTTGTCCGGCCGCGCCATCCGAACCTCGTTCAGGACCCGGTCCACCAGCGGCGCCACCGGAACCGGCTCGAGCTGCAGCGGCACATCGCCCGATTCGAGCTGTGACAGGTCCAGGAGCTGATCCACCAGGCGAGACAGCCGCTCTGATTGCTGCAGCATCACGGCGAGGACCGCCGGGTTCGGCTGCTCCACGCCGTCGAGGAGATTCTCCAGGTGGGCCCGGAGCGCCGAGATCGGCGTCTTGAGCTCGTGCGAGACGTCGGCCACCAGTCCCCGCCGCAACCGTTCCAGACCCTCCATCTCCCCCGCCATCCGGTTGAACGCTTCGGCCAACCGTCCGACCTCGTCGCGCGACCGGGAGTCCACCCGCTGGCTGTAGTCGCCCCGAGCCATGCCGCTGGCCGCACTGGCCATGTCCCGAAGAGGCTGCGTCAGGCCCCGGGCCAGGATGCGGGCCAGGAACAGCGCGATGAAGGCAGCCAGGGCTCCGGCCAGGAGGAACTGCCACCACACGCTCCGGACGAAGCTGGCGGTCCCCTCCACCGCGCCCGAGAGTCCCCCGCCCTCCACGCGGTACCCGATGTACAGGGCCCCGACGATCCGGCCCTGCCTGGTCACCGGCACCCCGAGGTACTCCTCGTTGCCCACCTTGCCGGTGTCCACCGTCGAGGACCCGTTGAGGACGCCGGGCACGGTCGGCGGCGGGGAGAACGTGGGCGGGTTGGCCAGCCCGTGGCCGGTTGCGTCGAACACCAGGACCGGGTTGGGGACCTGGCCGAGCACCTTCCGCAGCGACTTCGAGGGAGCGCCCGAGGGAGTGAACGCCAGGGCGGCCACGCCTCGTGCCTCGCCCAGCGCCTCCCGGAACTGCCGGTCCCGCTCGGACTTGCGCAGGGCGAACCCGACGGCGATGTACATGATCAGGATGGTCACGGCGACGGCGAAGACGATCAGCGAGCCGAGCTTGGCCCGGATGGAGGTGAACCGGTCGAGCGGTCGCGTGGCCATCACCGCCCCCCGTGGGGCGACGAGCCGTCGTCCTCCTTGAACGCGTACCCCACGCCGTGCACCGTCCTGATGTAGTTCGGCTCGGCGGCTTCGTCCTTCAACTTCCTCCTGATCCGGGCAACGTGGGAGTCGACGACCCGCCCTCCGGCATAGTCGCGGTACCCCCACACCCGGTCCATCAGGTGGTCCCGGCTGAGGACCACGCCCGGGCTCCTGGCCAGCGCCAGAAGGATCTCGAACTCGAGCGGCGTGAGGGAGATCTCCTCGTCGCCGCGGAGCACCCGGCGGCGGGCCGCGTCGACGGTGAGGTCGAACCGCGTGATCGGCTCGGTCGCGGCCATGCCACTGATCCGCTCCATCCGGCGGATGATGGCTCGAACCCTGGCGGCCAGCTCGCGCGAGCTGAACGGCTTCGTCAGGTAGTCGTCCGCTCCCACCGCGAAGCCGGCGACCTTGTCTGCCTCGTCGGTCCGCGCCGTGAGCATGAGGACCGGGATCCACTCGTCTCGCTGGATCTCCCGGCACACCTCGAGGCCGTCCATACCGGGAAGCATCAGGTCCAGGACCACCAGGTCCGGGCGCTCCTTGGCCACAGCCTCGATCGCCTGGGGTCCATCCGAAACGACCCGGACCCGGTACCCCTCGCTGGCCAGACGGGCCCGCACGGCTTCGGCGATGTCTTCCTCGTCCTCGACGACAAGGATGTCCCGGCCGGTCATGTTGTCGGGTCGAGACCGAATGGCCTGCTCAGAGGGAAAATCGAAGGCCTCACGATCATCATCCTAGCCTTGGCGTTTCGACGCCTCCGTGACCCCGGTGTGGAGAAGCTATGGCAACGACCCAACGTCAATGGAACGGATTGGGAAGTGGGTTCGTGATGTCGATATAGGCCAGGCTCACCGCCAGCAGGACGATGAAGCCGGCCACGACCGCGGTCAGCGGTACGAGCTTGCGAGGATCCAGCCGCCGCCGCACCACCTTCTCGTACGCGATGATCGCGAGGTGTCCCCCGTCCAGGGGCGGCAGCGGCACCAGGTTCAGCACGCCCACGAAAACGTTGAACACGATGAGGATCCCGAACAGGAAGTCCCACGCCCCGGCCTTGACCGCCTCGCCGGCCAGCTGAGCGCCGCCCACGATGCTGGTGGCGTCGTTGGCCCGGCGGGGCTGTGAACCCAGCAGGAGCTGCCCGATGCGGTGGATGCCGGCCGGTCCGAACACGTGGCCCAGCTCCAACACCACCTGCTTGATCGTCGAAGCCGTCTGCACGACGGAGCGCCCCGCGGCGACCAACGGATTGACGCGTTCGCGGGCCAAACCGAGCGTCACCCCCAACCGGCCAACCCTGGTGCCGCCGACGTCGGACAGCACCGGCGTCGCCTCGACGGTGATTCGCCGTCCGTCGCGTTCGACGGTCACCGAGATCGGCGTTCCCACGTGGGCACGGGTGTAGGCGATGAACCGGTCGCTCGACCCAACCGGCCGTCCTGCCACCGCCACGATCAGGTCTCCGGGACGAAGGCCCACCACTGAGGCGGGAGAGGGTTGGCCGGACAGCCGCGGCTGCACGCTCTCGATGACGGGGCGAGATGGGGACGGCGCGCCGATCGCGGCGAAGAAGATGAAGAAGAAGATCGCGGCCATCAGGAAGTGGGTGATCGGTCCGGCCCCGATGACGAGCGCTCTCTGCCACGCCGGCTTCGCGCCGAAGGTCCGTGGAAACTCTTCCGGCGGGATGTCCTCGAAGGGGTTCATGCCGGCGATCCGGACGTAGCCGCCCAACGGCAGCATCTTGACCCCGTATTCGGTCTCACCGCGCCGGATCGACCACAGCCGCGGCCCGAACCCAACGAAGAACTGCTCGACCTTGATCTTGAAGGCCTTGGCGAACAGGAAGTGCCCGCCCTCGTGGATCAACACGACGGTCAGGATCACCGCGACGAACAACAGGATGCCGATCCACTGAGACACCGCAGGGCTCCTTCGAACCGCGTGCTCTTACAGCGCCTGGATGATCTCGGCGGCCCGCCCCCGGGCCCATCCGTCGGCCCGGTTGAGCGTCACCTCGGACACGACCGGCGCCGGGGAGTGCTCGTCGAGCACGGCGGCCACCACCTCGGCGATCTGGACCAGTCTGAGCTTGCCGTGGAGGAACGCCATCACCGCGACCTCGTTCGATGCGTTCAGCGCCGCCGGATACGTCAGCCCCATGCGCCCCGCTCGGTAGGCCAGGTCGACCGACGGGAACGCCTCCCGGTCGAGGGGCTCGAAGGTCAGCCGGCCCAGCTTGGCCAGGTCGAGCCCGCGGATGCCCGCCCCCAGCCGGTCGGGGAACCCCAGCGCGAGCTGGATGGGCAGTCGCATGTCGGCCGCCGCCATCTGCGCGATCAGGCTGCCGTCGGTGAACTCGGCGATCCCGTGGATCACCGACTCAGGATGGACCACCACGTCGATCAGGCGGTAGTCCAGCCCGAACAGGTAGTGCGCCTCGATCACCTCGAG
>DHWM01000157.1:4582-6897 GCA_002413185.1 Actinobacteria bacterium UBA5182
GAATCGATGGTGATCTTCGGCCCCATGTTCCAGGTGGGGTGGGCCAGCGCCTCCTTCACCGACGCCTTGGACAGCTCGTCGCGGGTCCAGCCGCGGAAGGGTCCGCCCGACGCCGTGATGATGACGCGCTTGAGGTCGTCGCGTCGTTCGCCCCGCAGGCATTGCGCCAGCGCCGAATGCTCGGAGTCGACGGGAACCAGCCTCTCCGGCTCGCCCTTCACCAGGTCCATCACCAGCTCGCCGCCCACGACGAGCGACTCCTTGTTGGCGAGCGCCAGGACCTTGCCGGATTGAAGGGCGGCCAGCGAGGGCGACAGGCCCACCGCTCCAACCATGGCGTTCAGCACCATGTCGGCTTCGGACTCTCGCGCCAGGGCTTCGGCGGACTCCGGTCCCGACAGGACCTCCACGCCCCGCACCGGCCCGAGATGCCGCTTCAGCTCGTCGGCCGCTGCGGGATCCGAGATGGCGACGAGCGGCGGCATGAACTCGCGGATCTGCCCAACCAGGAGCTCGTGGCTGGTGCCCGCCCCCAGGCCGACCACGCGGAACCGATCGGGGTTGCGCCGAACGACGTCCAGCGCCTGGGTTCCGATGGAGCCCGTCGAGCCGAGGATCGAGAGCGAGCGCATAGAGGAAGAGGTTACCCCCGTCCACGGGCTTTGGGCGGAGGGGCTAGAAGATCAGCCGGAACAGGTAGAACGCGGCCGGCGCCACCAGCAGCAGCGAATCGATCCGGTCCAGGGCCCCGCCGTGTCCCGGAAGCACCGAGCCCATGTCCTTTACGCCGAGATCGCGCTTGATGACCGACTCGACGAGGTCCCCGATGGGAGCGAACACCACGACGATCAACCACAGGGCCATCGCTTTGCCGATGGAGAGCACGCCAACCGCGGCGGGAAGGATCGCCGCCGCGATCAGTCCGGTCGCGAGCGTGGCGCCCCACAGGCCCTGCCAGGACTTCTTCGGGCTGATGGTCGGAGCGAGCGGTGTGCTTCCCCAGAACGAGCCGATGAAGTACGCCGAGGCATCGTAGGCGAAGGTCAGGCCGAGGACCGACAGCGTCAGCCCGCGCCCCTGGGACGTCTGACCGAGGATCAGCAGGACGAAGGACGCCAGGAGCGGCACGTAGAGCACCCCCAGGAGCGTGGTGCCGATGTGCGCCAGGAGGCCCTGCCGCAGCTTCGGTGGCGCGGCCATGTACCACAGGAACGCGAACAGCAGGCTGAACACGACGAAGAACAGCATGGCCGGCTCGCCGCGAAGATAGGCACCGGCGATGATCAGGCCTCCCATCACCAGGCCGAGCGCCGTGGCGGGCTGATGACCCCGGCGCTGCATGGTCGCGTAGAGCTCGGCTTGGGCCAACAGGACCACCACCCCGCCGATCACGGCGAAGATCGCCTTGTTGATGGCGAGCGAGATCAGGGCCAGGGCGGCCAACGCCACCGCGGTCAGGACCGCAGCCGGGAGGTTCCTCCCGCCGCGGTGCGGAGCGGACGGGTCCCGGGTGAGCGGCCGCGACGTGGGCTCCTCCCACGTCGGTCCCATCATTGCCTCGGGCTCCGTCACCTTCACCGTCCGGGCAGCGGGACGCGACGCGGGCACCGTCGCGGGCGGAGGTTCGGGGGGCTCTTCCGGGGGCGACTCCTCAGCCATCTCTTCGCTCACGTCCCCGTCGAGATCCGGCCCGGCATCGAAGATGTCGGACAGCAGGTCGTCATCCACGCCGGCTGGAGTGTGTCCGAACTCGTCCGCCACCTGCGCCGCCGTGGCGTCGACGTCCGCGATCTCTCGCTCGTCGCGAAGCTCATCCGGGAACGAAGCGTCCTCCACGTCTTCGCTCCCCCCGCTCCCACCGACGATAGGACCTTCAAGTGGATCGGCGACGACGACGGATGGCTGTTCCTCCGGCGGTGGGGGGAGCTCGGTGTATTCGGGCGGCGGCTTCTTCAGATCCTCCACCGTCAATTCGTGCGGAGCCTCACCCGTCTCCGCCTCCGAGAGCGGCTCGGACGCGGCGAGAGGATCCTCTTCGGTGTCATAGCCGAACAGCGCGGAGGAGTCATCTCCGCCCAGGAAGTCGAACTCGTCGCCCTGTTCGTCGTCCTCGTCCCCGAGAACGTCTCTCAACCGTCCCCAATCCCGTCCAGCGGTCTCGGCCGTGGGAGCGTCGGCCGGAGCCGGGGACTGGGACTGGGTCGGTTGACCGGCCTCGGCATCCGCGGCGGAGTCGCTCACGTCGACGACGTCGTCCGGCCACCTCGTCTCGGCAGGTTCCCCTCCCGCGGTGGCACCCGGGGTCTCCACCGGCG
>DHWM01000157.1:7102-9738 GCA_002413185.1 Actinobacteria bacterium UBA5182
TCGTCGAACAGGTCTTCGAACTTGTTGGAGCGCTCGTCGCCTTCCGCCATCTCAGACCTCCCCGAGCTCTTCCTCTTTGCGGGCCAGGATCTTGTCGATCTCAACGACGTACTGGTCGGTGAGTCGCTGCAGCTCCTTCTCCGAGCGGCGAAGGTCATCCTCGGAGATGTCGTGGTCCTTCTCCAGCCGCTCCATCGTCTCCTTGGCATGGCGCCGGACGTTGCGCACGGCGACCCGGCCGTCCTCGGCGCGCTGATGGGCCACCTTGACCAGGTCGCGGCGGCGCTCCTCGGTCAGCGCCGGAAAGGCCAGGCGGATCACGTTGCCGTCGTTCGACGGCGTCAGCCCGAGGTCCGAGGACATGATGGCCTTCTCGATCGAGCCCATCGCGGTGCGGTCGAACGGCTGGATGACCAGCATCCGTGACTCCGGCACTGAGAAGGACGCGAGCTGGTTCAAGGGGACGGGGCTTCCGTAGTACTCCACGGTCAGCCGATCGATGAGCTTCGGATTGGCCCGGCCGGTCCGGATCGAGGAGAGCTCCTCCTGGGTCACCGAGGCGGCCGCACGCATCTTCTGGTCGGCGTCCCGAAGCACCTCCTTAACGGCCATTCTTCGCTGCTCTCTTCCCCTGCTCGGTGCGTGTCCCGCAGAGCCTACTCATTGGACCAGGGGAAAGACCAACGCGGGACCGTCTGGGGCGGGAGATCGCAGCCAGTCGGGTTACGGGCCGGACGCGTGGACCAGCGTGCCGATGGGCTCGCCCAGGAGGGCCCGCTTGATGTTCCCTTCCTTTCGGAGGTCGAACACCAGGATGGGCAGGTGGTTCTCCATGCAGAGGGAGATGGCCGTGGCGTCCATGACGGTCAGCCCGCGCTTGAGAACCTCGATGTACTCGAGGGTCTCGAACTTCACCGCGTCGGGGTTGAGAAGCGGATCCGAGTCGTAGACCCCATCGACCTTCGTTCCCTTCAGGATGGCCTCGGCCTTGATCTCGAGGGCCCGCTGCGCCGCCGTCGTGTCGGTGGAGAAGAACGGCACGCCCATGCCTGCGGCGAACACGACCACCCGGCCCTTCTGGAGGTGCCGGATGGCCCGCAGAGGGATATAGGGCTCCGCGATCTGGGCCATCTGGATGGCGCTTTGGATCCGGGTGTGGACGCCGAGCTGTTCCAACGAGTCCTGGAGCGCCACCGCGTTCATCACCGTCGCCAGCATGCCGATGTAGTCGGCCCTGGCGCGGTCCATGCCGGGGGCCTGGCGACCACGCCAGATGTTCCCCCCGCCCACGACCACGGCCACCTCGGTGCCCATCGCCACGATCTCCTGGAGCTGCGTCGCGATCAGGTGGATGGCGTTCGCGGAGATGCCGTACTCGTGGTCGGACAGGGCGAAGGCGTTGCCGGACAACTTCAGCAGGACCCGGCGATACATCGGGACCTGCCCGTTCGATCCGGATGACTGGATCTCCGACGCCACGCGATCAGTCCTCTCGGCCCAACAGGAACCGGGCGAACCGGCGAACCACCACGTTCTCCCCGACCTTCGCCCCGACTTCGCCGACCAGGGCTCCCACGGTCTTCGAGTCGTCCTTGATGAATGGCTGGTCCAGGAGAACCGTCTCCTTGTAGAACGCTTCGAGCTTGCCATCGACGATCCTGCCGATCACCTGGTCGGGCTTGCCCGTGGAACGGGCCTGCTCCTCATAGATCTTGCGTTCGCCTGCGACGACGTCCTCGGGAACCTCCTCGCGGGTGATCCAGCGGGGATCGCTCGCCGCGATCTGCATGGCGATGTGGCGGGCCAGGCGGCGGAACTCCTCGGTCCGGGCGACGAAGTCCGTTTCGGAGTTGACCTCGACCAGGACTCCCATGCGTCCCTCGCCGTGGATGTACGCCTCGACCACGCCCTCCGATGCCTGGCGGCCCCGCCGCTTCTGGGCCGAGGCCAGCTCCTTCGTTCGAAGGATCTCCTGGGCCTTCTCAAGGTCGCCGGTGGCCTCAGTGAGCGCCTTCTTGCAGTCCATCATCCCTGCTCCGGTGATATCCCTGAGCTGTTTCACCAACGCCGCGGAGATGGGCTGGGGCTCGGTCATGGCGTCCTCCTGACGCTCATTCTCTTTGTCGGTCATTCGCCGTCCGCGCCGGCCGCATCGGGCTCTTGATCCGCGGCCGGCGTGCCCTCCTCGGAGGTGGTGGCGCCACTCTCGCCGACCCCGGCTCCGGCCCCGGCGTCGGCGTCGGCGTCGGCCTCAGCCGAAGCGACGCCGTCCAGAGCTGCCTCGACCACCTCGCCCTCGGCCGGCCCGGCAGGACTGGGGTGGGTGGCGGCTTCGTTCTCCGAGGATTCGGCGGGGGCCGCCCCCGTGGCCGAAACCGCCGCGGAGTCGTCTTCGACCATGGGCTCGTCCAGGCTCGTCCCGAAGAACGCCGCCTCGTCTTCCGACAGATGGATCGGCCGGCGTGCTTCCTCCGGCGCGCCCTGCTCGGGCTCGAAGGGGGACGGTGCGGGCTCCTCTTCGAACTCCGGCTCGAACGTCCTCCCGGACATGCCCTGATACGCCAGATACTGTCCCTCCTCGAGAGCGTCGGCGATGACCTTGGTGATCAGCGAGCAGGCCCGGATGGCGTCGTCGT